>DASTSX010000097.1:0-7755 GCA_035760455.1 Gemmatimonadaceae bacterium | reverse complement strand
GAAGCATCCGGGCCGTCGGCGTCCGCCTCGACGATCGTCCGCGCCCTCGCGGCGGCGGAGGGTGCGCCGCGCGTCGCGAGCGCAGCGGAGCGTGAGTCGGCGCTCGCGGTGCTCGGCGCATGGATCGCGCGCGACTGGTCGCGCGGCTCGTGCGGCCTGTCCGTCGCGGACACGCCGATCCGGCGGCGCGTGCTTCGTGCGCTCGGCGGGGCGACGGCGGCCGCGCCACGTCATCGCCGCACCGCGTTGCTGGCGCACGCCGCGGCGCTGCGGCGCGCGCTTGCGGCACCGTTGCCGCTGGGCGCCGAACGCGAGCTCGGTGCGCTCCTCGATGCGAGTGGCTCCCACGCCGAGTGGATCGAGCGCGCCCTCGCGATCGTCGAACGTGTACCGCGTCGCGCGAGCGCCGCGGGGCCGGCCAGCCCGCCCCGGGTCCGCGCGCTGATCCTGATCGGCCCAGAGGTACGCGCGCACCAACCGACGCCTCCCGGCGAAGGTGGGCGATGCGCCACCTTCGCCGAGAGGACGAGCCCTCACGCTACTGGTGCACGGTGAGGTTCCCGTTCATCACCGCCGTCGCGCGGCGACGTCTCCGGCCCCGGGCTCGGAGTCGTAGAGCACTACTCCCGACGATGCGTTCCACACGCGAATGCGCACGTGGTCCTAGCCGCCCGAACGGCCGGTCCGACTCGCTCGAGTACACCAGTCCCGCGGCGGCGATCTCGATGCGTTCGCGCAGTGGATCCCCCGCCCCCTCCCTCAGCGGCGAGCGGCGCCGGGCGGCGCGTCGGGGACCGGGCCGTTCCATCGCGCGATGCGCCCGCGCGGACCGACGGCCCATCCGGCCGCCGGCGACGCGAACGCGACGCCGTTGTACGCCGTCGAGTCCACGCTCCTCCACGTCGCTCCGCCGTCGACGGAGACGTCCGTGCCGGTGAGGCCGACGGCGACCAGCGTGTTGGCACGCGTGCCGGGCACGAACGCGACGGCGGACCGATAACCGGCGGGCGTCGAGACACTGTCGGTCGGCGTCCACGTCGCGCCGCCGTCGCTCGTCACGGCGAGGTTGCGGCCGCGCAGCGCCGGCTTCTCGTAGTCGCCCCCCGCGATCACGCCATGGCGCGCGTCGCGGAACGCGACGGAGAAGACCCCCGCCGACGGAGCGCCGGCGCGGAGCGGCGTGTCGTGCACCGTCCAGGTCCGGCCGCGGTCGGCCGTGTGATACACGCGCGCCGAAGCGGCGCCTCCCGTGGCGATCCACGCGTGTGACTCGCCGTACACGGCGAGACACGTCCCGCTCGCGGCGAATCCGCCCTCACCCGGCAGCGCGGGTGGGAGTCGCTCGGCCGGAATCTCCTGCCACGACTCGCCCGCGTCGCGCGTGACGAGCAGCAACAGCTTCCCGTCGACGGGATCGCTCATCGCGATGCCGTTGCTCGCGTCCCAGAAGCGGATCGCGTCGAGGAACGTTCCCTTGCGCGTCGCCGACCAGCGCAGCGACCAGGTGCGCCCGCCGTCGGTCGTGCGATACACGCGTGAGGAGTCGCCGATGCTGATCGCGTGCGCGGTCGTCGCCGAGGTCGCGGCGATCGCCCGCAGATCGAGGGCGCCGGCGCCCGGAATCGTGTCGCGAGCCCAGTGCGCGCCGCCGTCCGACGTGTGAACGACGGTGCCGCGCTGGCCCGAGGCCCACACGACGTTGGGCGAGACGACGCTGAGCCCTCGCAGCTCGACATCGGTCGGAGTCGCCTGCGACAGCCACTGCGCGGACGCGACGTCCGTTGCCATGATCGCCCCGAGCAGGGCGACGAGCGGCTGAAACAAACGCATGAGCAACGCGGGTTCGGGGGAGTGCTGGAATGGAGTATGCCTTGTCGAGGGGAGCGGGACCAGCGGCGTGGGTCGCTCCGTGAGATCGGGAACCGATCGCGCCGAGGATGCGTGTGCTGCGTATCACCTCGAGCCGGAGGGAGACCGCATGATGAGTGGAGCCGAGCGCGAAGCCTTCGCGCTACGAATGATGAAGGAGATACGGCGCTGGCCCGGCGTGCAGATCCGGCCGCACCTCAACCCGCTGGCCGAGGACGCGGACGACGGCGTCGAGTTCCGCCTCTACGGGCGCCAGATCGGCCACGTTCATCACGACTGCGCGGTGCACGTCTCGCTGACGCGCGCGCTCAAGGAGATGGTGATCGAGCAGGGGCTGGCGCTGCCGCTGATGCAGGCCGGGAGCCCGGGTTGGGTCGCGTTCGTTCCCGAGATCCCCGAGGATGCACAGCGCGCCATCTGGCTGCTGCGTCTCAACTACGTGCGCCTCCGGCGCCAGCGCATGAGCCCCGACGCTGCCGCGGCCTCCGAGCTGCTGCGCGAGCACGAGGGCGCGCTCGGCGAGCTCTCGCCGTCGATGGCGACCGTGCTCCAGCGGACGCAGGCGCGGGCACCGAGACCGTTGCCGCCCGTGGCGTAGGCGCGGAGCACCGCAGGCGTCACGGCCGAGGGGAGCCGCGAAACCGAGGTGGGGGGCCCGACGTAGGTAACGACGTCGGCGCGAGTGCCGGTACCCTCACAGACGGAGTCGGCTCATGTGGACGGTTCTCAAGGCGGTGGCTCTCAGGCTCGCCATCGGACGGACACTCGGCGGGATGCTCGCCACGCTCTTCCTTCTGCTCGTCCCGCTCGCCGGCGTGCTGAAGGTGATCGGTCTACCGATCCTCATCGTGCTCGGCATCGTCGGCGCGCCGGTGTTCCTGCTCCTCGCGGCGATCGGCCTCCCGGTGCTCGTCGTCGTCGGCTTCGGCAGCGTGCTGATGCTGCTCGTCGGCGGTCTCCTCGCGCTGGGCGTCCTGGCGATCAAGATCGCGCTGCCGATCATCCTGATCGTGTGGCTGGTGAAGTGGTGGCGCGGCAAGCCGCCTTCGCCGGAAGTGCCGCCGTCGGAGCCCGGGGTGGAGGGGATTCCGTAGGGGCGCGGGTGAGCGGGTGCGCCATGCGCGGGTGCGCGGGTGCGCGGGTGCGCGGGTGCGCGGGTGCGCGGGTGCGCGGGTGCGCGGGTGCGAAAAGGCAACGGCCTCGAGAAGCTACTGCCTCCCGAGGCCGTTTCGCATCGCGCATCGCGCACCCGCGCCTACCCGTAATACCGCCGCATCTGCGACGCGACGCCGTCGAGGTCGGGGAACAGGCGCCGCTCGTCCATCCCGACCATGTCGAGCTGATCGCGCACGCAGTCGCTCGCCGACAGCGGGATCACGAACCGCGTCAGGGCGTCCTCGAGCCCGTGCTTCGCCAGGAACTCGTCGAACGAGCGTGAGGTGTCGGAGCACAGGGTGAACGTCGCCGTCTGCGCCGAGATGCGCGCGTCGAGCGTCGGCGGCTCGATCATACAGGCGAACGGCTTGGCGTCCTTGCCTTCGGCGACGAGTCGCCACGGCGTGAACTCGTCGTCGCGTCCGACGAGACGGTGCAGATCCTCGATCAGCAGCGCGAGCTCGGGGAAGCCGAACCTCCGGTGCACGCGCTTCCAGTCCAGGCGCCAGATCACGCGGTCCGCGCGCGCGTCGCCGAGCGTCGCGAAGTGCGCCGCGACGAGCGGGGAGTAGCTCCAATCGAGGAGCCGCGTCGGCACGCCATGATGCTGCGCGGCGACGAGCAGCTCCCACTCGTTCGTCGCATGCTGCAGGTGCGGACGCGAGTAGCGCGCGAAGTTGCGGAGGATGTGCTCCTCGAGCCCGGTCTTCGTGTGCGGAGGCTTCACGCCGCCGAGCCGGTCGAGGCTCGTGAGCAGGCTGCGTCCGGCATCCGCCGACCCGTGGTAGACGCACGAATCGCGGCGCCGCCCGGTCACCGGGTCGGGCTTCTCGGGGGTGACCCGGTCGATGAGCTCGCCGAGCGAGCGGACTTCGGACTCACGGAGGCCCATGCCGGAGTTCGATTACAAGAACCGTGACAGAGGGGGGCGCGGCGCTCAGCGAGGGGTGTCGTCGCCTTCGACCCGCCGGTCGCGGCGCCGGGCGACGGAGCGGAAGTAGCGCCACCGGAACACGGACATGACCACGAACACCACCGCGAGCGTGATCGCCAGCGGCCAGTCGATCTCGCGCACGACTACAGGCCGATCGACACGCCGAACGACCCGACGTTGTCGTAGGTGTTCGGGCCGGAGTACGGACTGGCGCGACGGAAGAAGCCGATCCGGCCACCCACGCCGAGGAGGAACATGAGATGCGCCTCGGCGCCGAGGTACGTCGTCTCCGGCGCGGCGTTGCGCGGGTCGGGGCCGGTGCGGATCCCGGCGAGCCGGATGTCGAAGCCCTGCCCGAAGCGGATCATGCGGAAGTAGCCGATCGACGCTTCGGCGCCCCCCTGCCCCATCTCCGCCATCGCGATCACGCCGTCGTTGTGCGAACCCCGGAAGTCGAACAGGCCGCCGGCCGCCACCGAGAGGCGAAGGGGCGTGCCGTAGTGGACGCCGACGGCCGGCGAGATGTGCACGTAGCCGGAGTCGTCGGGCGTCTGCGCGGCGGCGCGCAGCGGGAGCAGCACGACGAGGAGAAATGGGATGGCGAGTCGGCGCATGAGCAATGCTGTGGTGGTGCGAGCCGCGCGTCCAGCGGGAGAGACCCCGATGCGCAGGGAGTGTTCCTACGAGCCGGTCGGCGCCGGAGCACCGCGCCGCGGCCGTCGCGAGGATGTGTGAAGCGGCCGGCGCGGCTCGGTCATCCCAGCACCTGGGCGAGGTGATGCTCGAGATGATCGACGTAGTCGTTCATGAAGTAGTCGAGCGTGACGGCGCGATCGGCGGACACGGGGCGATACGCGCGCAGGTGCAGGTTGTGCGCGTGCCGCACGCGATCACGCGCCGCGGCGGGCGTCGCCGCCATGAGCCGCGCGAGGTGACGGTTGTACGTCGTCCAGAGCACGACCAGTTCCGTCCATGGGGCGTCCTGATACCGCTGCGCGGCGACCCACGCGTCCTGCTCGTAGCCGTCCACGACGAGATCGTCACGGTCGCGCGTGCGCACGAACCGCTGGTGGTTGTTGCTGGCCGAGTCGATCAGGTGGCCGATGATCTCTCGGGGCGACCACGTGCCGGGCGCGGGCCGGCGCGTCGTGGCGGCGTCGTCGATCGCGAGGAGCGCGGGAGCGGCGCGATGGACCGCGTCCACGAGCCGGCGGGCATAGGCAGGGGCGTCGCTCGGCAGGGGCGCGGCGAACACCGCGTCCAGCGACAGCGCGTGCGGATCTGGCATGCGCGAATCTGCCCGCCGTACGACGCGCGCGCGAGAGGGACGCGCGCGCGCAGGTCCGCTACGCCGGCGCGCGTCCGCGGCGCAGCAGCCGCCCGATCTCGCTCCCCAGCACCGCCGCGCTCCACGCGAGCAGCGCGCCGAAGAGCAGCGTCACCACGACGAGCAGCGCGGCCGGCAGCCGCATGACGCCGGCGATCGACGACGCGAGCGTCGCGAATCGCCCGCCGACCGAGTTGACCATGATCAGCACGCCCCACGCGACGATCGAGGCGACGGCGACGAGCCACGCCACGCCGCGCCGCCGCCAGAGCACCGTCCCGGCGATCAGCGCGCCCACGACGACCCCCCACCACCCCAGCGCCCACGTGAGCAGGCCGACGCCGAGCGCGGTGACGAGGAACGCGATCACGCGGGGCTCACCGGCTCGGCCGCAGCGTGAGCGATCCGCTCCGCTGCGCCGCGGGGAGGTCGCTCGCGCGCAGCGGAACGTGCACGGCCTCGAGCGAACCGGCGAGCCACTGCGGGAGCCTGTCCTTGTATCGCGGGCTCGCGGGGTTTCCCGACTGGCCGCCGGGGTACGTCGTCCACGCGTGGATCGTCGGCCCGAGCTCGACGACCATGCGCCAGCTCGGGCCGTTCGCTCCACCGATCGCGATGGGGCTCAGCGTACCGGGCCCGCCGTCCACCGACAGATCGAGCGCGGAGAGCGACGGGATGCGCAGCAGGTGATGGATGTTGACCCGGTGCACGTTGGCCCAGCGCCACCCATCGCCGCCCGGTGCGCCGTAGCGCTGACGCGTCGAGAGGTACGCCGACACGAGGCTCGAGGCGAGGATGGCATCGCGGTCCTCGACCGCCGGCGTGCCGCGATCGTCCCACCACGCGCTCGCCGAGTCGGCCATCAGACGCGCGAGGATGGCGCTCGCCGGCGTCACGCGCCGTGCGCCGTTCTCCACCGAGAGCTCGTCCCACGTCTGCACCGCCGCTTCACGCAGCGCCGCCTCGTACAGCACCGCGCCGGTGCCGTTCGGCGTGTAGCGCCGGTCCCACCGGCTGAGCTGCCGGGCCGCCTCGGCCAGCAGCGTGCGGTTGGGCCCCGTGTCGCGAGTGGCGACGCGCTGTGCCGCGTTCAGGAAGAACGGCACGAAGTAGTCGGCGCGCGCGCTCCCCGGGTCGGTCTGGAAGCGACGCATGTCGTCGATCGTGACCGAGCTGTCGGCGCGGAGCAGCGCGTTGATGCGCAACGCGCGCCAGGGGTCGTAGTCGCCGCCGAACCAGAACCCCGCCGCGCGCGGGTCGATCGGCTGCTGGTTCGCCGACGCGAGATAGCCCTGCGCGGGGTCGGTCGCCTGCGGCCACCGCTCCACGGGGAGGTCGTCCTTCCAGTCGTTGGCGCTCGACGTGCCGTCCAGCGCCACGGCGCCGTTGCGCGCACGGATCGGAAAGCGACCCGTCGAACGGATGGCGATGTGGCCGCCGCGGTCGGCGGCGAGCATGTTCTGCGCGGGCGCCCGATACGAGCGCGCCATCGCGTCGTGGAACTCCGCCGCCGAGCGTGCGCGCGCGCCTTCGATGAAGCCGGTGGCTTCGCGCCCTGCGTCGTGCACGGTCCAGCGCAGCGACAGCCAGCGGCCGCGCACGCGCTGCAGCGGCCCGCGGTAGGTGTAGTACACCGTGTCGACGGCGAGCGTCTCGCCCTTGGGGCCGCGGTAGGTCTCCACGCGTGCTTCGATCGGACGCCAGGCTCCGTCGACGCGATGGCGCGTCGGGCGGCGATCGTCGTCTACCTCCTCGACGTAGAAGTCCATCACGTCCGCGCCGGTGTTGGTGAACGTCCACGCCACGTCGCGGTTGAAGCCGAGCACGATCGCCGGCGCGCCGGGGATCGACGCCCCATAGACGTCGAGCCGCCCCGGTACGACGAGATGCGTCTCGTACCATAGCGACGGCAGCGTGAGATCGAGGTGCGGGTCGCCGGCCAGCAGGGCGTGACCCGTCGCGCTGCGCTTCGGCATCACCGCCCAGTTGTTGCTCGCCTGCCATGGGGCGGGATCATCCCCCGAGCGCGCCAGCTCGCTCGTGGGCAGCCACGCATCGGCGGCGGCGGTGAACAGCACGCCCGCGCTGTCGGGCGACCCCGGTGGAGGCAGCGGCGCGAAATCGAACCGCGGCGCGCTGTGGCCGTTCGGCTGGATCGGCTCGACGATCGGCGAGTCGTCGGGGAAGAGCGCGTCGGCCGCGGCGGCGCCGACCTTCGCGGCGGCGGAGGCCCGAGCGCGTTCGTTCGCGATGTGGGCGAGCGTCCACCCCATCCGGTTCTGGAGATGATAGCTGTCGATCGGCTCCCATCTGGGCGGACGCTTGCCGAGCATGCGGAACTCGAGCGGCAGCTCCGCGGCCGGCATCGCGGCGATGTACGCGTTCACACCATCGGCATAAGCCTTCGCGACGCGCATCGTCACGCTCGTGTCGCCGAGCCGGGCGGCGATGCGCTCGGCGGCGCGCGGCA
>DASTSX010000096.1:0-16922 GCA_035760455.1 Gemmatimonadaceae bacterium | reverse complement strand
CGCCACCGGCAATGCGCGCCAGAACAGCACCAGCGGAACCTTCAGGACGCTGAGTCAGCGCGTCACGATCAACATCTCCGAGATCAACCTGATCAACGATGGGGACGCGGACTCGGACGGCGAGCTCATTTTCGACTTCGACCCGTGCACTTCGGCGATCACGGGCTTCTACGTCGCGGGTAAGGAGGGCGCGCCAGTGAGCTGGGGCGACGGCCCGCAGTGGGTCGTGATAGACCTCAAGAGCAGGGCCGAGGTACCCGACCAGTTCCGGCTCCTCGTCGGCGGAGTAGAGGACGACACGGACGTCGTCCGCTTCTCGAGCCGCGAGTCTACGCCCAAGCTCACGTGTGCGCGGCCCAACCGCCCGCCCGGCAAGAACAGCTATGGAGAGTGGAACTCGACGATCCTGGACATCGACCTCACCAAGTACCCGGGTCCAAAAAACGGCGCCACGTTCGTCCGGCGCTCGCAGCCACCGTGCTGCGGCACCAAGCTCGAGTTCGAGATCAAGGGCAAGTGGGAGGTCACGCGGCAATGACAATCATGGAGGAGATCATGGCTCGCCCATCCGTTCTCACGTCCCGCGTCGCGCTCGCCGGCCTCGCGTTCGCCTCGCTCGCCACGGCACCACTCGCCGCGCAGGACCCGACGGCGCAGCCGACCATCTGCCTCGCCCCCACGACCGCGCAGATGGCGAGCGGCAGCAGCGCCGACGGCGCCACCGCCGTGCGCGAGACGCTCGGCTCCTATCTCACCGGCCCGACGCTGGCGGTCACACCGCTGCAATCACGGCTGTCCTCGCAGGCGCGCGAGGAGGCGAAGCAGGCCTCGTGCAAGTACGTCGTGTTCACCGCGATGAAGCTCGAGCGCAACAAGAGCGGCGGTGGCCTGTTCGGCAAGATCGTCGGTGAAGCCGTGCAGAGCAGCGCGTACGAGCTGCGCGGCCGCGCCGGCTCCACGGCCGGACGGGTCGTCGCCAGCGCCGCCGCGTCGGCCGCCTCGGAAGCCGCGCGCAACTTCGCCACCAACGTGAAGACGCGCGACGAGCTGACCTTCGACTACCGCATGGAGACGCTCGACGGCGCGATCCTCGTGAAGAACAGCGCCAAGTCGAAGGCGTCGTCCGACGGCCAGGATCTGCTCACGCCGATGGTCGAGCGCGCCGCCGAAGCGATCGCGGGCGCCGTCACGCGCTGAGCGATGAACTCCGTCGCGGACGCACCGGCGATGACGCATCCCCCGATCGAGCGGCGCACCGGCCGCAGGCATCGCACGCTGCTCCAGAAGCGCGCCGACCGGGACCTTCCGGAGCACCCGTACCGGATCGAGCTCGCCGGCTGGCTCGGCGCACTCGACTGGCCGTCGATCTGCGCGAGCTGTGGCGCCGACACCGACGACCGGCTCACCGTGCGCAAGGTGTTCGTGCGACCGCGCTACTACACGCGCGGCCCGCGCAGCTACACGCGTCACATCATCCGCTCGGCGCGGATCCCGTACTGCGAGGCGTGCGCCGCGCGGCATCGGACGCTCGTTCCGCCGCGCAGCCTGCTCGGCGATCTGTGGCGGCTGATCTGGCCAGTGCTCATCCCGATGATCGGCGCGGGCTATTTCTTCCAGCTCTCGCTGCGCATCGCGCTCGCCGAGGACTCCGGCGGCCCGAACGCCAGGTACCTGTTCGGCGTGCCGGCGCTGTTCGGCGCGATTCTCGTCTGGTGCCTCGTCATCGCCTGGTACTCCTCGCGCTCCACCCGCGTGGAACGGCAGACCGAGGTCACGCGCGCCTGCGACTACAGTGACGACGTGAGCTGGCTCTGGGAGCGCGAGCGGCGCATCTACGCGATGAGCAACGAGCGCTTCGCGCGCGCCTTCGCCGACGCCAACGCGGACCGAGTCTGGACCTCGCACGACGACCGTCGCTCGTCGCATCGGAGAACTGCGGTGTTCGCGGTCGCTGGCGTGGTCGCCGTGGTCGTGTGGGCCATCGTCGTGCTGGCGCCGCTGTGAGCGCCGAGCTCCCGCGCAGCGGCATGGGCCGCAAGATGCGCAACCGCTACGGCTGCGCCGTGCTCGTGGGCGCCGTCCTGCTCATCGCCGCGTTCTCCGGCGCGATGGAGCTCTTCTGGACGCGCGTCGACCAGCGCCGCTTCCCGTGGGCGTACGTCGAGAGCGGACGGCCAACGCTCACCGGGACCTGGGTCGGCACGCTCGTCACGAACCGCGGCGCGCGCCGCGGTCTCTACCTCGACCTGCGGCTGAAGCCGATCGACTTCGAGAGCGGCCGCCGTCACCGCGGCCGCGCCAACCGCGTGTTCCGCCGCGCCTACAGCGACAAGCTCGTCGGCGAGCTCCGGATGTGCGGGGGACCGAAGGGCGAGCAGCGGTTCACGTTCACCGGCAACAACGTGACGGACGACGCGTCGCGCTTCCGCCTGGGATTCTCCCCGGCGGACAGCGTGCCCCCCGACGGGCTCGCGCCGAGTCACCTGCGCGGCGCGTGGGACCTCCGCGACTCGCTGAGGATCGAGGCCGACCTCCATGTGCGGGAGGGCAAGTCGGCGATCACGAACAGCGCCGATCCGGAGACGGGCCAGCCACAGCCGGGCGCACTGCACCGCGGGCAGCCGAACGAGTACTCCGCACTGTGCGAGCGGCTGTGGACCGGTCGCTAGCCGCGCGTCGGAGACACTCAACGACCTACAACGACATTTGGAGGCTTCACGACATGCGATCACTCGTCCCGATGGTCACCCTGGCCGCCACGGCGCTGCTCGGCGGTTGTGGCAGCGGCGGCAGCACCGCCGACTCCGCGCAAGCGGCGCCGTACGTCGCATCGAGCGGCGCAGCGTCGTCGAGCGCCGCGAGCTCGCCGGCGGGCGGCGGCGGCTCGCCCAAGTGCTTCTCGGCCGAGGACGTGAAGAGCGCGCTCGGCTTCGACGCACGCAGCCTCACGGGCGGCATGCGCACCTTTGGCCCGATGTCGATGTGCGGCTTCGCGGCGACCGATGATGACAAGCTGCCCGGTGTCACGGTGACGGCGACCATCTCTCCGGCCTCCGATGCCGACACGACGTTCGACCAGATGAGGACGGTCGTGAAGATGTCGAAGGGAGGGAACGCACAGCCCGACGTGATCCAGGTGGGAGAGCGCGGGCTCGCCTATGGAACCAACTCGCAGGCGAGGGCGGTGGCTGTCGCGAACGGACGGCTTTACTCCGTGCAGACCGGCTTCGCCGCGGTCTCCAACTTCGGCGACAAGAAGGACGGCGTGACGGAGCTGCTGCGCAAGCTCATGGGACGCTGACGATGGGCTCAACGCCCCACCATACCTACGATCAACCATGAGGCTCGCCCCGATGCGATCGACCATGATGACGCTCGTCCTCGCTAGCGCCCTCTTCGCTCAGTCGAATGACACGAGCGGCGAGGCGCCCCTCGACCCGTGCACCTTCTTCACGAAGGCCGAGATCGAATCGGCATTCGGACACCCCTATGGGCCGCCGAAGAAGGGCAACACCATGGCCGGTCCGACATGCATGTTCTACAGTCCGAACACGGGCACCATCAGCATCCGTGCCGGGGAGGCGGTGACGCGCGCACAGTTCGACTCGTTTCCCGCGGCGCTTGGCAACAACGCCGAGCCGGTGAGCGGGGTCGGCGAGAGGGCCTTCATCTACGGCGGACACCTCTACGTCTTCAGCAAGGGACGACAGCTCGTCGTCAGCGTGAGCGGCGAGCTGACCCCGCGGTGGCGCGCCGCGCTCATCAAGCTCGGCAAGCTCGGCGCATCACGACTCGGTGCCTGACCGCGCTCCCTGTGCACTTCCATCGGTGCGCCGGCGCGGCTACTCCGGCGCCGGCGCCTCACTGCGCCGGCGCGAACGCGCGCACCGAGTAGTGCACGCCGCCGTCCACCGGCCACGGCCCGAGGTCCGTCTCGACCGGCACCCCCTGCGAGGTGAATGACACCGAGTTCACCTGTCCCTTCTGGCGCGCCTCCAGGATGCGCGCCCAGATCTCGTCGATGGTGAGCGCGTAGCCGGTGAACGGTGATCCGTCCACCTTGGTCGCCGAGACGACCTGCCGATTCGAGACCCGCACGCGCACGTAGCCGCTCGCCGGAAACCACGACGAGGCCGTGGACAGCTCGAACGAATAGCTGCGAATGTCAGCCGCGAGCCAGTCGCGTCTCGCGCGGTCGATGTCGCTGTGCTCCGGTTGCGTGGGGACGGCGCTGCAGCCGATCAGCCAGACCGACGCGAGCACGTGCGCGAGTCTTCCCGCCTTCCATCGATGCATGACGTCGCTCCTAGTTCGAACCGCCAAACCACGGCGCGAACGCCTCGGTCACTTCATGCGCGGGAGTGACGAGTCCGGAGGCGCCGACCAGCGCCGCGACGCGCAGTGCATGCGTCATGGGTCTACTCCGAGTGAACGGCGAGCGTCAGCGCGCTCGGCACCTGAGTCTCGCGCTCGAGCAAGCGAACGAGCTGGCCCGCCGCGTCTCGGATCTTCTCCAGACGATCGCGGGGCAACGTCTGCACGAACTTCCCCGCGGACGACGCGGGCACGGCGAACGCGGAATCGCCCCAGCGCTTGAGGAACTCGCCGAAGGTGATCAGGCGGTCCTGATCGAGCAGCATTTCGGCGAGCAGCACGCGATGGTAGTGGAGGAAGACCTGGTCGTCCATGTTGAGGTTGATCGTGTGCAGGCAGGTCTTCATGTCCCGCTTCAGACGATCGGACCGATTGAGCTTCGCGTACACACCCTTGGCCATCAGCTGCTGCTCGTGCGCGAGCACTCTGCCGAACGCGAACGCCGACGTCATGACGTAGTAGTCGTCGGTCATGACCGTCTTGCCCGCCCAGTCGAGCAAGTTGTTGGCGCGGTAGTACAGCGACTCGGCGCTGTTCTGCAGTTGCAGCAGATGCGTCTCGACGATCTCGCGGCGCTGCTGCTGCGTCTCACCGTAGCGGCGAAAGCCGTACTGGACCGCGGCGGTGATCGCGCCGCCCACGGCGCCGATCAGCAGGGTGTTGGCGACGCTGGTCTCGGCCATGCGGCCAATGTGCAGCCTTGGCCCTCAGCCGGCCACCGGCCACCGGCCGCCTACCGCGACGCCGTCGGCGGCGGCCCCGCCAGGATCAGCGACCGCACCTTCTCGGCGATCGGCTCTGCCCCGTCGCCATAGTTCGACATCACCGCCAGCGTGTAGTCCTCGCCGACGTAGATGTCGAGCTGCGAGTTGATCCCCGGGAAGCCGCCGCCGTGCCCCACGACTCGGCCGCCGGCGAGGAGTTGGAAGCCGAATCCGTACTCCGGCGACGCGAGCTCCGGCTTCGGCGTCGTCAGCGTGCGCAGCCCCGCCGCGCTCACGAGCTTCCCGCTCTTGAGCGCCTCGGCGAACCGCGTCAGGTCGCCCACCGTCGAGTAGCCGCCGCCGGCGGGCCCGCCGCGAATCACGTGCATGAAGAGATTGTTGCGGTAGATGGGGCCGTTCGCGTCCTCGCCCTCGCGCTCGTAGCCGACGGCGAGGTTCCTGTTCACGCGATCGAGCTCGTACGAATCGGTGTTCGTCATCCCCGCCGGCTTGGCGATGTGCTCGCGGACGTAGCCGAAGTAGTCCTGCCCGCTCGCCTGCTCGATCACCTTGCCGAGCACCAGCATGCCGGTGTTGCTGTACGCCCAGCGCGTCCCGGGCTCGAACGCGAGCGACTCGTTCTTCACCAACCCCATCCAGTCGTCCACGCTGCGCCAGAGCGCACGCGACTGCCGATCCCACTCTGCCGTGAAGTAGCTCCCCAGTCCCGACGTGTGCGTCAGCAGGTGCTTGACGCGCACCTTCGCCAGCACGTCGGGCTTCATCGCGCCGGCGGGGAGGAACTTCCCGAGCGTGTCGTCGAGCGACAGCGTCCCCGCCTCGACGAGCTGCATCACCGCCACCGCGGTGAACATCTTGTTCATCGAGCCGAGATTGAACTTCGTGTCGAGCGTGTTCCTGACGCCGAAGTCCTTGTTCGCCTCGCCGACCGCCGCCTGGTACAGCGGCACGCCGCGCTTCGCCAGCAGCACCGTGCCGGAGAACACGTCGCGGCTCGCGAGCCGCTCGACGTAGCCCTTGAGCTGGCTCACGATCTCCGCGTCGCTCGGCCGGCGCGTGGGCGCGTCGGGCGCCGGCGCCGAGGCGACGCCGACGCGGAGCACGCGCACCGGACTGGCCTCGTCGAGAAACACCGTCATCCGCCGCCAGGACTCCGTGCGCACGGACTGCACGAGCCCCGCGACCTCGCGCGGCTTGCTCGCGTCCACGCTGCGCACCGCGAGCTCGCCGAACAGCTCGCGGAGGTTGATGAGCCGCTCGACGCGCTGCTCCGGCGGCACTCCACCGGGGCCCTCGTTGACGAACCGCGCGTCGACGAACCGGCGGATCGCCTGCCGGTCGCCGGCGTTCATCACGCGCACGAGGTCGCGCAGCACCTGTTCGCCCGCCGACGCCGCGGGCGTCGGTTGCTGCGAGCGCACCGTCATCGGGAGGGCCAGCGCCACGAGGGCGAGCAGAACGACGTGGACGGGAGTGCGCATGGGCGAAGCCTCGGCGATTCGGCGGACAAGAGACCGGACGGCGATCGGGACACGGAACGATGCACCTCGTCGGACACGACGCGCTTGATCAGGGTTGCTGTCGGCCGGACGCTACCGGCGCATCCTCGCGTCAGTCATCTCCGCGGGCTCACTCGGCACTCGCACGACGCGCGGATCGGTGAACACGTCGAGCGCGTCGCGGCTCGTGCTGGAGAACTCGGACACCACCGCGCCGTCCGGTCCGGCCTGGAACCAGTGCAGCGTGTTCGGCGGGATCGTGAACTGCTCGCCCGGCGCGAGTTCGAGCTCGTGGAAGACCGTGTAGTGGCGCTCCCCGTCGGCCGGTGGCCGCGCGGATCGCGCAGGCGTCGGCGGACCCTCGACGTAGAGCCGCACGATGCCCCACCGGCAGCGGAACGTCTCCATCTTCCCCGGCTCGTCGCCCACCGGCGGATGCCGGTGCTCGGGACAGGTCTGATGCGCGAACAGCACGAGCTCCTTCGCGCAGTAGCGGTCGGTGTTCACGTAGGTGAGGAGCTGCAGCCCGGCGTGCTCGAGATCGCCGAGCCCGAAGTCTGCCACCTCGATGCGCGCTCGCTCCTCCCGCGTGATCGCGACGCCGGCGCGCTGGAGCATCTCCGCTGCGCGCCGCCGCGCATCCTCGATCTCGATTCGCGGGATCATGTCGTGCCTCGCCGTGGAATGTTCGTCGCCTCACCCGCGACCCGGGAGCTCAGTGGACGGAGCGCATCACGAATCCGCCCGTGCTGGTCGTCGCCACCGGTCGCACGATCTGCCAGGTGCCATCGGCGCTCCGCGAGACCACGAGGGCGACCGTCGCCCCGTTCATCGTGCGCCCGGTGCCTGCCTCGGTGACCGTGCCGATCACGGTGCCCGAATCCCCGCTCGCCCGCTCGCCCCGGCGACCGCGCTCGAATCGACCCGGGCCAGCATCGCGATCACCTCGCGCGTCATGACCTCGCGCTGCGCCGACGCCGCGATCGTCGCGCGTCGATCGCCCGGCTGGAAGCCGTACCATCCGAACTGCGAGTGATTGCCGCCGTCGATCCACACCCATCGCGTCGACGCCGGAAGCTTGGCGCGATTCGCCTCCACGGCACCGGCTCTCGCCAGACCATCGCGTGTCCCCACGACCTTGGTCACGGGCTCGCGCAGCGCACTGAGGTCGACGTCGCGCGGATGCGTCGTGCCGATCAGCACGAGCCCCGCGAGCCCGCGGCGATGCTCCGAGGCGATCCGCGCGGCGACGACCGCGCCGCGCGAGTGACCCGCGGCGATCCACGGGCGGGAGGCGCCCCGCACCGCGAGCGCGCGGTCGAGACGCTCGTCCAGCTCGGAATCGTCGGCGCCGCCCATCGTGCCGCGGCGCGGCAGCTCGACGATGAAGGCGGGGAACCCCGCCACCGCCGCGGCGCGCGCGAGCGGCGCGTAGGCGACAGGATCCACGAGCGCTCCCGGGAAGAACACGAGACCCGGGCGCGCCGCCGCGGCGCGGACCGCGGGCGAGAACGACCAGTACCCTTCGCCGTGTCGCACGTCCACCGCCGCGTCCGAGCCGGTCGCGGCCCGGCCTTCCGGCGCGGCGCGGTATGCCACGAGCGACCACGCGACGAACGCCACGGTGAGCGTGATGCCGAGCGTGACCCACCCGAGTCGCACCCACCGCCAGAGTCGTCGGCGATCCACGTCGCGCTCAGCGCTTCGGCGCCGTCCGACGCTTCGTGACTCGCTTCGACCGCTCCCGGGTTCCGTCGCGCGCCCGACCCGGATTGCACTTCGGGCAGAAGTCGCCGCGGTATTTGTGTCCGCGCGAGCACGTCTTCCAGCCACCTCGGTTCGCCGCTGGCATCACGCTTCCCTCCGCCGTTGAGAGATCACTGCACGTTGCGCCCGAAACACCTGCCCGAGCTGCGGATCGCTCGCCCGCTCCGCGTGTGCCTCGAGCGCGGTGCCGCTCCGGTCCACCGCGTCCACGAGCGCCGGGGCCGTGCGTGCCGTCGCGCGCGTTGACGTCGGCGCCCGCCGCGAGCAGCAGGTCGACGATCGTCCGGTGTCCGGGGAACGCCGCAACGTGCAGCGCCGTCGCGCCGGTCTCGTCGCGGACGCGCGAGAGATCCGGCTCCGCCGCCAGCATCGCGCGCGTCGCCTCCGCGTCGCCACGCTCCACCGCCGAGAAGAGCGCCGACTCGTTCATCCCGTCGTCATCGCCCGCCTGCGCGGCGGCCTGGCGCCGCGAGGTAGAGCCGCGCGATCTCGCGCGCCATCGCGTCGGGCTGGCCGCCGTCCGCGTTCGTCAGCACGATCACGGTCAGGCTGTCGTCCGGGAAGCGCGTCAGCTGCGCACGGAACCCCGGCAGCGTGCCCCCGTGGCGCACGCGCCAGCGACCGTCCACGGAGTCGAGCATCCAGCCGAAGCCGTAGCCGGACGATGCGCCGCCCGCGAGTCGCATCGGCGACCACATCGCCTCGCGCGACGCGCGCGTGAGCACGCGCTCCCCGTACAGCGCCGCGTCCCAGCGCGCGAGATCCTCGACCGTCGAGAGGAACGCGCCGCTCGGCCGGAGCGCCAGGTACTCCATCGCGTTCGCGTAGCCGCCGTCGCGCCACGTGTAGCCCCGCGCACGGTTCGGTACCAGCGCCGTCGTCGTCGTGGACCGCGTAGCCGTCATGCCGACCGGGCGGAACACGCGTTCGGCGAGAAACTCGTCCCACGGCTTTCCTGACACGCGCGCGATGATCTCGGCGAGCGTGAAGTAGCAGACGTTGCAGTACTGGTACTTCGAGCCCGTGGGAAACTCGAGCGGCACCGCGAACGCCGAACGGATGACGACGCTGTCGGGCTGCACGCGCAACGGGTCGAACGCGGGCCCCTCGCGCAGGATGCCGGAGGTATGCGTGAGGAGATGCCGCAGCGTGACGCCGCTCCACGCCTCGGGCGTGCCGGCGACGTGCTTCGAGACCGGATCGTCGAACGCGAGCCGCCCTTCCTGCGCGAGGAGCACGATCCCGGTGGCGAGGAACTGCTTGCTCACCGAGCCGATCTTGAACACGGTGCTCGGCGTGACGGGGACGCGATGCTCGAGATCGGCGAACCCGTAGCCGGCGACCTTCACCGCCTTCCCGCCGCGCAGCACGGCGAGCGCCACGCCGGGGACGTGTGCGCGCTCCATCTCGGCCACGACGTACCGGTCCACCGTGTCCCACGCAGCGCTCGCCTGCGCGGCCTGCGCATGCAGCGGCGCGGGCGGCGCGAGGACGACGACGAGAGCCAGAGCGAGGATGAAGCGGCCGCGGCTCATGGATCCTCCGGAGGGGGTGCGTCGAAGCTACGGCATCGGCGGACCCGTGTCACGCGGGTGCGCGGGTGCGCGGGTGCGCGGGTGCGCGGGTGCGGGTGCGGGGTGCAGGGTGCGATTGGTTCCGGCTGCGGTCCATCGATGGGATGGCTCGTGGTCGCGCCGGTACCTTCACCGCATGCGCGATCCCAACAAGCTGATGGTGACCGAGCAAGCCACGACGCTCGCCGTCGAGGTCTACAGACTCACGAGCGACTTCCCTTCAAGTGAGCGCTTCGGGCTCGCAGCGCAGATGCGACGTGCGGCCGTATCGGTCGGCAGCAACATCGCCGAGGGCTGTGGCCGCTCCGGAGACCGCGACTTCGTTCGCTTCCTGCAAATCGCGAGGGGCTCCACGACGGAGCTGGCATTTCAGCTTTCCGTCGCGATGGAGCTAGGCTTGGGCCGATCGACAGAGCAGGCGCGAGTGGCCGAAACGATCGACCACCTTCAGCGCATGCTCAACCGGCTCACGGCGAGCATGCGCAAGAAGGGATCCGCGCCTCGGCGCGGCGAGCGCGCCACCACCCCGCAACCCGAATAGTTTCGCACCTGCGCACCCGCGCACCCGCGCACTACAACGGCGTCGCCACCCGCAGCACCACCGCGCGGCCCGGGCCGTCGGCGAACTCTTTGTACCGGCTCATGAAGCTCCGGTACCGCGTGTTGAACACGTTGCGCACCGAGAGATCAACCGTCACGGGCCCGCGCGGCACGAGCCGCGTGAAGCCGGCGGCGAGCGACGTCACGGTGTAGCCCGGGGGGGCCACGTCCCGTGGATCGATGCGCGTCTGCCGCGCGTTCGACTCGCCCGTCACGCTCAGGTAGCGGTTGCGGAGCGTGCCGCCGTCGCCCCCCTCGAGCCGCACGCCGTACACGAGCCGCAGCGGTGGGATGAACGTCAGCGGCACCGCCGACGTGAGGTTCTGTCCGCGCACGTAGTCGCCCGACGCCTGGAGCGTGAGGAAGTCGATCGGCCGGTACGCCACGCGCGCCTCGACGCCGGCGAGGCGCGCGTCCCCCTGCACGACCTGGAGCGAATCGAACGCGCCGCCGCTCGTGCCGAAGGGCCGGAGGTACACGTAGTCGTGCACTCGATTGACGAATCCGCTCGCTTCGGCCGTCAGGTTGCTCGTCGCCACGCGGACGCCGAGCTCCGTGTTGAGCGACGTCTCCACGCCGACGTCGGGATTGCCGCGCTCGAAGGCGCGCGTCCCCTCGTGGAAGCCGTTCGCGAAGAGATCGGGCGCCGCCGGTGCCCGGAAGCCGCGCGCCACGTTGAACACGAGGTTCACCGGGTCGCTCAGCTTGTACAGCAGGCCGGCGCTGCCCGTCACCGCGGAGAAGGTGCGTGCCTGCGCGAGGACGCCGATCGACGCGTTGCCGTCGGTGTCGAGCGAGCGCCAGTCGTACCGCCCGCCGACGGTGGCCTTCCACCGGCCGAGCTCCGCCTGCTCGAACGCGTACACGGCGGCATTCCGCGTGTCGCTGCTGGGGATGAGCGTCTTGGTGCCGAGGTTCTCGAACGCGCTCGTCATCCCCGACACGCCGACGGTGCCGCTCAGTGGACCGATCGGCGCATGATGGAGGTGCGCCAGTCCCGTCCAGTTGCGCACGAACAGGCCGAGGTCGGCCCGCGTCGCCGCCACGTCGGCGAACTCGCGGCGATAGTTCTGCTCGTAGCCGCCGTTCACCTGGAGCCGCGCGCCGCCGATGGGGGCGTTCAGCTCGAGCGTGGCGCGGTGCGTGTCGATGAGCTGGAAGCCGGTGTAGCCCGGCGCACTCACGGGATTGTCGTAGATCTCGATCCGCTCGCCGCGGCCGGCGTAGCGCGCCGCGAGCGAGCCCCACGGCGCGCGGAAGCCGACGGCGCCCTCGCTCGCCACGGCGCGATTGTTCGTGTTCGAGAGCGCGCCGCCCGGCGTGCGCATGTCGCCGCTGCCGCGCACCGTCACCGCGGCGCGTGCGCCCAGCCCGCCCGTCGCCCCCTCGAGCGACATCGTGCCGTCGGCGCCGCGCACGTTGCTGTTGTACATCGTCGCGAGGCGGCCGCGCACGAAGCTCGGCACGTCGAGCGCGTCCGGCACCGCCGGCGCGACGACGTTGATCACGCCGCCGAGCGCGTCCGAGCCATAGAGCACGCTCGCGGGCCCCTTGATCACCTCGACGCGGTCCGCCGTCGCCGTCTCGACGTTCGGCGAGTGATCGTGGCCCCACGCCTGGGTCTCGGTCCGCTGTCCGTTGTCGAGCGTGACGACGCGATAGTGCGTCATGCCGCGGATCACCGGCTTGCCGATGCCCGTCGTCATGCTGAGGCTGCGCACGCCGGGCACCAGCTCCAGCGTCTCGCCGAGCGCCGCGCCCTGCGACGCGCGCAGCTCGGGCCCCTCCAGCACGGCGATCGGCTGCGGCGACTCCTGCGCGCGCGTGGCGGCCGGGGTCGCGGTCACCTGCACCGCGGCGAGCTGGATCTTGCTCGGACGCATCGCCACGTCCACGGCGCGATCGCTCCCCTCGACGACGACGCGGCGCGACTCCGGCGCGAGGCCGACGCGCGAGAAGCTGAGCGTGTACCGGCCCCCGGTCACGGCGCCGAAGCGAAACCGCCCGTCGTCGGACGTCGTCTGCGCGCGACTCAGCTCGGTGACGACCACCCGCACGCCGGCGAGCGGCGCACCCGCCGTGTCGATGACGCGCCCGTGCAGCGCGTGGCTCGTCCGCTGCGCCTCGCCCCCGCTCGCCGTGCTGGCGATCGCGAGGATGGCGACCGCGGCGACGCGAGCGAGGCGCAGCGTGCGCGACGATGCGACGGCGCGCGCGCCGATGGCGGACGGGTCCCACGGGAGGGCGGCGAGCGGCATGCGGACGGTGGGGTGCGGGTAGGCGCGAAAACGTGCTCAAGCACTGTAGGTAGGACGCAATATAAATTTAGTGTCTCCTAAACCGCAAGGGGCGGCCTAGGGTCCGGCCTGGGCGTGTGGCGCTGCGGTTCGGGCTCTACGACATCCAGCCCTTGGAACTGCTTGCTCACGCGGAGCCGCGGAGGACGCGGAGAACGGCTCTCGGGTCGAGATCGTTTTTCGGCGCAGCGCTCCTTCCTTATCAACGCCCCCAGCGTTTCTTGGGCTCGGCGGCGATGCTTCCGTGTGGCACCGTTGAGTCCCCTTCTTCTCCGCGGCTCCGCGGTTCCGCGTGAAAGCCGTTCAGCCCGCGGCGAGAAGCGTCTGCCGCCGTCCGAGCAGCGGCGTCAGCGGGCTCGGGCTGCCGGTTCGAGCTCGAACAGGCCCAGCGGGTTCACCGTGATCGCCCCGTAGCGCGCGGTCCAGTGCAGATGCGGTCCGGTCACGCGACCCGTCGCGCCCACGAGGCCGATCGTCTGCCCGCGCACGACGGTGTCGCCCGGCGCGACGAGCGCGCGGCTCAGGTGCAGATAGCCCGTCGTGATCCCGCCACCGTGATCGAGATACACGACGCGTCCGCCGAGGAAGAAGGTGTCCACCAGCGCGACGACGCCGCGGTTCGCGGCGCGGATCGGCGCGCCGACGGCGCCCCGGTAGTCGACGCCGAGGTGGCGGCTCGACACCTGGCCGTTGAAGGTGCGGCCGGTGCCGAAGCGGCTGCTGATCGCCGACGCGCGCGGGCGCAGGAACGGCGCGGTCCACCGCGGCGGCGACTCGTGGGCGCGCCGTCCCACCTCGAGCGCCATCGCTCCCTCGCGCGCGACGCGCGCCGCGGTCGCCGAGTCGAGCGGCCGGCCGAACCGCGGCGCCACCGCGAGACGCTCGGCCGGGGGCGGCAGCGGCGGCGGCGTGACCGACGCCTCCACCGTGTCCGCACGGCCCGACGCCCGCGCGACGATCACCCGCGCCGTGACCGTCGCGAGCGAGTCCACCGGCACGGCGCCGATCGCGCGATGTACGCTGCCCGACGCGACGAAGTGCAACGGCTCTCCGGCCATCGTGCCGCGGATCTCGATCAGCGAGTCGCTCCGGTCGCCGAGGTTGGAGAGCGTGAGGCGAACGAGCGCGCCCGGCAGCGGGCGCTCGGGCGCGATCGCGAGTCGCGCCTGCGCGCCGAGCCGCGTGCCCGCCATCGCGACCAGCGCGCACGGCAGAACGAGCCGGAGCAGTCGGGTCGAATGCCGCAGACCTAGCATCGCGGTCACGTCCGTCGCACCGGCGGCGGCAGCGGAGCACGCGGGGCGTGCGGCAGTTGCTCGTCGAGGGAGATGCGGTAGCGAATGCACCCCTCCATGAAGTGCGGCCAATCGGGGACGACGGGCTGCGGATCGGTGCGCTCGGGGAGCAGGCCCCAGAGCGCGGGATGATGCCAGCACAGGTCCTGGCCCGTGCTGTCGCGGTGCGCACGGATGCCGGCTCGGAGTCGGCGCACCTCGGCGCGCAGCTCGTCGGGGGCGAGCGCGTCGAGATCCGCGTCACGTGCGTCGTCGGTCACCGCCATCGCGAACCTCCAGGGAGAGCACTGCATGGTGGCGCGAGCTGCCGCTTCGGCGCGGCGTCGCAGTCGGCGACGACGATGCACGTCCGGCGCCGCGACGTGAATCGCCGCGACGCTCAGGTCGCCGGCGGGTCGGCGGCGCCGGGCGCGAACCCGCGCAGCCGTCCCGACACCTGGCCGGAGAAGATCACCCCGGCACTGGTGCCGGCCAGCGAGGCGGCGCGCAGACGCTCCACCGTCCACCAGTTGCAGTTGCGCGTCCAGAGATAGCGTCCGCGCGCCGGATAGAAGCGACCCTCGTACCCCGGCACCGCGGCGAAGGATGCGACGCGTGTCCCGTCCGGTGTGCGCCGGAATGTTCGCTCGAGCTCGCGGACCAGCCGGTGGAGCGTGGCGGCGTCCACGGTTCGGGAGAACACGGCACGCGCGCCGCCGAGTGCCGGCGGATCCCAACGTCCGTCGAGGTAGAGCACCGACGCAGTGGGCAGCGCGAGCGTCGCGAACACCGCGTGTGGGCCGTAGTTCGATTCCATGAAGAACCGCCGGTCGCCCCACGCGTACTCGAGGAATCGCGCGTGCTCCTCGCCCGTCGGTCCCATGCTCCATCCGCGCGGCTGCTCGAGGACGATCGCCGTATGGTAGCCCCAGTCGGCGACGAGCACGCGGTACCGACCGGGCGGTGGCGCCGGCATCGCCACCTCGACGCCTCGCTCCTCGGCCACGACGAGCGCGTAGGCGAGCGGGAAGACGAGCCCGAAGATGAGGATCGCCGCGAGCGCGCGTGCCGCAATCACGCCCACGCGGCGGAGCGTCACGCGGACGCGGCCCCGTTCACGTCGCGCGGCTCGGTGAGCTCCGCCACCCACAATCCTTCGTGGAGGAGCACGCGCCCGAACGCGTCGGTGTCCAACCGCGCCGTGAACTTCGCGCCGGCCAGTGCTGGGAGTGCCTTCCCGTCGCGACTCCAACCGCCACGTCCATCGGCGGCGAGCGTGACGCGAACGGGACGTCCGTTCGCCGTGCCTTCGATCGACGCCGAGCGCGTGTGCCAGCGCGTGTCGCAGTCGATCGCGTAGCGAAGCCGCGCCCCGACGTCGGTCTCCTCGACCTCGAGCGCGCCGGTGAGACGCCAGCCGTCGATCGTGTGCTCGACGTGCGCCTCCTCGTTGCCCGGCACGTCGATGCGGCGCCAGCGCATGCGCGAATCGGCCGGGAATGGCGGGAGGGTCATCGCTCGCTCCGTGCTCGATCCGACGCTCGCCACCCAATGCACCCCGCGCCACGAACCGCGGGAGCGACAGCGCCGCGAACTCGCTGCATCCAGCGCTTCACCAGTGGCTCCTCATTCGGAGGTCATGGTGCGTTCGCGGTCGCCGGCGCCGCTTCGCGGTGGCCGTCAGCGCGGTCTGTCACCATCAGTCGTTCGATCTCGTCGACCTCGCGAGGTGTGGTGCTGATGCGCTCGATGCCGCGCGCCGTGACGACGAAATCGTCCTCGATGCGCACGCCGATGCCGTGGTAGCGCGCCACCGCTTCGCGGACCCGCGCGACGAACGCGCGATTGCGCGGCGTGTCGGGGAGCAGTTCCAGGCGCTGCCGGCTGACGTACACGCCGGGCTCGATGGTGAACGCGTCGCCAGGGGCGATGGAGGGGCCGTTGGGGCCGGCCGCGAAGGCCGGGTCGTGCACCTCGAGCCCGATGCCGTGTCCCAGCCCATGTGAATAGAACAGGTTGCTCTGCCGGCATGCCGCCGGCGCCGCGGCGCACGACGCGACCCAGGGCGGATCGAAGCTCGCGTCGGCCGACTCGATGAGCCCCATCCTCGCGAGCCCGCGCGCGATCACCGCGCGCGCCGTGTCGCTCAGGTCGCGCATGCTCGCGCCGGGCCGCGCCAGTCGCTCCGCCGCGGCCTGCGCGTCGCGCACGAGTTGGTAGACGGCGCGCTGCTGGGGGGAGAAGCGGCCGCTCGCGGGCACCGTGCGGGTGATGTCCGCCGTGTAGCCCTGCCACGCGGCGCCGACGTCCATCAGCACGAGCGCGCCCGACTCGGCGACGTCGTCCGACGCTCGGTGGTGCACGACGGTGGCGTTGCGGCCCGCGCTCACGTTGGTGGCGAATCCCGGTCGGTCGGCGCCGCGCGACCGGAAGCCGTGCTCGATGCTCGCCTGGATCTCGTACTCGCGCATCCCCGGCCGGATGCGGGCGATCGTTTCGCGCAGCGCCGCCGACGTCACGTCGGCGGCGCGCCGGAGCATCGCGAGCTCGGCGTCGCTCTTGCGCGCGCGCAGCGAATCGAGCTGGGCGTCGGCCGAGCGCAGCACGGGTGCCGGCGTGCGGCGACCCAGCGCGGCGGCGAACGCCGCGCCGCGCGTCAGCGAGTCGATCGTGCCACCGTACGGGCGGACGTCGCGCAGCGTGTGCAGCGCGGCGCCCGCGGCCAGCAGCGAGTCCACCGCGGCCTGCAGCGACGCGAGCGGACGGAGCGCGAGACCGGTGCGCGCGGCGAGCGCGGACGAGTCCTCCGCCG
>DASTSX010000095.1:0-13689 GCA_035760455.1 Gemmatimonadaceae bacterium | reverse complement strand
GGCGTGGCTCTGGCAACGGCCGCATGGCTCGAGCGCGGTTCCGGACGCGGCGCACGGGCCGGGACGCCACCCGCGCGCGACAGCGCCGTCGTCGAGCTCTACCGGCGCGGCGTCCGCGGCTACGACACCCGTCGGCCGGAGGGGACGCTCGAGGCAATCGCCGCGTTCAGCGCGGCGCTGCGCCGCGACTCGACGTACGGCGAGGCGTGGGCGGGGCTCGCGAAGGCGTACATCAGGAGCTACGAGCGAGCGTTCACGATTCCGGGCGTGTCCCAGGACAGCGCGCTGCGGCTCGCCGTGGTCGCGGTCGAGCGCGCGCAGGCGCTGGGGCGCAACAACGCGGACAGCTGGCTCACCCAGGCGATCGTCAGCCGACACATCGACCCGACCGGTCGGACGCTGTCGCTCCGCGCCGCGCGCCGCGCAGTCGCGCTCGACTCCACCAATGCGGTGGCGTGGCACGTCCTCGCATTGGGGCTCATGGAGACAGGCGACTTCGAGGGCGCGCTGCGGGCCTGGCGGCGGTCCGTGGCAGCGGATCCAGCCTATACCCAGGGGCTCGGCTTCCTCGGCGTCGCCCACATGTGGCGCCGAACGTACGACAGCGCCATCACGTGGGTGGACAGCGTCATCGCCGTCGACCCGAACTACCTGCTCGGCTGGAGCTACGTCGGCCAGGTCGAGACGGAGCGTGGAAACCTGACGCGCGCGGCGGCGGGGTACGCCGCGGCGACGCGGCTCGCCAGCGACGTCGAGCGCGTCAACAACATGGCGGGCAGCGCGCTCGTCGAGGCCCGCGCCGGCCGGCGCGCACGCGCGCGCGCCATGCTGCGCGCCGTCGATTCGCTCGCCGCGCGCTACGAGCCGCCGCCGGTGCACCTCGCCGTGTTCGTGGCCCAGGCGCACGCGGCGGCCGGCGACGCCGACGCCGCGATGCGATGGCTCGGCCGCTTCGCGCCGAGCGGCGACCTGCACTTCCAGCTACACCTGCGATGCGACCCGACCTTCGACCCGATCGCCGCCGATTCCCGGTTCCGCGCGCTGCTGCTCGGTGAACGCCCGCCGCCCACGCGCGGGTGCCGGTAGCGCGGCGCCGGCACCGAGGCCGCGCAATCCGTACGCCGAGAGCCGGCCGCGGGAGAGCGAGATGGCTCTTGCGCCGCCGTCCGGACCGCCGCTGATTGGCGGCTGAGAACCCACACTCTCGACGAGAAGCCCATGGGCGCCGCGGTCACCATCATGCTCATCAAGGAGCGCCAGGTCGTCGATGCGTTCCTCCGTGCCGGGGCGACGAGCGCCGCGACGGCCGTGCACCCCGCGGACCTGTCGGTGGACGTCGGCGGCGTCGGCGGACGACGGCTCGTGAAGCGCGCGATCCTGCGCCAGGCGGGGGACGGCCGGTACTACCTCGATCCACTCGGCTGGGAGGCGTTGCGGCGTCATCGCCGGCGCGTGCTGTTCGCGATCCTGCTGCTGATCGCGCTCGTGGCGCTGGTGCTCGCCGGCCAGTTCGACCGGCGCGCGATGAACGCGGTCGCGCCGGTGGTCGAGCCCTCGTCGAGCGGGTGACCTCGTGCGGACATGGGCGCTTGGTCTGCTGCGATCGGTGACGCCCGGCCGCTGAGCGCCGCGATTCGTCGCGCGGCGGTGGTGCCCGCCGCGGTCGTGCTGTGCATCGCGGCCGCGGCTCCGCTCGGAGCGCAGGGTGTCACCACCGCCGAGATCCGAGGAACGGTGCGCCTGGCGAGCGGCGCGAGCCCCGACGGGGCGCAGGTCACCGTGGTGAATCGCGCGACGCGCTACGCGACGGAGACCGTGGTGCGCCACGGGCGCTTTCTCGCGTCCGGCCTGGAGACGGGTGGGCCGTACACCGTGCTGGTGCGCCGCATCGGCGCGGTGCCCGCGTTGCGCACCGGCATCTGGCTCACGCTCGGCGCGCGGGTCGACATCGAGCTGGTGCTGGAGGCGACGGCCACCTCGCTCGACACGATGCACGTGGTATCCGAGGGATTCGAGCGCGGCGGCTCGCGCGCGGGCCCAAGCGCGCGCATCTCGGACGTGCTCCTGCACCGGCTGCCGACGCTCAACCGCGACATGTTCGACTTCGTGCGGCTCGTTCCGCAGATGAGCTTGCGCGCCGGCCTCTCCGGCGCCGGCGCGAGCGCCCGCCTCAACAGCTACCTCATCGACGGGACGAGCACGCGGCAGCTGGAAGGGAACAACGTGCCCGGGGGCGCGTTCGGCAAGTCGATCCCGATCGACGCGGTGAAGGAGTTCCAGGTGTTGATCGCGCCGTACGATCCCCGCTACGGCGACTTCGCCGGCGCGCTGGTGAACGCGGTGACGCGCGGCGGCACCGACGAGCTCACGGGCAGCGCGTTCGCGCTCGTGCGCAACGAGCGGCTCGCGCGCGCCACGCCGTTCCTGCGCGATGCGCCGTTCGAGCGCCGCCAGACGGGGCTCAGCGCGGGCGGGCCGATCGTGCGCGGCCGCGCGCACTGGTTCGTCGCCTCGGAGATGCAGCGCTCCCATCAGCCCGTGCGCGGACCGTACGTCGGCCAGGACGTGTCGACGTCCGCGGCGGCGCCGGTGGCCGCAGCGAGCGTGGACCGATTCGTCGCGCTGCTCGCCCAGCGCGGCATCGATGCCGGCACGGGCGGGCGCGTCATCGGCTCGAATCCCAACGCCAACCTGTTCGCCCGTGTCGACGTCGCGATTCCGGAATGGCGAAGCCGTGTCGTGCTGCGACACAACTACGTGGATTTCGCGGGCACGGTCTTCGCGCGCCCGCTCTCGACGGCGCTCTTCCCGCTGTCGAGCAACGGCTCGACGCTCGAGACGACGCGCCGCTCGACGTCGTTCCAGCTGTTCTCGACGCTGACGAGCGGCGTCTCGAACGAGCTGGTCGCCGGGTGGGCGACGCATCCGTTCGGCAACACGCCGGAGACGCGGTCGCCACGGATCCAGGTGAGCGTGCCGAACGCCGCCGGCTCCGGACCGGCGACGCTCGTGGCCGGCCCGCCCGACATCGCGCACGGCACCACGCGCGCGCAGCGCACCTTCGAGATCGGCGACCACGCGACCTTCCGCCCGAGCGCCGCACACACCCTCGGTGTGGGGGCGCGCGTCGAGTGGTTCTCGTACGCACGCCTCGGCGTCGAGGGCGGGTTCGGGCAGTGGACCTTCGCGAACCTCGACTCGCTCGCCGCGGGCCGCGCCTCACGCTTCAGCGTCGTGCGCGACTTCTCCAACGGCACCGCCGCCGTGCGCGGCACCCAGGCGAGCGTCTATCTCGGCGACGAATGGGAGATCACGCCGCGGCTGTCGCTCAACGTCGGCCTCCGTGCCGAGCGGCTCGCGTTCGACCAGCGTCCGTCGTACGCCCAGGGCGTCACGTCCTTGTTCGGCGGCGCAAGCGACGACTATCCGGCGACGCGCATCCACTGGTCGCCCCGGCTCGGCTTCGACTGGGCGCTCGACGGAGCGCGACGCACGCGCCTGCGCGGTGGAACGGGGGTGTTCGCGAGCCGCGCGCCCCTCCTGTGGTACCTCACGCCGCTCCGGTCCGACGGCGCGACGATCCGCACGCTCACCTGCGTCGGGAGCGCGCCGGCGTTCACGCCGGACGTCGCCGCACCGCCGAGCGCGTGCGCGAACGGCCGGACGTTCGGGACGGGGCCGGTGTTCCTGGTCGATCCCGGCCTGTCGATGCCGCGCACGCTCCGCTCCTCGTTCGCGCTCGACTGGCGTCTGCCGTGGGACGTCGGCGCGACCGTCGAGGGGCTCTGGTCGCGCACGCTGTCCGACCTCCGGCTCGAGAACCGGCGGCTCACGGGGCCGCGCGGGACCGACCGGCGCGGACGCGTGCTGTACGGCACGATCCCGTCATCGGGCGTCGCGGTCCCCGACACCATCCCCGGATACCCCGAAGTGTTCGCGCTGCGCAACCATTCGGCCGGCCACGCGCTGATGCTCACGTTCTCGCTCGACAAGCGCTTCTCCGATCGGCTCGAGGCAACGGCGTCGTACACGCGGTCCCGTGTGCGCGACGTGCAGCTGCTCGTGCCGGAGAACGGTCCGGCGGCCGCGTGGCGCAGCCGGTTCGTCTCCGGCCGCCATGACGATGACCGGACGCAGACCTCGCTCAACGAGCTGCCGCACCGCGTCGTCGTCTCCGGCACGTGGTCGGCGCCGTGGCGGCGCTGGCGGACGTCGGTCTCGGTGTACTACATCGGCGAGACGGGCGTTCCGTTCACCTTCGCCGACTCCACGGCGGGCGGCCTCGGCGACCTCAACGCCGACGGCACGAACGGCAACGACCCGATCTACGTCCCGCGCGACGCGCGGGACACGTCCGAGATCGTCTTCGCGGGATTACCCGCCGAGATCGCGACGCAGCAGCAGGCATTCGAGCGGTTCATCGAGAGCACGGCATGCCTGCGCCGGCAGCGCGGGAGCGTCGTGGCGCCGAACAGCTGCCGCGCCCCGTGGGTCCACAGCTCCAGCCTCTCCCTCCGCCAGTCGCTTCCGGTCGTGCGGGGCCGCGACCTCTCGCTGCAGGTCGAGCTGTTCAACGTGCTCAACCTGCTGAACGCCGACTGGGGTCTGCTGCGGACGCCGAACCCGGCGCTGCTCCAGCACGTGGGGCAGACGCCGGGTCCGTCGTCGCAGCCCGTCTTCCGCTACGATCCCGCGCGCGCGGCGACGAGCACGCTCAACATCGAGTCGGGGTACCAGCTGCAGCTTGGCGTGCGGTACGACTTCTAGAGGCCGCGCGATTCGTCACGGGAAGTTGTAGCGCTCCGTCAGCGTGTACGGTCCGTTGTTCATGTACACGTCCCGCACACCCCACATCCGCTCCGGGAAGGCGATCCGGAGCGTGTCCCCTCTGATCGAGCCGACGATGGCGCCGGGCAGGGAGTCGTCGGCGGTCAGCTGGTCCATGAACTCGAACCGGAGCACGATCGTCGTGTCCCTGATCTCATAGCTTCCGTAGCCGATGCATGCGTCACAATCGCGGAACGTCCTGAAGCCGTCGGTCCAGTCGTAGAACTTGCCGCTCTTGAAGAGCGTGATGCCGTGGCGGTACACGTCGACCGTGACGCGTGTGAAGGCGATGAAGCCGTCGCGGCGGTCGGTGAGCGTGGTCGGCCAGGGCGCCGGTGGCCTGGTGTCCGGCGGCTGCGACGGTGGCCGCGGCGGCAGCGAGGGACCGCCGTCGCACGCCGCGAGGAGCAGGGCGATGAGGAGCGCGGCGCGCGTCACTAGAAGTCGCGGTTCAGTGTCATGAGATAGTCGCCGCTGCTGAACATCGGGCTGAGCTGCTGCATGGAGTCGGGGTAGGCGAGTCGCAGCATGTCGGCGCTCAGGGTGCCAGCGACCTCGTACGGGCCGGCTCGCGAGGAGTCCGCCGGAGCGGCCAAGGTCAGCCGCAGCACGATCGTCCCTCCCGTGAGCGTGAAGTCGCCCGTCGCGTACTCGTGGTGATTGTCGCAGTCCACGCACGAGATCGGGTCGACGCTGAAGAGCCAGACCCGACCGAGTCGGTTGAGCGAGTACCCGATCGTGAGCGTCGAGTCGCCGACCCTGATCGTCCGGAAGAAGTTGGCGAAGCCGACGAACGCGGGCTGCGAGATCGGCGGTGCAGGGGGCCGCGGCGGGGTGTACTCGGCGAGCCACTCGTCGGGGCTCACCGGGTCGCTCGCACACCCGGCCGCGGCGGCCAATGCGAGCGCGGCGAGAGACGCCGTGACGCGCCGCGATCGTCGAGTGTAGTGTCGCATCACGGGCACTCCACCTTGGGATTCCACTCCGCCGTCAGCCCGTTCGGGTTCTCGCGCCACAGCCACAGGTGCAGCTCGAAGTGCGGCTTCCACCCGTGCGTGCGCAGGTCGAACGGCACGCCGAACAGCGACGGCACCGGCTGCGTGGGATTGGCGGCTACCCACGCCGCCTGGAACACCATGTACTCGACGGCGACGAGTCGCATGCGGCCGCTCGGCTGCGGCTCGTACACGAGCACGTCCGGGCGCAGCGGATCGAAGCTCGGATCGGTACCGGTGCGAGGCAGCACGTTCGGCACGAAGCCGATGAGTGCCGGGTTCGGGTAGTGCACGCCCATCGCGCCGATGGCGCTCTTCGCGCACACCGGCTCCCGCACGTACCCGTCGGCCACGGCGAGATCGACGTCGTGATACTTCGCCGTCGCCGCACGGATCTCGGCGAGCAGTTGGCGGTCCTCGGCGGACAGTGACAGCTCGAACGCCGGCGCGGCACTGGCGTGCATGGCCGAGTGCGTCTCCACGCCGCTCGGCGCATCCGCGCTGCAGCCGAGCAGGGCCCCCAGCGCGGCGAGCCGCACGATGCTCGCGGACCGATTGCCTCGAAGAACCTTCCTCGCTTCATGGGGCCAGCCACGCATGGCGTACCTCCTTCCGTTTGGTCGGGACCCGTCCGCGCCGCGCATTGCCGAGGCGAGCCGGGCCCGTCATGTTTGCCCAACGGCGCATGCCGTGGGTCGCGAGAGTGCGGCGATGCCGCCGCCTCCAACCCGTAATGCGCAACCGGCCGGCGAATCGAGCCATCGCGCCATGCAGGCTCCGGAGAGCGTCACCCAGCTGCTCGCTCGCGCCACGGCGGGCGATCGTGCCGCGCTCGATCGGGCCTTCGCGCTGGTCTACGACGAGCTGCATGGCCTCGCCCATCGCCAGCTGCGCCGCGAGGCCGAGGGACACACGCTCAGCTCCACCGCGCTCGTGCACGAGGCGTATCTCCGCCTCGTGCAGGGCGAGCCGGGCGTGTGGCAGGGCCGGGCGCACTTCCTCGCCATTGGGGCGACGGCGATGCGTCGCATCCTCGTCGAGCACGCGCGGCGGCACGGCGCGGCCCGGCGGGGCGGAGGGGCGCGTCGCGTCACGCTCGACACCGTCGACGCCCTCGCCGCTGACGAGCGCGCCGAGCTGCTCGTCGATCTCGACGAAGCGCTGGAACGGCTGGCCGCGCTCGACGAACGCCAGGCGCGCGTCGTCGAGTGTCGGTTCTTCGGTGGCCTCACCGAGGAGGAGACCGCCGAAGCGCTCGACATCTCGCCGCGCACCGCCAAACGCGACTGGGCGAAGGCCCGCAGCTGGCTCTATCAGGAGCTGCATCCGGAGGCCGTGTGACGAGCGACGGCGCACGGCATCCCACGCCCGAGGAGGCGACGGACCTGTTCCGCCGCGCCGACGCGGTGTTCGACGCCGTGCTCGATCTCGAGGGCGCCGAGCGCCGCGCGTACATCGAGCGTGCGTGCGCGGGCGACGATGCGCTCCGCGACGCGGTGCAGCGGTTGCTGCGCGCGCACGAGCGAGCCGGCGACTTCCTCGACAGCCCCGCCGTCGACGTCGCTCGTCCGCTGCTCGACACGCCCGCTCGCGACGCGCGCATCGCCGACGACGTCGCGCTCCGCGAGCGTCTCGCTCGCGCGCTCGGCGCGGCGTATCGGCTCGAAGGCTGCATCGGCCGCGGCGGGATGGCGATCGTCTACCGCGCCGAAGACCTGCGTCACGAGCGACCGGTCGCGGTGAAGGTGCTCGATCCCGAGCTCGGCGCGTCGATGGATCGGGAGCGCGCCGCGCGGTTCCTCGCCGAGATCCGCGTCACGGCGCGGCTCCAGCACCCGAACGTCGTCCCGGTGTTCGACTCGGGCGCGGCGGAAGGGCTGCTGTACTTCGTCATGCCCTACGTCGAAGGCGAGACGTTGCGGCGCCGCCTGCGGCGCGAGTCGCCCCTGCCGGTCGAGGAGGCGCTCCGGATCGCGCTCGGCATCGGCCGCGCGCTGGAGCATGCACATGCGCACGGAATCGTGCATCGCGATCTCAAGCCGGAGAACGTGCTGCTGCAGGGCGGCGAGCCGGTCGTCGCCGACTTCGGCATCGCGCTGGCCGTGTCGCACGTCGGGGACGCGCGCATCACGAGCCCCGGACTCACGCTCGGCACACCGCAGTACATGTCGCCCGAGCAGGCGTCGGCCGATGGACCGGTGGACGTGCGGACCGACGTGTACGCGCTGGGCGCCGTGCTCTACGAGATGCTCACGGGCGACCCGCCGCACGCGGCGAGCAGCGCGCACGCCGTACTCGCGAAGCGGCGCGCCGAGCCGGCGACCGCCGTGCGCGTCGTCCGCCCGACGGTACCCGAGCACGTGGCGAGCGCTGTCGAACGGGCGCTGGCGCGCGACCCGGGCGCGCGGTTCGGCTCCGTGCGCGAGATGCTCGACGCGCTCACGGAGGCTCGCGCCATCCCCGCGCCGGATGCTCGCGGTGCACGCTGGGGACCGGGCGCGCGAACCGCGGCCCTCGCCGCGGTCGGTGTCCTCGGAGCGGTCGCGGCGGTCGTCGTCCTCCGTCAGTCGCGCGCCGAACGCACCACGCCGGCGGCTCGGCCATCGACCTTCGTCGTGACGCCGCCACCGGGCGCGAACCTGAGAGCGCCGGCGCTCGCCCCCGACGGCACGCGACTCGTCTACGTCGGGACGGAGGCCACGCAGCGGCGGCTGCTCGTCCGCTCGTTGTCCGAGCTCGCGGCAACGCCGCTTGCCGGGACGGAGGGCGCCACGCGCGCGATCTTCTCTCCCGACGGCCGGTCGATCGCCTTTTTCACCACGGAGGACAAGCTCAAGCGGATCGCGAGCGACGGAGGACCGGTGACCGTGCTCGCCCCCGCATTCCGCTTCGGGACGGGATCGTGGACGGGCGGTGACCGCATCGTGTTCACGCGACCCGATGTCCCCGGTCTCGTGTGGATGCCCGCCGCGGGCGGCACCTCGCGGCCGCTGACTCGCGTCGACTCCGCGCGGAAGGAAACGCGCCACGTCGCGCCACTCGCGATCGACGGTGGGCGCCGCGTGTTCTTCACCGTGGAGCGCGGACGCGGCGGCCCGGCGGCGGCGGACGGCGACCTCGCCGTGACGACGCTGGATCCGAGCGCCGAGTCGCCTGCCGTGCACTCCCTCGTCGGCGTGCGCGTGCAGAGTGCGCTCACCGTGATCAAGCGCTGGCTGCTGTTCGTCGCGCCCGGCGGAGTGGTCATTCGCGCCGTTCGGCTCGACCCGACGCTCCGGCGGGCCGTCGGCGAGCCCATCACGCTACTGGAGGCGCAGGATGGTGGCATCGAGGGTCCCCAACTCGCGCGCGACGGCACGCTGCTCTACATGCGCAGCATCCCGCGCAACCAACCGGTGCTCGTGGACACGACGGGAGCGCCCCGGCCCGTGGCCGGCGCTCCGACCGGATCGTACATGAACCCCCGGCTGTCCCCCGACGGCCGGCGACTCGTGATCCAGTCGACGCAGTCGGCGCGTGCGACGGATGCCTGGATCATCGATCTCGCCGCGCGGACGAGCACGCAGCTCACCCATGTCGGGAACGCGATCAACCCCACCTGGACCACGGACGGAGCGCACGTCGTCTACGTGTCGGAGTCATCCGGCCGGTCGTCGCTCCGGGCGCAGCGTGCGGACGGCAGCGAGCCGTCACGGCGGATCGCCGACGGTCCCGGCGTGTTCGCACCCGACGTGACGACCGATGGGCGCACGATCGTCTTCCAGCGCGATACCGCCGGCGTGATCGGCATCTGGAGCGCGCCGCTCGGCGGCGGCGAGTCACGGCCGGTCCTCATGGAGCCGTTCAACCTGTACATGCCGACGGTGTCGCCCGACGGCCGGTGGCTGGCCTACGTCGCCAAGACATCGGGTCGGTACGCAGTCTGGGTCCGGCCGTTCCCGGGGCCCGGCACGCCCACGAGAATCTCCGAGAACGGAACCGAGCCCGCCTGGTCGCGCGATGGACGCCGCATCTTCTATCGCGCCAACCGAAGCATGGTCGCAGCCACCCTGCGATACGAGCCGACGATCGCCGTCGCGAGTCGGACGACACTGTTCGCCGGGAGATTCGACGACGACGAGATGCCGATGCCGCATCGGAACTTCGACGTCACCGCGGACGGACGGCAGTTCGTGATGATCGCCTCCTCACCCGAGACCGTTCGCGAGACGGTCGTCTCGCTCGGCTGGCTCGACGAGGTGCGCGCTCGTCTCGCGCGGCTCGAGCGGTGAGCGGATCACTCCGGTCGCTGCCCACGTGTCCCCCAGCCACGGACGCATGAACCACATGGACGCGAGACCGGCGAACGACGATCTCTTTCACGCGCTCGCGGCGCTCGCCCGAGCCACGTCGGACGGCACCCTCGTGACACTGGTGATCGTCGGGCTCACCGCCGCGATCGTGGTCGCCGTGCCGCGCCCACCGGCGTGGCTGCTGCTCGCCAGCGCAGGGGTGTGTGCAGCCGCATTCGGTGCCTGGGGGATCGCCGATCGCGAGCTGGCCGAGCGCACGGGCACGTCCGGGCGCGCGACGGTGAACATCCTCCGCGGCGTCAGGCTCCTCGCCCTCCTCGGCGGGACGTGCGCAGCGATCGTCTTCGTGTTCCGTGTGCTCGGCGCGGCACTCGGCACGTGGATCAGCTAGTGCCCGTTCGACGGCCTGGTCGCAGCGCGCTGTGACGCGAGACAGTGCAGCGCCCACCAACACGTGGCGAGTGACCGAACTACAGCATGGGTGGGTATGTGCGGGGTGCCTCGCCGCGGGACGGAGGGTGGATGCGCGTGCAGGACATGCTCGAGCTCGTCATCTGGATCGGCGTCGTGACGACGCGCGCCGTGGCGCGCGCCGCCGAGGCCGTGCTGGAGGGGCTGTTCCTCGCGCTGACATGGATCGCGCTGCTCCTCGTCGGCGCCGTGATGGCCTGCCAGCGCGGCGGGCTTCCCTGGACCGACCCCTCCGACTCGCGCGCTACGTCCAGATCACCTGATAGCACAGCGCGCCGAGGACCCCGCCGATGACCGGTCCCACGATCGGCACCCACGCGTAGCTCCAGTCGGAGCCGCCCTTGGCGGGGATCGGCAGGACCGCGTGCGCGAGGCGCGGCCCGAGATCGCGCGCCGGGTTGATCGCGTAGCCCGTCGGACCGCCGAGCGAGAGCCCGATCGACCAGACGATGACGCCGACGAGCAGCGGTCCGAGCCCGCGCGACCAGTCCGAGCCCTGCGCGAGGTTCGCCGGCGAGAGCACGGCGAGGATCCCCAGCACGAGCACGAACGTCCCGATGACCTCCGTGACGACGTTCGCGACGGGATTCCGGATCGCGGGGGCCGTGCAGAACACGGCGAGCTTCGCGCCGGCGTCGGTCGTCCCCGCCCAGTGCGGCAGATATGCGAGCCATACGACGATGGCGCCGAGGAACGCGCCGGCGATCTGCGCGGCGACGTAGCCCGGCACGTCCGCCCACGGGAAGGTCCCGATGGTGGCGAGGCCGATCGTAACCGCGGGATTCAGGTGCGCGCCGCTGATGCTCCCGACGGAGTACACCGCGATCGTGACGGCGAGCGCCCACCCGGTGGTGATGACGATCCAGCCGGCATCGTGGCCCTTCGTGCGCTGCAGCACGACGTTGGCGACGACGCCGTCGCCGAGGATGACGAGGAGCGCGGTGCCGAGGAGCTCGGCGAGAAGTGGCGACATCAAGTCCTCATTGTTCGCGGCGCAGCTGTACGAGCAGGCTGTCGCCGACGACCTGGAGTTGACGATTGACGCCGAACACCGTCGAGAGTCCGGCACGAACGTACAGGTCCTGCATGCCGCGGCTTCGCGCCACGAACCCATGCTGCTTGAATTTCGCGCCGATCGGATCCGACTCGCCGAACACGTCGCCGTCCGGGCTGATGGTCCGCACGAACGTCGCATAGCCGCCGAGGGATCCGACATCTCGCAGCACGCCCTGCTTCCACGCGATCGCGTGCATCGACGAGTCTCCGGGAAGGGCGCTGGTACCGGCGATCAGGCCCGCCTCGTTGATGGCGCTCGCGATCGCCCATGTGCCGCCGAGCGTCGGCAGGAGCTTCATCCCCTGTGCGCGCGACCAGACGAACGGCACGAACACCGCGGATCCTGTCGTCATCATGACGTGGCCGACGACGGTCCCCGAGTCGTTGATCGCCCACGCCGTCCCGGACACCGCGCCGGCAGGCAGCTCGATCTCCTGCAGGCCGCCACTCTCCGACCAGACGAACGGCCGCGTCGGTCCGCCGGCCGTGACGCTGACGCTCCCCACCACCTCTCCGCGGCCGTTGATCCGGAGCGCGGTGCTCTGCGATCCCGGCGCCGTGATCGCCCGCATCCCCGCGGTCGCGGACCAGATGAACGCGTGGGCCGTGATCCCCTGCGGCGTCTGGGTCCCGCTGAAGCCGACGACCTCGCCCCTCGCGTTCACGGCGTTGGCGGCGGCGTACGCGTCGCCCGGCAGAACGCCCAGATCCCGAATGCCGCCGGTCGCCGTCCACGCGAACGCGCGATTCGTCCCATCGCTGCGCGCGCTGTAGCCGGCCACCATCCCATTGTCGGCGATCGAAGTGGCGTTGGTGAACCCGCCGCCGAGCGACGGCAGCACGGTGATGGACGCGACCGCGGCCGGGAGCGCCATGGTGTCGCGCTCGAGCGGCGTGGAATCCACGGGGGGCGTGGCCGGCACGACGGGCGCCGCCGGAGTGGCGGGTGTAGCGGGCGTCGTCGGCTCGGGCAGCGTCGGCTCGCTGCGGTCCCCGGCACACGCGATCAGCACGCCCGCCATGATCGCGGCGAGCGCGCGCCTCGGGCCGGGATACCGCTCTCGCCGTGGACCTGCCAATGTACGCATCGCAGTCGGATGAAGGCTTCGCCCGAGCCGAGCACTGCCGTCGCGACGCGATTGTAGCCCAGACCAGCACCGCCCGCCAGCGGGACGCGCCGTACGACCCCTCACGCACGAGTCGACAGATGGTGGCCGCTCACCGCTCCACGCCGCTCCTCGGCTCGCGCTCCGCCGCGGTCGCGCTGGCGTTGCTCCTCATGGTGTCCTGCCACGTCGCCTCGCCCGGCGCGGTCGCGCCATCCGGCGAATCGTACCGCCTCGTCTGGTCCGACGAGTTCACCGGCGACGGACCGCTCGACACGGCGCACTGGGCGTTCGAGAACGGCTTCGTGCGCAACCAGGAGCTGCAGTGGTACCAGCCGGAGAACGCCGCGCGCGTGAACGGCATGCTCGTGATCGAGGGTCGCCGCGAGCGCAAGCCGAACCCGCGCTACGTGGCCCCGGGCACCCCGGGCGCCGCCGCCGCGAACGAGGCGGGCCGCGCGTGGCGCAACCGCGAGTTCATCGACTACACCTCGGCGAGCGTCAACACGCGCGGCAAGCACGCGTGGCTGTACGGGCGCTTCGAGATCCGCGCCCGCATCGATGTGCGCACGGGCTCGTGGCCGGCCTTCTGGACGCTCGGCGCGCGCGGCCCGTGGCCCGCCAACGGCGAGGTGGACATCATGGAGTTCTACGACGACACGCTGCTGTTCAACGTCGCGTGGGCCGGCGAGCGTGGGGCCGTGTGGAACTCGGTGAAGGTGCGCCGCGACCGGTTCCCCGCCGACTGGGCCGAGAAGTTCCACACCTGGCGCATGGACTGGGACGAGCGCGCGATCCGGCTCTACATGGACGACTCGCTCATGAACACGCAGGACCTGTCGAAGACGATCAACGCGCCGCGCAGCGGATCCGGCGGTGCCGACCCCGCGATGGAAAACCCATTCCACGGGCCGGCGTACCTGCTGATCAACCAGGCGATCG
>DASTSX010000094.1:0-4953 GCA_035760455.1 Gemmatimonadaceae bacterium | reverse complement strand
CAAGCTCGAAGGCGCGAACCCGGGCGGGTCGATCAAGGACCGCACCGCCCTCGGCATGATCCTCGATGCCGAGGCGCGCGGGGTGCTCAAGCCCGGGGACACGATCGTCGAGCCGACGTCGGGGAACACCGGCATCGGGCTGGCGCAGGTCGCGTCGGCGCGCGGCTACCGCCTGATCCTCTGCCTGCCCGATTCGGCGAGCGACGAGCGGAAGCGGACGCTCGAGGCGTATGGCGCGGAGCTGGTGCTGACCGATCCGGCGCGGCGGATGCTCGCGGCGATCGAGGCGGCGGAGCGGATCCGGGACGAGACTGGCGCGTTCCTGCCGAACCAGTTCTCGAACCCCGCGAACCCGAGGATCCACTACGAGACCACGGGACCCGAGCTCTGGTCGCAGCTCGACGGCCGCCTCGACGCGTTCGTCTATGGCTCGGGGACGGGCGGGACGATCACCGGCGTCGGCCGGTTCCTGCGCGAGCGGGGCTCGAAGGCGTTGATCGTCGCCGTGGAGCCCGCACGTTCGCCGGTGCTGTCGGGCGGCCAGCGGGGCCAGCACCAGTTCCAGGGGATGGGCCCCGGATTCATCCCCGACAACCTCGATCGCTCGTTGGTCGACAAGGTGATCCCGGTGTGGGAGGAGGATGCCTTCCCGGTGGCGCGGCGGCTCGCCCGTGAGGAGGGGCTGTTCGTTGGGATGTCGAGCGGCGCGATCGCGTTCGCGGCGCTCCAGGTGGCGACGGCGCTCGGCCCCGGGAAGCGAGTCGCGATGATCGCGCCGGACACCGGTGCACGCTACCTCACGACGGTGCTGTTCTCGAACGACGACACCCCCGACCCGGCCCAGGGGGTTCTGTAGGCCTCCAGGTCGGTCCACCACCGGCAGTCACGGAAGCGAGCCCGGACCGGGCTCGCTTTTGTTTTGTCCAGGCTGGCCTTGAAGGCACTGGGCCAGATCGACGAGCGCGGCGACAAATGTGCAGATTGCGCTCGTGGTTCTATGCATTCGTGCACATTTTTGACTGGAATCGTCGGTAATTCGGACGAATATTGCAGTTTTTGCATTCTCCGCTTGACAGCCCGAATTTGTTGTCCTAGTTTGCCGGCGTGACCAAACCGTCGGTTGGGTTCGCCCATGTCGCGCCGCCCGGAACGAAGCCGGGCGCGACGACGCGCGACGGCAGGTCGATCACCGAGCTCAATCGCGACTCGAATCGGGGCAATCGGATGAATCGGAACGATCCGAAGAATCACCGGACGGGGCCGGGCTGAGGGCAGAGCAGAGTCGCTGGACCTAGTGAGCCCCCGCCCCCGTGAATCGCCCGACGACCACGGGGGCTTCGCATGCGGCCCGCTGGCGGGCTCGGCGAACGGCGCTCTGGCAGGTAGGACGGACCGAGCGCGCGGAGGGCCATCGCCGCGACCCGGCGCTCATCGACACGACGCGTCACCCGAGGACCGAAACGACATGAAGCTGATCACCTGCATCATCCGGCCGGAGCGGTTGCCCGCCGTGAAGGAGGCGCTGTTCCAGGCGGGCGTCACCGGGATCACGCTGAGCCGCGCGACCGGTCATGGCGGCGAGCAGGATCGGCTCGAGCACTATCGCGGCGGCGCCGTCGTGCTCGAGTTCCAGGACAAGGTGAAGATCGAGATGGTCTGCTCCGAGCCGTACGTGCAACCCACCATCGACGCGATCATCAAGGGCGCGCGCACCGGCGAGGTCGGCGACGGCAAGATCTTCGTGCAGCCGATCGAGCGCGTCATCCGCATCCGCACGGGGGAGCAGGACAACGCCGCCCTCACGCCGATGAACGCGGAAGAGGTCCGTCGTCGCGCGCTCGACCCCGCGCACGCGTGACGCCCGACGCCCATCCAGCGCATTGCACCACCCACCCGCCGGCGTCTCGACGCCGGCAAGCACTCACATCGCCAGGAGGACCCTTGGAACGACTCCGATCCGCAGCGCTTGGCCTGATGCTCGCCCTGACGACGTTCGCCAACGTCGCGTCCGCGCAGTCGGCGCCCGCGAGCGACTCTGGAGCGACGGCCGCAGCGCCGGCCGCGGCCACCGTGCCGAACTTCTTCCGTGACGTTCAGGCCAACGCGTTCGCCTCGTTCGGCTACATCAGCAACCTGAATCAGCCGCAAACCCAGACCAACGGCCTCCGCTACTTCGACTCCCGCGCCAACACCTTCAGTGTGGACCTGGCCGAGCTCGTGGTCCAGAAGGCCGTCGCGAACCCGGGTGACGCCGGGTTCCGGCTCGACCTCACTGCGGGCACCTTCGCCGGCCTGACGCAGTCGGCGGGCCTGCGCATCGGGGAGAGCGCCGACCTGCAGCAGGCGTTCCTCAGCTACATCGCGCCCATCGGGAGCGGCCTGCGGTTCGACGTCGGCAAGCACGTCACGCACATGGGCTACGAGCTGATCGAGGGCTACGACGGCTACAACGACAACTACAGCCGCTCCCTGCTCTTCAACTACGCGATCCCGCTGACGCACACCGGCGTCAAGGCGATGTACAGCTTCAGCCCGCGAGTCTCGGTGATGGCGATGGTGGTGAACGGCTGGGACGTCGCGGTGGACAACAATTCGAGCAAGTCCATCGGCGCCCAGCTGCTCGTCAAGCCCGTCGATCCCCTCGCGCTGTACGTGAACTACATGGGCGGCCCCGAGAACGCCGACGACAACTCGAGCGTCCGGCACGTGCTCGACCTCGTCGCCACGCTGGCGGTCAACCCGATGCTGTCGCTGGGCGTGAACGCCGACTTCGGCACCGAGGACGGCACGAGCGCCGTCACGACGGGGCGCGATGCGAAGTGGTCCGGCGTGGCGGGCTACGCGAAGATCACGACGCCGAGCGCCTTCTCGCTCGGGCTGCGCGCCGAGACGTTCAAGGACGAGGGCGGAACGCGCCTCGGCATCGGTGAGGCGCGCGTGAACGAGTTCACGATCACGCCGACGTTCAAGTTCGGGAACAACTTCGTCCTGCGCGCCGAGGGCCGCTACGACTCGGTGGACGTCGAAGCGTTCGAGGACGAGAAGGGCGCGCCGAAGAAGAGCCAGGCGACGGTGGGCCTCAACGCCATCTGGGTGTACTGACCCGGATCAGAACGCAGCTTGCTGGGGGCAGCAAGCTGTGGTACGACAGTGGAGGGCGTGCCGAAAGGCACGCCCTTCATTGCGTGAAGGAGCCTGCCGTCGCTGCGACTACGCGAAGGTGCGCGCGTCCTGCGCCGCGACGAGGAGCGCGACCGCCATCTCGTTGAGCGGCGTCGGGATCCCGTGCTTGCGCCCGAAGCGCACGACGGCGCCGTTGCGGGCGTCGATCTCCATCGGCCGGCCGGCCAGCCGATCCGCGATCAGGGAGTTGAGCGAATCGGGCGGCGCCGTCCGCGCGCCTTCGACGACCGCCTCGACGATGCCGTCGTCCAGCACGGCGCCCTCGGCGCGGCCCACGGCGAGACACTCGCGCACGATGCCGCGCGTGAGCTCCGCGATCGGCTCGACCTGGATCACGCCGGTCGGCTTGAGGAGGATGGCGGAGATCGCGCCCGGCGCGTTGATGCACAGCTTCGCCCACGCGCGCGACCTGAAGTCGCCGGTCGACACGTCGAAGTTCGTGCGCGCGAACAGCGGCACGAAGGCGCGGCCATTCGGGGAGTCCGGGACGACGATCCACGACGGACCGCGCTGGCGCATGCGCCCTGGCGCGGTGCGCTCCGCCGGACAGTCGATCACCGCGGGCACGAGGTGCTCGGTCTGCACGTAGGGCGCGAAGCGCTCCACGTGCTCGACGCCGTTCTGGAGGACGACCACCGGGGTATCGGCGCGCCGGACCGCGGGGAACCACCGGGCGGCGCGCTCGGCGTCGTACGCCTTGGTGGCGACGAGCACCCAGTCCACGGGGCCGGCGTCCGACGGTTCGGTGACGACGCGCGGCGACGCCGTGATGCGCCCCTCCGGCGTCTCGACTTCGAGCCGATCGAACGGCGTGCGCGCGCAGACCGTCACGACGTGTTCCGGATCCTGGGCCAACCAGGCGGCGAGGATCCCGCCGATCGCGCCCGGACCGATGATCGCGATTGTCGTCATGCCCGAACGTAGTCCCCCGTCCCGGCACCGACAATGCGACGTCAGTGCGGCAGCGGCTCGATCCTCGCCCGCGCGACGCCGTCCACGCGCTCGACGCTGGCGCGATACCACGCGCGCTCGCCGAATCGCTCGCGCAGCAGCGCGTTGCGCGCCCCGAAGTCACGCGCGTAGACGACCTTGCCGCTCAGGCGCCCGGCGTCATCCGTGTCGTTCCGCGAGAGGTAGCGCGCGTAGTCGGCACCGTTCGACACCGCGGTGGCCAGCTCCGCGGCGCACGCGGGCGTGAGCGCGCGCCCGGGCTCGAACGAGAGCTGATCGGCGACCGACATCCGCGGCACGGGGACCGCGCGCGGCGCACGGTCGAGCGTCTCGAAGACGAAGCGCGAGCGCTCGGCGAACGGCGCGCGCATCCGGTCGGCGGAATCGACGAGCTGCTGGATCAGGCAGGCGTCGTAGTGCTCGACGATCTTCTGCGCCGTGAACGGCCGCGCTCCCAGCACGCCAAGGCGTGCGATGAGGCGCGCGCGCCACCCGTCGGCGATGAAGACGAGCGCGTCGTCCAGCTTCCGTTCCTCCACCGCGCGGTCGATGAGCCGCATGGCGATTGGACGCTCCGCGGCGCGGCGCGTCAGGGCCCAGACGCCGTTCGGCTGCGCCACCGGCGCTGGCAGCAACCAGCCGAGGAGGAACCAGATCGGCAGCAGCAGCGTCGCGGCGCGGCGCCAGAGGGGCCGCGCGACGCGCTCGCGAATCTCGCCCGCGAACCGCGCCGCATACAGCAGGAAGACCGGAGCCGCCGTGAAGAGGAAGCGCGGCCCGAGCGCGCGGCCTTCGCCCCAGAAGTACCAGTACCCGACG
>DASTSX010000093.1:0-22052 GCA_035760455.1 Gemmatimonadaceae bacterium | reverse complement strand
CGTTCGGGACCGATCAGCTCGAGCACGGCGTCGCGCAGCGCCTCGACGCTCATCGCATGCCGCCGGAAGAACGCCTGCGTCGCGGCATCGCCGTTCGCCGCGACAGCGAGCAACAGATGTTCCGGCGCGACGCACGAGTGTCCGAGGCGGCTCGCCTCCGCGCGGGCGTCGGAGAGCAGCGGCAGCGAGAGATGATACGAATGCGTCTGCATCATGGGCGTCGCATCGGCAGCTCCTCGACGTGTTCTGGCGCGAGGTGAACCTGAACCGTCCGCGCGCGGCGCGCCAGAGGGTCCGTCAGTGCGGCGGCTGCGCCCCCGCGGGCGGCACGAGGAGCGCCGCGCCCGAGAGCAGCAGTCCCGGCACGAGGAAGGTGAGCAGGAACGGATCCCAGCCAATCAGTGTCGCGCACTTGATGCCGAAGAGCACGTACGCCACGCCGATGACGAGCAGCGGCACACGGATGCTCGGTGCGCCGAACCTCGCGGCCGCGAGCATCCACAGCACGAGGATTCCGAGGACGAGCATCGTCATCCCCGCGAAGTGCCAGCCCATCGCCAGCCCGTCCACCAGCGGCTGGGGCGCGTTCGCCGCGGCGAGCTCCGTGCGCAGGCCCGGCCATCCCATGAACGAGTGCGCGCCGCTGCTGAGGATCAGGAGCACGGCGGCGACGGCGGCGAGAGCGCGAGGAAGGCGGGGCATCGGGGAGAGGGCGTGGGGGCGCGCGACCGCCCGTCGGCGCGCGGCCCCCCAACTTGCGTCCACCCGTCCGCGCCGCAAGATGCCGGGAACGTGCGCAGGCGCCACCATCATCGCGGGCGCGATGCCTCGTGCCTCCGACCTCCCGACCTCCCCACCCCATGGACGCGACACTGGAATCGCAGATCGTGGCGCGTGAGACGGTGCTGCTCGCGGTGATGACGTCCAACGACGTCGCACTGCTCGACGACCTGCTGCACGACGACCTGTTGTTCAACGGTCCCGATGGCCAGACCGGCACGAAGGCACAGGATCTCGCCCACTATCGCTCGGGCGACATCCAGCTCCGGCGCGCCGGCTGATCCTTCTCAACCCCGCGTCTGCTCGCCGGCGGCTTCCGATCGGACGCGCAGCGTCTGCGCGACCGCGCCGGCGAGTGTGACGACGCACAGCACGCCGCTCCACCACAGCACTGCGACGTCGCCTCCTCGATCCTCCACCGGCTTCGGCTCGGCGCGCATGACCACCACCGCCCGGCGCCGCTCCCCACTCGGCGTCACGTAGACGGGCGCTTCGGGACGCTCCGGCTGACCCCACGCCCGCACGCCGCGCACGACACGCGGCACCGCCAGCGCGAGACCGACGTATAGAGAGCACGCGACGAGCGTCCGGCCCCAGATGCGCCGCAGGCGCCGCTGCCTCGTGTGCACGTGGCCGCTCTACGCGGCGGGGGTGGTCTGGATGCGCACGCAACCCTCCGGGAATCGATGGTCGCGCGCGCGCGGCGCGCGCCTATCCGATCGGCGCGAGCGTCTCGCCATCTGCTTCCCCCCAGTCCGGCCGCAGCAGCAGCTCCTCGATGCGATAGCCGTGAAGGAAGTCGTGCAGCGCCGCGTGCCGGAACATGATGAAGACCGAGTACGCGCGATACTCGGCGTGCCGCGCCGTCCGCGCCCAGTCGGCGTCGTCGAGCTGTCGCAGACGGGCGACCAGCCGGCCGCGGTCGGCGACATACCGCTCCAGCGACTCGTCGAGATCCATGCGCAGGAGCATGTCGTCGGCGTCCTGGTCACCAGGCTGATAGCCGGCGAAGAACGGCTCCGGCTCGCCCAGCATGCGCTCGAGCCGCTCCGTGAACAGTCCGTGGACGTGCGCGAGATGACACGCGTGCTCGTGCGCGGACCAGCGGCCGGCCGCGGGACGCCGCTTGAGGATCGCTCGCGGGACCTCGCGCACCATCGGCACGACGATCTCGGGCGCACGCGCGAGCGCATCGATCACTGCCGCCCTACCAGTCAGTGGCACCTCCCGCTCGAGCGAGCTCACGGCACACGCCGCCAGACTTCGTGGATGCGGTCCGCGCCGTTCCCGCCGTCCGTTGCCCAGCGGTCGCCATCGACGCGGATCTTGAACGTGTAGGTACGTCCTTCCGCGAACCGTCCCGACGCGAGCTCGATCGTCTCGGCGTAGCTGTCGCCGACGACGCGATACCGCCCCGTTGCCGCGCGAGCGAAGACGCCGTTCCGCAGCGTGACGAGACTGTAATGCGTGCCGTTGAGGATCTTCAGCGCGCGGACCGTCGGAGCGCGCTCGTCGAGGAGCGTGCCGTCACCACGCGTCACGCGAGTGGACACGAGCTCCCACGTGCCGACGAGCGCGGGGCCGAGCCCGCGCACGGGGCCCGACGGCGCCCTGGTGGCGCCGGCGCCCGTCGAAGCGCACGCGCCGAGGAGCAGGAGCAGCGGAAGAAGGGCTCGCCCGACGATCATCGCGGGGGTGACGAGGTTCGTCTCGACGAGCGCGTCGTGGACCGTCTCGGGCGGCGCGGCGACGCGAGCCTGATGACGCTCGCGAACGTCCCAACGCGGAAGGTACTCGTCGATCAGCACGTGAACCTGCGGGGTTCGAGCCGGCGTCGATCTCCGGAGCGTCGCCGCTCCTCCTTGTCGAATCTGTCGCCGCGGCTCAGGTGCCGTAATAGGCGTGCACGAACCACGTCACGACATCGCCTACCACGCCCCGTCTCCATTCCACGTCCGCGCCATCATGGTCGCGCGACGCGAAGACCACGGGCTCGACGGCGCACTTCACGCGGCGCACGCCGATCTCCGGTGGAGCGCCTTCCGCGCGGAGCCGCTCCGCGAACCGCCGTACGACCTCCTCCAGCTCCCCACGCGCTGCACGCTCGGCCTCGCGCAGCGCCTGGTTCTCGAGCGTGGTGAGCAGCGCCTCCCCGGACTCGGACGCACTGTCGTCCCCACCGTCGTCCTCCGCGTGCGCGCGCCGGACCGCCGTCGATGCGCGGCTCAGGAGGGTCACTCGTAGGGCGTCGCTGGCGCGCGCCGCGTGGTCGCGCCCGCTTCGCGCCCTGTCGTCTGTGGGTCCCTGCGTCATGTAGCGTCTCGGCGAAGGGATCGCGGCGCACCTCGTCGCGCGCCCACTCTGCAACGCAACGCTCGCAACCTGGAGAGACGGCCAGCCGGCCAGCCCTCCACCCGCGATCGAAGCAAACATATGATTGCGCGGTGCCCCGCGCCAGTCGCCAAACCTCGCGTGTGAGCGCTTCGTTACAGCCGATTCGAAGCGTCAGCGCCCGGCGCCGGCCCCATATCCGCGCGCCACCATCGCGGCGGCGCACACCATCGCGATCACGAGCACCGCCTGGAGGACACTGATCGCCCGGATCCGGGCGGCACTCGGGGCGTGGGGCGTCCACGACGACCCGCCCCGTGCCGCCGCGCGGCGCCAGCGCACGAGGGTCACCGCCGGCCACAGCTCGAGCAGCAGGATCGCCACGAGGAAGCCGAGCTTCGCGAGAAACACGTGGTTGGAGAGATAGTACTGCGTCGCCTTCTCGGTGCCGCCGAGCAGCCGCCACAGGCCGGTGCCGATCCACAGGACGGCGGCGAGCCCCCACCATCCGTCGGCCGCGAACGCCCGGCGCGCCGAGGAACGATCGAGTGGGCGCTCGCCGAGCGCGCGAGCGCGCGCCCATATCGCGCCGAGGCCGATGCCGAGCGCCAGGAGATGCAGGATGGCGAGCGTGATGCGCAGCATGGGCGTCAGGCTATTCGCGTCGGCGTTCACGCGCCAGAGGTCCACACGTCATCACCCAACCAGACCCGCGACCGGTCGCGACCCGCGCCGCCTCGCGGCCGACGGCTCGAAACGAGCTCACGGCTCCAGCGTGCGCTGCACGCGACACGGCTGGCCGAACGCGAGCGTATGCGAGGGAATGTCCGAGGTGACGAGGCTCCCGGCGCCGATCGTCACACCATCGCCGATCGTGACGCCGGGGAGCACGATCGCGCCGGCGCCGATCCACACGTTCTCGCCGATGGTGATCGGGCGCGCGGACGTCCGATAGGGCGACCGCCCCGCCGCGCGCTCCGCGAGCGGCACGATGCGCTCGGACGCGCGCAGCGGATGCTCCGCCGTGACGAGCTGCACCCCAGGCGCGATCAGCGCGTTGGCGCCGATGCGGATCTCCGCGGAGTCCAGGAACACGCAGTTGGTGTTCACGAACGACGTCGCGCCGATGTGGACGTTGACGCCGTAGTCGCAGAAGAACGGCGGCTCGATCCAGACGTCGGCTCCGACCGTTCCGAACAGTCGCTCGAGCAGCGCGCGCCGCGCCGCGACGTCGGTGGACGGTGCTGCCGCGAACTCCGCGAGCAACCCGCGTGCGCGATGCGCGAGCGAGAGCAGCTCTGCATCGCGCGTGTCGTAGCGCTCGCCGCGCGCCATGCGCTCACGTTCCGTCGTCATGTGCGCAGCAGGCGGACGTAGAGCGAGAGCCACGCCGCCGCGTACGCGACGCCGAACAGCCCCGTGCCGAGCTCCCGTCGCGCGAGGAGCATCGCCCCGATCGCGAGACCCGTCATCAGCACCGCCACCAGGTGCTGGAGCAGTCGCTGCCCCGGGCACGCGAGGGACGCGAGCACCAGTCCACCTCCCACGAGGATGATCAGTATCGGAACCGGACTGTCCGAGGCGACGAACGATCGGCGGAGGTTGCCGCCGATCACTGCGATGGCGAGCAGGCCCGCGATCACGATCGCCGTGACGACACCGAGCGTCCAGCGGAGAGGAAGCATGGATGGAGGCGGTGAGGAGAGCGGGGTCATCGCACGCCGGCGCTCGCCGCCCACCGCTCGATCGAGCGCTTGTAGCCCGCGGGCATCCGCAAGCCGCCGACGTCCACCAGCGCGATCCACGCCAGCTGGACGTGCTCGGCGCTGAGCACGGCGTCCGCCGCCGACTGCTCCATGCACCCGTAGCTGAGGACTAGCACGTGGGTACTCTCGGCGATGGAGTACACCCACGCGTCGATCGGCGCGACCGCCGTCACGGCGAGCCCGAGCTCCTCCTCGATCTCACGGGCCACGCAGCGCTCCGGATCCTCGCCGAGCTCCAGCTTCCCGCCCGGGAGCTCCCACTCGTCTCGCCGGTTCCTCACGAGCACCACGCGTTCCGCGCGGATCACGACGCCTTTCACGGACACCGGGAATCGATGCGCGTCGTTGTCGCGAGGCGGGACGCCGCTGGCGCGGCCAGGATCCGTGCGCACCGCGTCAGCCGATCACGCCGGCGTGTCGGCATAGAGCTCGTCCATCTGCGCGGCCGCGAGCTCGACGAGGAACCCGCCGATCCGCTCCGTCACGACGCGAAAGAACGTCTCGCCCTTCGCTGCAGTCGCGGCCGAGGGGTCGCCCACGCCCGTATCGTCCGTGATCGACGTCCACCGCCGGGGCGCCCACGCCCATCCCTCGCGCAGACCGGCGATCTTCGCCTTCCGCTCCCGCCCCGGCCCCGCCTCCGAGAGCGGCCGCACGAGTGACGGCGCGACGTGCAGCATCACGCTCGTCTCGAGCTCCCCGCCATGATCGCCTGGTGCGACGAAGTACGGTCGCGCATCGACGCAGCTCCACCAGTTGATCGTGCAGAGGAACACGTCGGGCACGCGCGGCTGCACGTCGCGGATCATCGCGCGGAAGTCGTTTCCGCCGTGCCCGTTGAGCACGACGAGCCGCGTGATCCCTTGCCCGCCCAGTGCGCCGGCGATGTCCTCGAGCATCGCGAGCTGTGTGCTCGGATTGAGGTTGATGCAGAACGGGATGTCGAGCTGTCCCGTCTGTACGCCGAATGGCACCGTCGGCAGCACCGCGACCCGCGTGCCCTGCTCCCACGCCACGCGCGCCGACTCCGCGGCGATGTGGTCGCACTGGATCACGTCCGTGGCGTACGGCAGGTGATAGTTGTGCGCCTCCGTCGCGCCCCAGGGCAGCACGGCGACGTCGAACGCGGTGCTCGCCACCGCCTTCCAGGTCGTTTCGGCGAGGACGTAGGGGCGCGGCGTGTCGGTGGGCATCGGAGAGAGCCTTGGTCGGAAGGAAGGCGTCGTCACTTCGGCGAGGACCGTCGTCGCGGCGGCGCGGGAGAGAGCTCAGCGATCGAGGATCGGCAGGTAGGCGCGCCAGGGACCGATCTCATCGCGGTACTGCTTGGCCATCACGCGCGAGGTCTGCGCCAGATGGCCGAGGTCATGGACGACCCACGTGGCCAGCAGCTGCGCCAGCGTCACGCGGCCCAGCGCCGGATGCTCCCCCTCGAGCGCCAGCTCGCGATCGGTGAGCCGCCAGCCGCGCAGCGTCGACAGGTTGTCCGCGCGAAGCCGCTCGAGCTCGTCGAGCAGGTCGCCGAGGCGCTTGCCGCGGCTCTCATGGGCCTGCGCGAAGCGGTCGAACGGATCGAACGGACGGCTGCGCCCGTGCTCGAGGATGATCCGCGCACGAGGGATCCAGTCGGTGCGCTCGCCGTGTACCAGGTGGCCGAGGTTGTCGAACGCGCTGAACGTCTCCGGCCCCTCGTTCGGCGTCGTCCACACGTCGGAGAGGCCGCCGAGCAGGGCGCGGAACGTCGCGGGCGTCCGCTCCAGCAGCTCGAGTGCGTGCGCGAGATCGAACCGCCGCTCAACCACGCGCGCCCGCCTCGACGTCGTCCAGCACCATCGGCATCGGCACCGTCACGCGCGCGCGCGGCGCCATGCGCTCGACGGCCGTCGTGGGCGCGAGGGCGCGCAGCTCCGCGCGAGCCTGGGCCGCATCGGGCCGGCCGGCGCGGGTGCGAGACAGGCAGCGGCGCAGCCAGCGCACGAACGGCTCGCCCATCGGCACCACGGGCGCGATGTCGAACGACGGGGTCGCGCGCAGATGCGACTCGATGACCGCGTCCACGGCGTCCCCGACGAACGGCGGGCGGCCGAACACCAGCTCGTAGAGCGTGCATGCGAGCGAGTAGACGTCGCTGCGCCCGTCGACCGGCCGGCCGAGGATCTGCTCGGGACTGCAATAGCTCGGGCTCCCGACGAGTCGGCGCGACGCCGACGCGTCGCGCTGGCAGGCGATGCCGAGATCGATCAGCACGACCCGTCCCGACGGACGGACGAGGAGGTTCGACGGCTTCACGTCGCGATGCACGAGCCCCGCCGCGTGGAGCACCGCCAGTGCGTCGAGCGTCTCCTCGGCGATCTGGAGCACCTGCTCGACGCGCAGGCTCGAGTGCCGGTCGATGTGCTCGCGCAGCGTCGCGCCCTCGATCCACGGCATGACGATGAAGAACGTGCCGTGCGCCTCGAACGCGTCGAGCACGCGCACGATTCCCGGATGATCGAGGTGCACCAGCAGGCTCGCTTCGCGGATGAACGCGCGCGGCCCGTCGGGCGAGAGCGCCAGCGCGTGCGACAGCATCTTCAGCGCGAGCGGGATGCCGAGCAGCGGATGACGCGCCCGCAGCACGCGGCCCGAGCCGCCCTCGCCCATGACCCCCTCGACCAGGAAGCGTCCGACGCGGCCGATCGAGCCCGGCGTGCAGAGGCGGTCGGCGACCACGTTCGTGAGCTCCTGCCCCGCCTCCGCGGAGGTGCGGATCGCCGCGAGGAACCGCTCGCGCGGGATGACGATCGCCGTCACCGCGCCGACGGCGCGCACGCGATCGAGCGCCGGCGTCCCCGTGAGCACCGCGATCTCCCCGACGAGCGCGGGCGCCTCGAGTCGAACGCGCTCCTGGACGCGTGCCACGTCGCACGCCCCGTCCACGAGGAGGAACGCTTCGCACGCAGTGCTCTCGTCGCCCGCGATGATCGCGCCGTCGGCGAACGTCGTCAGCTCGCCGTCGTCGATCAGCCGGGCGAGCCGATCCTCCGACAGGTGACGCAGCACCGGCGACCGGCGCAGCGATGCGCTCCACGCCGCTCGGGTCGACTCATCGACCGAAGTCATACGTCCGCTGCTGCAGCCGCTCGCGCCCCGAGTCCGCGATCTCGAGGCCGAGGTCGAACCGGTCCAGGACCGCACGGACGTCGGGAATGTCCATCGATCCCCACCGCTCGAGCCGCAGCGCCGGCCGACCGTCCACCTCGGCGCGCCGGTGGAACGAGATCACGGTCGTCGACATCTCCGCGTAGCCCGGATAGTTCTCGTGCGCCACGTTCTCCGACTCGTGCCGGATGAGCTGCATGTTCACGATGTGCCGGAAGTCGAAGATGAGCGGCGCGGGCTTCCAGTGCGCGGGCTCCTCGATCCCTGTGCGGTGATGGCTCAGGTTCGCCGACGTGATGTACAGGTAGCGCTCGGGCACCTGCTCGATCGCGCGCGCGATGAGCTTGTTGCTCGGACAGCGATAGCCGGCAACGATGGTCTGCGTGGTCCGGAACTCGCCGTCCTTGCCGGTCATGTGCAGCGGGATGTCCGACGCCGCCGGCCCGCGGAATCCGATCGGTCCGCGGTTGAGGAATGCCTCCATCACATCGAGCACGCGCTTCTCGGTGAGCGTCGGCGGCAGCTGCGAGAAGTCGAACAGCGTCGGGATGCGGAGCGTCGTCGTGGAGACCGATCCCGTCTGCGTCGGCGGCCGCCCCTTCCACACGTTCATCTGCGCCACCGTGGCCGCGTCGGCGCGCGTGAAGATCGCATAGAAGTTCGCGAACCCCGCCGCGACGGGCAGCCCTTCCACGAGCGCCTCGGCGGCGAGCTCGATGTCGGCCTCGTTGGCCAGGCAGAGCAGCTTGGTGACGTCCAGCTCGTAGCCGCTCTGGGTCCGCGCGATCAGCGTGCTGAGCTCCGGTCGAGCAGTCATCGGAGGGCCCCCTCCGGCTGCGCGAGGTAGCTGCCGAAGCCGGGAATCGCCGGGTCGAGATGCAGCGTCCGCAGGATGCAGCGCGTCGTCGCCGCGGAGGCGGACAGACACGGCAGCCCGAGGCGCTCCTCGGCCTTCTTGAGCGAGCGGAGCGAGGGCATCTGCACGCAGCTCGAGAGCACGACGGCGTCCACCCCTCGGACGTCGAGCCGCGTCGCGGCGATCTCGACGAGCTCGTCCTGATCGAGGCGGCCGACCTCGCAATTGTCGGAGACGGCGAGGCTGATCGCGTCCAGCACCTCTACTCCAGCGCTCTCCTCGAGATACTGCACCACGACCTTCGTCAGCTCGGGGAGATATGGGGCGACGAGCGACACGCGCGAATAGCCGGACGCTCTGATCTCGTCCACGAGCGCTCCGGCGCTGGTGACGATCGGAGCCTCGAACCCCGATTCGCGCGTGGCGGCGCGCAGCCGCTCGGCAACCGCCTCGTGCGCCCGCGCACCCTGCACCATCACCGCGACGAGGCACGCATAGGCGAGCACGTCGCACTGCGCGTCGGCCAGGTGCGCCGCACACGTTGCGGCCTCGCGGTCCATCGCCAGCAGGGCATCGGCGGTGACCTGCTTCATGCGCATCCTCGCGCCGTGGAACGTGAACGACAGTCCGGTCGCGGCTTCGTACGCCCGAAGCAACGCCGGGATCTCGGTCTCCATCGTGACGTTCGAGCTCGGAACGATCAGACCGACGCGGTACGCCGGAATGGTGGTCACGACACGCCTCCCAGGAGGTCCCCACGCAGTGGTCGATGGGGGCGACTGCGCCCGGTGCGGCGGCCGTGGGGCGCCGGCCGCCGCCGCACGCTCGCGTGCGAGGGCGAGAAGCTAGCGGCGCCGGTCCGGTGCGGCCAGCGCTCGGGGGACGGCCTTGGCGCGAACGCTCGTCAGCGCGCGCTCTCGCTCTGCTCAGCCTGGAGCTTGGCGTGGAAGCGCTGCGCCTCGCCGATCCGCTCGACCTCGAGTGCGATCGCGTCGATCGATTGCTGCAGCTGCTCGAGCCTCGCGTCCGACAGGTCTGCGGTCGCCGATCCGGGTCGCCGCCGGCCCGTTGCGAGCCACCACAGCGCGACCGCCCCGACGACCGACAACACCACGTGCACGCCGCTGTGGAGCTCTTCTCCCGCGGCGACGGCCATGCCCAGCCCCACCAGGTTCACCACGGTGAACAGCGCTGCCACTCCCGTCCAGATCACGGTCCGTCGAGTCATCCGACCCTCCTTCGTTGTCAGGACCTACGCCGCGGCGCGCGGCGGGTTTCGCGCCCGACCCGGACTCTGGAGCGCGTCCCTCCCGTTCTCACCGGCACACAGGCGCGGCCGCGTCAGCGAACCCGGCGTTGCCCGCCGATGGAGTCCAGCCTACGTTCCGTCCATGCATCGGAGCATGACCTGGCGCTCGTTCGCCCTGCTCTGGGCAGTGCTGCAATTCGCGCTGCCCGGTGTGGCGCTGCTCGCCGATGCCCGCCTCGAGCGCGCCAGCCTCGAGGCGCCGGGGAGCCACGTCGAGTCGGGCTCGTCCACCGGCTGCCCGCCCGTCCACCGGGACGAGTGCGCGCTGTGCCAGGTCGTCTCGCGCACCGCGGAGCCGGCCGCCGGAGGCGAGCTTCCGGTGATTGCGACGGTGGTGCGGCCGTGCGCAGCGGCCCCAATCGCGCGGCCCGCAACGCGGGCAGCCGCCGCCGCCTCGCTTCCCCGAGCACCGCCCTCGATCGCCTGATCGACGCCAGCGCGCGTGCCGTCCCCGACGGCGTGGCGCGCCGGCGTCGGCCGTCATCGATCACCGCATCGCTTTCGCCCGGTGGGCTGGGGCGATGCGTCATGCGTGCTCACCAGTATCACACAACCCATGCGATTGTTCAGACTCGGCATCGCCGCGCTCCTCCTCGCCGCGCCGGCGCTCGGCGCGCAGCAGGACGCGGCTGCTCGCGAGAGAGCGCGGCAAGATTCCATCGCGAAGGCGGTTCGCGACTCCATTGCGCTCATGCGGGAGCTCAGCGGCGCGCTCGCCGCCCCCGGCGACACGACGAACGCCGCCCGACCGTCCGCCAGCGGACAGCAGGGCCCGTCGAATCCACGGCTGCTCCCCGACATCAGCGCGGTCGGCGACTTCGTCGCCGACCTCTCGCCCGACGGCAGCACCCAGGAAGACGGATCCCGCTTCGGAATCCGCGAGGTCGAGGTGGCCCTTCAGGCGGTCGTCGACCCGTACTTCCGCGGCGACATCTTCCTCGGCGTCAGTGACGCCGAGGGCATCTCCGTCGAGCAGGCCTATCTCACGACCACCAGCTTGCCCAACCAGCTCCAGCTGCGACTCGGGCGGTTTCTCATGCCGTTCGGCAAGCAGATCGGGACGCACCGGCACGACCTTCACACCATCGAGTTCCCGTACGTCATCCAGCGCTTCTTCAGCCCCGAGGGGCTGAAGGGCACGGGGCTCCAGGGAAGTCGAGTGTTCTCGCCACTCGGCTTCTACCAGGAATTGCTCGTCACGGCGGTCGACCGACTCGGCGAGGCGGAGGAAGGATTGACCCCGTACGAGCCGGCGAACGAGTCGTTGGGCGGCCTTGGCTTCTCGGCGCGGCTGCGCAACTACGTGGACCTGACGGAAGCGGCGAACCTCGAGCTGTCCTTCTCCGCCATGACTGGCCGGCGCGAGCGCCCGCTGACCGAGCCCTACGCGGCCCTGTTCGATGACGGGACCAACGCCGCGCTCGCCCGCCAGTCGGTGCTCGGCGCGGACCTCACGTATCGGTGGCGCCCGTTGCAGCAGGGGCTCTATCGCTCGTTCATCCTTCAGGGTGAGGTGATGCGGCAGCTGAACGGCCGCACTCCGACGATCCCGATTCCGGAAGGATGTGCCTCGTGCGGCGCGCTCGAGACCAGCTATGCCGGGCCGCTGCGCGACTTCACGGGTGCGTACGTGTTCGCGCGCTATCAGACGACGCGCCGCACCTTCGTCGCGGTGCGCGGCGACTGGCTGCAGGACGAGCAGAACGACGGCCGGACCCTGCGCGCGGGGTCAGTGTATTTCGAAGTGTTCCCGAGCGAGTTCTCCAAGCTCGTCGCCGGGTACGAGGCGGTGTCGCCCGTGGGCGGCACCGTGACGAATCGCCTGCTCATCCAGGCGGCGTTCTCCCTCGGCCCGCACCGTCCGCATCCCTTCTGACCGATGCGACGCGCATACAGGAGTCATCCATGAATCGACGATTCACGCTGCTGCTGCTCGCGGGGCTGCTGGCGCTCGCGCCGCGTCCCGCGCTCGCGCAGCTCAAGGTGGTGACCAGCACCACCGACCTCTACGACATCGCCCGCGCCGTCGGTGGCGACCGGATCACCGCGCGCCACATCGGCGAAGGGTATCAGGACCCTCATTTCATCGACGCGAAGCCGAGCTTCGTGCTCCAGCTCCGCAACGCCGACGTGTGGGCGTTCGTCGGGCTCGACCTCGAGATCGGATGGATGCCGCTCCTCCTCGACGGCGCGCGCAATCGAAAGATCCAGCGCGGGGGCCCGGGACATCTCGACGTCTCCACGGTGATCCGCGTGCTGGATCGTCCAGTCGGAAACATCGACAGGAGCATGGGCGACGTGCACGCGCTCGGCAATCCGCACTACTGGCTGGATCCGGAGAACGGTCGCCGCATCGCGCGGCTGTTCAAGGCGAAGTTCACCGAGCTCGATCCGAAGAACGCCGCCGTCTACGCGGCCAACGCCCAGGCGTTCGAGACCCGCCTCAACGCCGCCGAGCGCGGATGGGCGTCCGACCTGGCCACGATCAAGGACAAGCCGGTCGTCGCCTGGCACACGAGCTGGCGGTACTTCGCCGCGTACAACGGGATGAACATCGTCGCCTTCGTCGAGCCGAAGCCCGGTGTTCCTCCCTCGCCATCGCACCTCTACCAGGTCGTGCAGACGGTGAAGCGCACCGGCGCCAAGGTGATCATCATGGAGCCGTTCTACGATCGCAAGGTGGCGGATCTCATCGCCAGGCAGACCGGCGCGAAGGTGCTCGTGCTGCCTCCGTCGGTGGGTGGCCTCCGCACTGCGCCGGTGGGTGACTACGTCTCGCTCATGAAGTACGACATCGCGCAGCTCGCCGCCGCCGTGCGATGACCCCGCTGATCAGCTTCGACCACGCGACGCTCGGCTACGGGCGTCACGTGGTGCTGACCGACATCACCTTCGACATCCCGGCCGGCGACTTCCTCGGGCTCGTCGGACCGAACGGCGCGGGCAAAACCACGATTCTCCGCGCGATCCTCGGGTCGCTCGCGCCGCTGCAGGGAACGGTCGCCATCGCGGATGGCGTGCGTTTCGGCTACGTGCCGCAGCGCGACTCCGTCGATTACGGCTTTCCCCTCAAGGTCATCGACGTCGTCGTCATGGGGCGGTACGACCGGATCGGCCTCATGCGCCGTCCATCCGCCGCCGACCGCGCGCTCGGCTGCGACGCGCTCGATCACGTCGGCATCGGGCACCTCGCCGATGAGCCGCTCAATGCGCTGTCCGGGGGCCAGAAGCAGCGGGTCCTCATCGCTCGCGCGCTCGTGGGCCATCCGAACGTGCTCGTCCTCGACGAGCCGACCAACGGGATGGACCTGGTCTCCACGACCCAGATCCTCGGCCTCGTGCGCGAGCTGCACGAGCGCGACAACCTCACGGTGCTGATGGTGAGCCACGCGCTGAACGAGGTGGCGAACTACGTCGACCGCATCGCCCTGGTCGTCGAGCGCGGGTTCCGCATCGGCACGGTCGCCGAGATCATGACCGAAGAGACGTTGACGCAGATGTACGGCATTCCCGTCGACGTCGACGAGATGCACGGCCATCGCGTCGTCGTGGCGAGGCGCACCGCGCCACGAGGCGAGCCGGTGGTGCGCGGGGGGCGGGATGCTTAGCGCCGTCCTCCTCTTTCGCGAGGCGTTGTACGGCGCGCTCCTCATCGCGCTGGCTTGCTCGGTGCTCGGCGTCTACGTCGTGCTCCGCCGCATCGTGTTCGTCGGTGCGGCCATCGCCCAGCTCTCCACGGCGGGAATCGCCCTCGCGCTTTTCCTCGTCGGCGCCGGCGCGATCCCCGCGTTCGCCGGCCACTCGACGGCGTTCGCCATCGCCTTCGCGCTCGCGGGGGCGATGTTTTTCGGGCTCGGTGGTGGCCAGCGCGCGGGCGTTCCCCCCGACGCGACGATCGGTGTGGGCTATGCCGTGGCCGCCGCCGCTGGCATCCTCCTCATCTCCAAGGCGTCCACGGGGGAGGCACACGACATCTTCCTCTCGGGCAACATCCTCGGCATCACGCGCGCCGACACGCTCGTCCTGCTGGCCGTCACGATTCCCGTCCTCATCGTGCACGCGCTGTTCTACAAGGAGTTCCTCTTCGTCTCCTTCGATCGCGAGACGGCACGCACGCTCGGCTATCGGGTGACGTTCTGGAACCTCTTCCTGTACCTCACCCTCGGGCTCGTCATCGCGTTCGCCATGCAGTTCGCCGGCGTGATGCTGGTGTTTAACTTCCTCGTGCTGCCGGCGGTCACCGGGCGACTGCTGGCGCGCACCATGACGGGCACCTTCACGATCTCGGTGATCAGCGCGCTCCTCGCGGGGCTCATCGGGTTCTCCATGTCGGTCCCGTTCGACCTGCCCTCCGGTCCGACGATCATCGCCGTGTCCGGCGCGCTGGTGCTGATCGCGTGGACGGTTCGCACCATGCAGGGTCGCGCTTAGCCGCCCTCGAGCAGGAGACGCCATGGCGGACGCGGGACTGGAGGAACGCTTCTTCGAGATCAACCTCGATCTCCTCTGCCAGCTGGACTTCAACGGCTACTTCAAGCGCTTGAACCCGGCGTGGGAGCGCACGCTCGGCTGGACGCGCGCCGAGCTGATGTCGCGCCCGTTCATCGACTTCGTCCACCCGGACGACCGCGAGCGCACGCTGCGGCAGAACGCGGCCGTACGGGCCGGCGGGCAGGCGCTCGGCTTCGAGAACCGGTACCGCTGCAAGGACGGCTCGTTCCGATGGTTCTTCTGGAACGCTGCCCCCGACGCCGACGGTCGCGTCATCTACTCCGTGGCCCGCGACGTGACCGCGCAGAAGCAGGCGCAGGAAGAGCGCGAGCAGCTCGTGCGCGAGCTGCAGGCCGCGCTCGCCGAGGTGCGTACGCTCCAGGCCATCCTCCCGATCTGCTCGTACTGCCGCCGGATCCGCGACGACGCGAACTACTGGCACACCGTCGAGGCCTACATCTCCGAGCACACCGATACGCGCTTCAGCCACGGCATCTGTCCGTCGTGCTTCGAGCGGGAGGTCGCGCCGCAGTTCGATGCGCCGGGTGATGGTTGACGAACGCGTGACGCACACCGCGCCGCGGTGATGGCTCTGCCCGCCACTCGGGCGTAGCAGCGGTATGCAGTTCCGCGTACATCTCCCCTACCCCGTCGCCGGTAGCGCTCGACTACCTTTAGGTCTCCCATGACCAAACGCGACGACGCTCTCGACTATCACGCGCGTGGCCGGCCCGGCAAGATCGCCGTCGTCCCCACGAAGCCACTGAACAATCAGCGCGACCTGTCGCTGGCCTACTCGCCAGGCGTCGCCGAGCCCTGCCTCGCCATCAAGGACGACCCCGACGCGGCCTATCGCTACACCGCGCGCGGCAACCTCGTCGCCGTCGTGACGAACGGCACGGCCGTGCTCGGACTCGGCAACATCGGAGCGCTCGCCGGAAAGCCGGTCATGGAGGGCAAGGGCAACCTCTTCAAGCAGTTCGCCGACATCGACGTGTTCGACCTGGAGGTCGGCTCCGAGTCCCCCGACGACGTCGTCAAGTTCTGCCAGCTCCTCGAGCCCACCGTGGGCGGGATCAACCTCGAGGACATCAAGGCGCCGGACTGCTTCTTCATCGAGGAGACGCTCCGCCAGACGCTCAAGATCCCCGTGTTTCACGACGACCAGCATGGCACGGCGATCATCTCGGGCGCCGCGCTGCTCAACGCGCTCGAGATCGTCGGCAAGCACATCGATCAGGTGAAGGTCGTGTTCTCGGGCGCGGGGGCGTCGGCGATCGCCACGGCCGAGCATTACGTGCGCCTCGGCGTGCGGCGCGAGAACATCCTCATGTGCGATCGTGCCGGCGTCATCCACGAGGGACGCGACGGCGACATCGATCCGTACAAGGCACGCTTCGTCCGGCAGACGTCCGCGCGCTCGGTCGCCGACGCCCTCGTCGGCGCCGACGTCTTCGTCGGGCTCTCGGTGGCGGGCGCCATCACGCGCGAGATGGTCGCGCAGATGGCCAACCGGCCGATCATCTTCGCGCTCGCCAATCCGAACCCGGAGATCACCCCGGACGAGGTGCGGTCGGTGCGCAGCGACGCGATCGTCGCCACGGGCCGCAGCGACTTCCCGAACCAGGTCAACAACGTCCTCGGCTTTCCGTTCATCTTCCGCGGCGCACTCGACGTGCGCGCCACCGAGATCAACGAGGAGATGAAGATGGCGGCGACCCGCGCGCTCGCCGCGCTCGCCAAGGAGAGCGTCCCCGATTCGGTCGCGGCGCTCTACGGCCTGCGCAACGTGCACTTCGGGCCGGACTATCTCATCCCCTTCCCGTTCGATCCGCGCGTGCTGCTGTCCGTCGCCCCCGCGGTGGCGTGGGCGGCCGTCGCGAGCGGCGTCGCCACGGAGTTCATCGACCTCGAGGGGTACCGCGACCGGCTCGAGTCGCGCCTCGGGCGCGCGCGCGGCCTCGTGCGCGGGCTGATCAACCGCGCGATCCGCGATCCCAAGCGCATCGTCTTCCCCGAGGGCGAGGAGCCCAAGATCATCAGCGCCGCCGCGCAGCTCGTCGACGACGGGATCGCCGTGCCGATCCTGCTCGGCAACCAGGCGACGATCGAGAACACCGCCGCGCTCCACAAGGTCCCGCTCATCGGCGTCACGATCGAGGACCCCTCGACCTCGCCGAAGCGCGACGAGTACGCGCACTTCATGTGGCAGCTCCGCCAGCGCAAGGGCCTCTCGCTCGACGAGGCGCGCCGGCAGCTCTACAACGGGAACTACTTCGGGTCGTGCATGGTCGCCCGCGGCGACGCCGATGCGCTGCTCTCCGGCGCCAACATGCACTACCCGGAGACGATGCGCCCCGCGCTGCAGGTGATCGGCGCGCATCCCGCGGCGCGCGTCGTGAGCGGCATGTACATGCTCGTCACCGAGCGCCACGTCGTCTTCTGCGCCGACACCACGGTCAACATCGATCCCACGGCGGAGCAGCTCGCTCAGATCGGCTACGCCGCGTCCCGCGTCGCGCGGACGATGGGGATCACGCCGCGCGTGGCCATGCTCTCCTTCTCCAACTTCGGCTCCGTGCGCGATCCGAGCGCGGCGAAGATGGCCGAGGCCGCGCGGATCCTCCGGGAGCGCGAGCCGTCGATCGTCGTCGACGGCGAGATGCAGGCCGATTCGGCGCTCAGCCCCGAGATCCTCGGGCGCGACTATCCGTTCAGCCTCCTCAAGGAGGAGGCGAACGTGCTCGTGTTCCCGAACCTGAGCGCCGGCAACATCGCCTACAAGATGGTTCACCTGCTCGGCGGCGCGACGGCCATCGGCCCGATCCTGCTCGGCATGCGCCGCCCGGTGCACGTCCTCGAGCGCGGCGCCAGCGTGGAGGACATCGTCAACATGGCCGCCGTCGCCGTCGTCGACGCACAGGAGCGGATGCGGCACTCCGAGCCGCTGTTTGCCGCCATTCCCGCGCCCGGTGGCGCGCCGGCCGCCGCGCCCGCGCTCGCGAAATCCTGATGAGCGACGTCCGCCTCGACGCTCAGGGGCTCCGCCCCAGGGGCACCGTCCACTCGAACCTCCTCGTGCCCGAGCTCGTCGAGCATGCGGTGCGCTCGAGCGAGGGCGAGCTCGCCGAGATGGGATCGCTCGCCACCGTCACCGCACCGCACACCGGCCGCTCTCCGGACGACAAGTTCATCGTCCGCCGGCCGGAGACCGAAGGCGACATCGACTGGGGCGCGGTGAACCGGCCGATGGAGCCGGCACACTTCGACGCCCTCCTCGGCGACGTGCAGGCGTATCTGAGCGCGCGCGATCGGCTCTTCGTCCAGGATCTCTACTGCGGCGCCGATCCGGCCTACCGCCTCGCCGTCCGCTACGTCTCGCCCAGCGCGTGGCACATGGCGTTCGTGCGGAACATGTTCATCCGGCCGGAGCTCGGCGAGCTCGCCGCGTTCGCGCCCACCTTCACCGTGCTCCACGCCCCCGAGATGCAGGCCGATCCGGCGAGGCACGGCACGCGCACCGGCACGTTCATCGTCCTCGACCTCGCGGAGCGCATCATCCTCATCGGCGGCACCCGATACGCCGGTGAGCTGAAGAAGTCGATGTTCACCGTGATGAACTACTACCTGCCGAAGCAGGGCGTGCTCTCGATGCACTGCTCGGCGAATACCGGCCCCGCTGGCGACACGGCGCTGTTCTTTGGCCTGTCCGGCACCGGCAAGACGACGCTCTCCGCCGACCCCCACCGCTCGCTCATCGGCGACGACGAGCACGGCTGGGCGCGCGACGGCGTGTTCAACTTCGAGGGCGGCTGCTACGCGAAGGCGATCAACCTCTCGGCCGAGAGCGAGCCGGACATCCATCGCACGACGCGGATGTTCGGGACGATCCTCGAGAATGTCGTCCTCGACCGGGAGACGCGCCGACCGGACTTCGCCGACAGCAGCATCACCGAGAACACCCGCCTCTCCTACCCGCTGCACTACATCCCGAACCACGTGCCGAGCGGGCGGGGCGGGCATCCGAAGCACATCGTCTTCCTCGCTGCGGACTCGTTCGGGGTGCTGCCCCCGCTGGCCCGCCTGTCGCGCGAGCAGGCGATGTACTACTTCCTGTCCGGGTACACGGCGAAGCTGGCCGGCACCGAGCGCGGCGTGAAGGAGCCGACCGCGACCTTCTCGGCCTGCTTCGGCGCTGTGTTCCTCGTGTGGCACCCCACGCGCTACGCCGAGATGCTGGGCAAGCTCCTCGACCAGCACGATTGCCGGGTGTGGCTCGTCAACACGGGCTGGAGCGGCGGTCCCTACGGCGTCGGCAAGCGGATGAAGATCGCGTACACGCGCCGGATGGTGCACGCCATCCTCGACGGCTCGCTCGACCGCGCGCCGGTGCGCGAGGATCCGGTGTTCGGGCTCGCCGTGCCGACCGCCGTGCCGGACGTCCCGGTCGAGGTGCTCGACCCGCGCGGCACCTGGCCCGACCCGTCGGCGTATGACGCCCAGGCGCGCAAGCTCGCCGCGATGTTCCGCGCGAATTTCGAGCGATTCAGCCCGATGGCACGATCGGTTCAGGCGGCGGGACCGCGGGGCTAGTAGATGCGGGAGTGCCGCGTCACCTTTCGCGCATGTCCTACGAGGTCATTCGCGACCCGCTCTGGAACAACATCCGCATCGACCCGCTGGCGCTGCGGCTGGTCGATACGCGCGCCTTCCAGCGGCTGCGCTACGTGCGCCAGCTCGGACTCGCGTACCTCGTGTACCCCGGCGCCAGCCACTCGCGGTTCGAGCACGCGCTCGGCGCCTACAATCTCGCCCGGCGCGCGCTCGGACTCCTCGAGGAGCGCGGCCTCACCCAGCAGCTCGAGCCGGACGCCTGCATCGTCGTGCGCTGCGCCGCGCTCCTTCACGACATCGGGCACTATCCCTACTCGCACGCGCTCGAGGAGATCGGCGCGCTGCACCACGAGGAAGTCGCGCGACCGCTGATCACGCGCGGCGAGGTCGCCGAGGTGCTCCGCGCCGAGCTCGGCGACGACGCGCCCGAGCGGATCATGGACCTCATCGGCGGCCGGAGCGCCAGCCCGCTGCAGGGGCTGATCTCCGGCTCGCTCGACCTCGACAAGATCGAGTACCTCAAGCGGGACGCCTTCATGTGCGGCGTCAACTATGGGGACATCGACGTCGACCGGCTTCTCAACTCCCTGACCATCGTGTCCGACCCGGAGCGGGACGGTCGGCGAGTCGGCGTCTACGAGAAGGGGCTGTCGGCGCTCGAGTCGCTGCTCTTCGCCAAGTACCAGATGTACCGCAATGTGTACTGGCATCACGCGGTGCGAAGCGCCACGGCGATGTACAAGCGTCTCGTGGACGGCGCGCTGCGTGCCGGATCGTTGAGCGCGGAGACGCTCGCGTCGTACACCGACGAAGGCCTGCTCCACGAGCTCGCGAGCCGCGCGCCGAGCCCCTTGCTCGCGGCGCTGCGCGAGCGGCGGCTCTACAAGCGCGTCTTCGAATGCCCGGCGGCGGAGCTGCCGCCGGAAGGCGGCGAGTGGATCGCCGACGACCGCGCCCTCGTCGTCGCCGTGGAGGACCGTCTCGCGCGCGAGGTTGGCCTCGCGCCCGGCGAGCTGCTGCTCGACTATCCCACCAAGACGCAGATGCTCGGCCTCGACATCCCCGTACTGCGTCGCGACGGCAGCGTGCGGCGCCTGACGGCGGCGGGATGGGAGGGTGCGATCAACCTGCCCAAGCTGTCCGAGGAGCTCTACCGCAGCGCGCGCTGGCTCCGCGTCTTCGCGTGTCGCCCGGTCCGGATCTCGCGCCAGGCGATCACTCGACTGGCCACACTGCCCGCGGCAGATGTTCGCGCGCGACTCGAGCGCGGAGTGCTCCTGGACTGAGCGCAGCACCCGTCCTCTCCATTCACGACCGAAGAACGTCGTCTTCTTGGCTGCGGCGCAGACCCTTACCGCCGTCGCGAGATCGATCCGGCCGTTTCCGTGAATCCCGCCTCATCCGCGGCACTTCAGCCGTTGGGACGCCGCGTCGGAGGAGGAGACTGGTCTCAGCTCGGCGCGTCCCCCTCACCTGGCTCCGCCTTCGCCCGACCATGCGCCTCGGCCAGCTTTCGCCCGATCCCGCGGTAGTACGCCGCCGCGTCGGGCTTGCCCTGCTCCGTGAGACTCAGCGCCGCGAGCTCGAGCGCGTACAGGATGTTCCCCAGGTACAGCTCGGCGATCGTCCCGACCGACTCGTCAGCCAACCGGGTTCATCTCCGCCGTCCGGTTCGGATCGTCCGGCGCCGGATCGGTCTCGACGACCTGCACGATGATCGCCGTGATGTTGTCGAGTCCCCCGCGGCCGTTCGCTTCCGAGATCAGCGCCTGGACCTTCCGCTCCGGCTGCGCCGGTGAGCTCAGGAGTTGCGCGAGCCGCCGGTCGTCGACCATCCCCGTCAGCCCGTCGCTCGCGACCAGGAAGACGTCGCCGGCGCGTACCTCCCCGCGGTAGATGTCGGGCTCCACGTCGCTTCCCGCGCCGACGCACCGCGTGATGACGTTGCTGTAGGGGTGGTACCGCGCCTGCTCGGGCGTGAGATAGCCGGCGTCGACCTGCTCCTGCACGTAGGAGTGGTCCTTGGTCAGCTGGTCGAACCTCCCGCCGCGCAGGAGGTAGACGCGCGAGTCGCCCACCTGACCGATGAGATACCGCGCGCCCGCGAGCAGGAGGACCGATGCGGTGGTGCCCATCCCCTGCTTGTCCACCTCGGTCAGCGTGCGCTCGTGGATCGCGCGGTTCGCGTGCTTCAGGGCGTTCGCGACGAGCTGCACGACGTCCTCCCCGTCGAGGTCGCGCACGTGCGCGAGCTCGTTCTGGACGATCTGCACCGCCATCTCGCTCGCGACCTCGCCCGCCGCGTGTCCGCCCATCCCGTCGGCGACGATGAAGATGCCGCGCGCGCTCGTCGAGTCGACGGTGAAGTTGTCTTCGTTCCCGGAGCGGATCATGCCCACGTCCGTGCGGGCCGCATGGATGAGCTTCACGCGCGCCCCTTGAGCACGAAGAAGACCGCCGCCGCCACCACGAGCGCGAGCAGCAGCCACAGCATCCGCGACGTTCCCGCCGCCGGCGTCGCATCCGCCGCCGCCGCCGCGGCCGGCACGGGACGCTTCCGCTCCTCTGCGCGCGCCGCGCGCGCGAGCGCCTCGTTCGGATCCACCCCGGCCGGGATGAACCGCAGCTTCACGCCGCCGAACCGCACGTCCGGGACGCCGTCGAGCCGGCGTTCACCCGTCACTCGCGATCCGCCGACATAGGTGCCGTTCGTCGAGTTCATGTCCACCGCATACCAGCCATCGTCGCGACGCTCGAGCTTTGC
>DASTSX010000092.1:0-2504 GCA_035760455.1 Gemmatimonadaceae bacterium | reverse complement strand
TGCAGGGGCGGGTGCGCGAGCGCCTCCGGCAGCACCTCGTCCGCCACGGCGCCGCCGCCTTCGAAGATCCCGTTCTCTTCGCCGAAGTGGAGCGGCTGCTGCGCACCTCGATCGACGCGGGCGACTCGAACGCGCTGCTCGTGCCCGAGCTCCTCGGCGAGCCCGCGTCGTGGCGGCTCGAGACCGCGATGAAATACGGCTCGCATCGCGGCGCCGCCGCCGGCTCCGCCGTGCAGTTCGTCAAGCAGCGCGTCCTCATGCCGGTCCTGCGCTGGCTCTTCGAGTACAGCCGCGACAACTTCGAGCGGCAGCGGCGCGTGAACCAGGTGCTCTTTGCCTGCGTGCAGGAGCTGGCGCTCGAATCGGCGCGCCTGCGCCGCGAGCTCGAGCAACGCAACTCTTGAAGCTCGCCTGTGTGGTTCAGCGCTACGGCGCCGGCGTGGCCGGCGGCTCGGAGCGGCACTGTCGCGACCTCGCCCTCCGGCTCGCCGAGCGCCACGACGTCACCATCCTCACCACCTGTGCCGCCGACTACGTGACATGGGAGAACGAGTTTCCCGCGGGGACGTCGATGGACGGCCGCGCGACGGTCCGTCGCTTCGCGGTGAAGCAGCCGCGGCGGTTGAAGCGCTTCGCCGATCTCAGCGACGAAGTGTTCGACGGCCCCACGCCGGGCACGCGGCAGGAGGAGTGGTTTCGCGAGAACGGGCCCGACTGCCCCGCGCTCCTCGACCACCTGCGCACCGAGGGGAGCCGTTACGACCTCGTGCTGTTCTGGACGTTCCGCTACGCGCCGTCGTTCTTTGGCGTGCCGCTCGTGCGCGACCGCGCGGTGCTCCTGCCGACCGCCGAGGAGGATCGCGCCGTGGACCTGAGCGTCCTCGAACACTTCTTCCAGCTCCCGGCCGCCTACATCTTCCTCACGCCCGAAGAGCAGACGCTCGTGTCCACGCGCGCGGGGCGCGCGTTGGAACCGGCGACCATCATCGGCATGGGCCTCGACCCGGCAGCGCCGCTCCCCTCGCCGCGGATGCCAGCGGGCATCACGCAGCCGTACCTGCTCTACCTGGGTCGCGTCGATCGCAACAAAGGGTGCGACGCGCTGCTCGAATATTTCGGCGAGTACGCGGCGGCGCACGAGGGGCTCTCGCTGGTGCTCGCGGGCCCATCGAAGATGACCATCCCGACGCACCCGCGCATCCGGGCGCTCGGCCGCGTCAGCGACGCGGAGCGCGATGCGCTCTTGCACGGCGCGCTGGCACTCGCCATTCCGTCGCCGTTCGAGAGCCTCAGTATCGTGCTGCTCGAAGCCTGGAACCGCGGCGTGCCGGCCATCGTGAACGGACACTGCGCGGTGCTGAAGGGGCAGGTACGACGCGCCAATGGCGGCCTCTACTACCGCTCGTCGGCGGAGTTCGCCGAGGCGGTGGAGACGTTGCGCGGCAGCGACGCCGACCGGCAGGCCCTCGGCGCGCAAGGGCTCGCGTACGTGGAGCGCGAATACCGCTGGCCGACGGTGATGGCGCGCGTGGAGGCGCTCCTCGAACGAACACGCGCGCGGCGGACCTGAGTCTTCACCCGCCCCACCCGCCTTACCCCCCGTATGCCGCCGCTGCGTTCGGTACGGGGCCGTTCCAGCGCGAGAGCACCGTGGCGCACGCGGCGCCGATCCCGATCGTCCACACCACGTACTCGATCAGCAGCCCCGCCGCGCCCAGGCTCCACGAGAGCGGCCCGTCCCACATCGCGCCGAACGCCGCAAAGGCGGTGAACACGGTGAGCGCAGACACCACCGCCATACCGATGAGTGCGTCGATCCACAGCGCGCTCGACGCCTCCACCGTGGTGCCGCGCACGCCCGCGCCGATCCGCGCCGCGACGGCCGTGAAGCCCGCCACGCCCGCCAGGCCGGCAGCCCCGACCAGGAACGGCAGGGCGCCGATCAGCGGAATGCCGACGATCGACACGGCCAGCACCGCGATGAGCAGCAGGAGCACCGGCAGGAACGCCACCTGACACAGGATGCCGATGGCAGCCGAGGACGCCAGCCCCTCGCCCGCACGCCACGAGATGCGCCGCACCCAGCCGGGCGCCACGAGCGTGAGCACCGAGGCGAGCACGAAGACGAAGAGCAGCCGCGCGATGGTGCCGGCGAGCGCCAGCCCCGCCACCCAGTTGCGCGAGAGCGGGTGCCACTCGCCGTCGATGTCCGGGAAACGGATCACGGTTTCGTCGACGCCGCGCGCCACACGGGCGTTCGGATCGACGATGGCCTCGCCCCCCACGGTGACCACTTCACCGTCGACGATCGCCTGCGGTCCGACGCGAACCCGGCCGCCCAGCACGACGACGTCGTCCTCCGCGTGCCCGTCGATCGTGGCGGAACCGCCGACGACGATGATCGGCCCGCGCGCCGTTTCGCCCGCACCGAGGTGGTAATCCTTGAGGACCAGAATGCGAGCGCCGTGTGTGTGATGCTCGTGGGCATCCACCTCCCAGTCCGG
>DASTSX010000091.1:0-2564 GCA_035760455.1 Gemmatimonadaceae bacterium | reverse complement strand
TACTGCCGGGCGGAGCGCAGCGCCGGGACTTTCCGGCGGACGAGATCCGGCGGCGCTGCGTGCTGGCGATGGTGAACGAGGCGGCGCTGTGCCTGGAGGAGGGGGTGCTCCGGTCCACGCGCGACGGCGACGTCGGCGCGGTGTTCGGGCTCGGCTTTCCGCCCTTCCGCGGCGGTCCGTTCCGGTACGTGGATGCGCAGGGCGCCGCGCGGGTGGTGGACGACCTGCACCAGCTAAACGAACGTTTCCCGGGGCGGTTCGCGCCGGCGAAGGTGCTCGTGGAGTATGCGCGCACGCAGCGCCGGTTCTATCCGGCGCGGGGGAATCCGCTCGAACGCGACGCGGATTATTGATTTTGTGATGGTGGCCACACGGCCATTCAACGCGTAACGTACCATCATCGTACGACGCGTTCTCGACTGTGACGGTAGGTGTTGATGCAAGGTCCAGACGGTATGGAGAGCTCGGATGCGGCACTCGTAGGCCGAGTGCTGCACGGAGAGGTGAACGCGTACGGCGCGCTCGTCTCGCGATACCGGGACAAGTACGCGCGGTATGCGGTTCACATGCTGGGGAATCGGGAGGATGCGGAGGAGGCGCTGCAGGACGCGTTCACCCGCGCGTACCGATCGCTGGCACGCTGCGAAGACCCCGAGCGCTTCGGCGCCTGGCTGTTCCGGATTCTCGTCAATCGCTGTCGGACGAGCGGGGCACGGCGCGTGCGAAGAGGCCAGACGTTCGTACATGACGAGACCGCGCTACTCAATGCGTCGCAGGAGCATCCGGCCGAGCAGACGATGTGGCGGGAGGAGATCGACCGCGCGCTCGGCGAGCTCAGCGCTGATCAACGCGAGGCGTTCCTGTTGAAGTACGTGGAGGAGCTGGGGTACGATGAGATGGCGGAGATCACCGGCGTGGGTGTTTCCGCTCTCAAGATGCGAGTCATGCGCGCCTGTGATCGGCTGCGCGTTCTGCTGCGGGAGGTTCACAGTGGCTGAATGGGGACGGACGACGCTCGAGCTGCTCGTCCAGGAGCTGCAGGCCCCGGTGCGTCTCGACGAGTCCTTCGACCGCCGGGTGATGGTGCGTGTGCGTCGGCTCTATGCCGAACGCCGTCCGCGCGGCGTGGCCGGCTGGATCGCCGCCGCGGTCGGCATCACGCGGCGGCCGGCGTACGCCGCGGCGCTCGCGGCGGGCGTCGTCGCCGTCGTGACGGTGGGAATGGTGCGCTCGCGCCCGCAGGTGGTCGCGGGAGGCCGCCCCATCCCCGTCCAATTCGTTCTCGTCGCCCCCGAGGCGCGCAGCGTGGCCGTCGTGGGCGACTTCAACAACTGGGGGCTCGGCGACACCGCGCTCGTCGCCGAAAACCATAACGGCGTTTGGAGTGTCTCAGCTCCAGTCCCGGCTGGTGTCCACCGCTACGCGTTCCTCGTGAACGGCAAGCAGTGGGTCGCGGACCCGACGGCCCCCCGGGCCTCCGGCGACGACTTCGGCCAGCCGAGCAGCGCGCTCGTCGTGGAGGCATCGGCAGAGTGAGATCTCGTACGGCTCGTGGGTTCCTGACCTTGGCGCTCGTCGCCGCCGCCTTCGGCCGCGTCGAGGCGCAGGATCCGCGCATCGGCAACCGGCTCGATGCGCCGACCCGCAAGGCGCTGACGGCGCTCGTGGACTCGGCCAAGGCGCAGGGCATCCCGGTCGAGCCGCTGATGGAGAAGGTGTATCAGGGCCTCGCGATGGGCGCCGACGGCGCGCGCATCGTCACGGCGGTGCGGTCGCTCACCCTCGAGATGGCCAACGCGCAGCGTGCGCTCGGCACCGTGGCGACGGCCGATGAGCTCAAGGCGGCCGCGTCCGCGGTGCATGCCGGCGTGCCCGCCGTCGAGCTGGGGAAGATGAAGAAGCAGTCGGGGCTCCGGCGCTCGCTCACCCTGCCGTTCACCGTCCTCGCCGACATCGTCTCGCGCGGCGTGCCCGTCCAGACCGCCGTCAACGCCATCCGCTCGCTGGTCGGCGCAGGGGCGCGCGACCGGGACATCAGCGAGTTCCAGCGGAACGTCCAGGTGGACGTCGAGAAGGGCGCGCCGCCCGCCGCGGCGGCCGAGACGCGAGCCAAGGGCGCCGTGACCACGACGCCCGCCGCGCGGCCGGAGAAGCGCGAGCAGGAGTAACTCCACTGCATGTGAAGCATCGAACGGGTCGGCACCTCGCCGGCCCGTTCTTCGTTGATCCCCCCTCGACGATTACTTTCCTAGCTCCTCCGGCGTTCGCCGGCCGCCGTCGTACCGAGGATCAATGCTTCGCGACACGCTTCTGTACCTCTCGAACCAGCCGCGCGTCTTCAAGTTCGTCCGCAAGAGTCGGCTGGCCAGGCACTTCGCGAAGCGGTTCGTTCCCGGCGAGACTCTCGACGACGCGCTCGAGGTCGTACGTGGGCTCAATGGCCGCGGCATCTCCGCCTCGCTCGACCTCCTCGGCGAGAGCGTGACGAACGAGCGCGAGGCCCGAGCGGCCCGCGACGAGTATCTCCAGATGCTCGATCGGATTCACCAGTTCCGCCTCGAGGC
>DASTSX010000090.1:0-4808 GCA_035760455.1 Gemmatimonadaceae bacterium | reverse complement strand
GCCGCCACTGCCCGCGGCAAGTTGCGGCGCGCTTGGCGCGAGGGTTCGCTCGGTGGACGTGGGAGCGATGCCGTCGACGCTACAGGCGCTCGAGGCGACGACGATGCCGCCGAGCAAGACCGTCGCGACGATTCGGAACTGCCTGGACATCTTCATGTGACGATTCCTGTCGGGCAGGACACCCGGAAGAGGACTCTGGACCGTTCCGGGTCGCAGCGATCCTGCGTCGGATCGCTCGCCGGCCGGTAGGGACGCGCACGACGCGTGCGCTGGCAGGCCCCTCCCAGGGCAACGCCAGGGCCAGACTGTTCAGCTGGCTGTCGTTGCGGAAACACTGACCGACATTTCGTCCTGGACCGAATGAATTCGGGCGCGATGTCCGCCCCCATCGGTCATCGCGCGCTGTCGAATTGTGTGACGCACCCTCGCGAAATGCGGCATCCCTCGCAGTCTGCGAGAGAGTTCTGCGCCCGCCGTATCGATTTTCGGCCAAATGTTCGCCACTTCGAATCGAACACGCCGCCGTGTCAAATTAGATGACATCGTATTGTTCACGTCACGCGGACTCACTCGTCTTGCGCCCGACCTTCAGCGTGAGCGACCATTCGGCGCGCCGGACGGCGGCCGCCCCCCAGGCCGCGCGCAACGATTCGATCAGGGCGGGAAGGGGATCGATGCCCGTCTCGGCACTGGCGCGCAGCACCGCCGACCAGGTCGACAGGTAGCCGGCCAGCTGGGCCAGCGTCCAGTCCGCCCGCATCCCGAACGATGGTGCGGCCACGAGGTCGAATGGCAGCTCGACCGCCCGGTATCCCTCGTCGACCAGGCGGCGCTCGGGGGGCCAGTACGGCCCGACCGTCTCGCCATGGAATCGGCGGATCGCCGCGTCCAGCCGCTCGTCGCCGAGGGTGACGAGGCCGTAGCTCCAGATGGCCACCACCCCCTGCTCCACCAGCACCCGCCGGGCCTCGGCGAAGAACGCGGGTCGATCGAACCAGTGCAGCGCCTGGGCGACCGTGATCAGGCCCGCCGACGCGCCCGCGAGCGCTGCCCGCTCGGCCGTCATCGCCACGTAGCGCACGCGCGGATGGCGCCGCGCTGGCTCGAGCTGGGCCGTGCTCGGATCGGTCGCCACGACCTGCGCGAAGTAGTCCGCCAGGGCGACCGCCGCCTGCCCGCTTCCCGTTCCGCAGTCCCAGGCCAGCCGGCGGTCGGGAGCGACGGACGCCAGCCAATCGAAGAGGGCGGCGGGATAGCTCGGCCGATAGCTGGCGTAGCTGGCCGCGCTCGCGGCGAAGTGATCGGAGAACGACGCCATCGCTCCAACGGAAGAGATCCATCCCGAGACCGCTCGATGGCGCGCCGAGCCGCGTGACGCGGTGACGTTGACCTGACGCCGCCGAGCATCCACCTTAACCCATTCTTGGAAAATGCATTCGCGTCCACAGCACGCGATCGCCCTTGGCCGTGGGTCCCGTCACCATGAGTGGTTCGCGCGAACGGACCGAGGCTCCGCGCTCCAGTGCGCCGCCTCGGACTCGAACCTTCACTGACGATCTCGGCCAGCCCTGGTCGGTGTCCGAGCAACCATTCTCCGAGTACGATCGGCGCAGCGGCAGCTCGCTGATCTTCTCGAGCGAGCTCGCCGTGCGCCGCGTTCGGGACTATCCGAGCGACTGGTTCACGCTGTCCGACGCCGCGCTCGCCGCGCTCAGCTGGCGCGTGTGATCCCGCCCCGCCGGCGCCGTGCACGACACGGAGTGGACGACGCGCGCGCCCGGGAGCGGACACCTCTGCACGAGGATGGGTCGAGTGGCGCATCGCGAGTTCATCGACGCGGACGGCGTGCGCTGGCAGATCTGGGCGGTGATCCCCAGCTCGGCCGATCGGCGAGAGGGCCCCGATCGGCGGGCCGATGCGCGGGGGAAGCGCGAGCGTCGCACACGACGCGACCTCCGCGTGCGCATGGAGCCCGGGTTCGCCAACGGGTGGCTCGTGTTCGAGAGCGCGCACGCGAAGCGACGACTGCACCCGATTCCCGACGATTGGGCCTCGGGTGACGACGCGGCGCTCGCCGCGCTGTTGGCGCGCGCCTCGCCCGCCCCGCATACGAGCCGACGATTGATCGAGTAGCGTCGCGCGTTGTCAGACGAGTCGCGCCAGCAGCTCGCGCGCGTTCGTCGTGCCGTAGTTCCCGTAACAGTTGTTGAGGAACACCGTGGTGCGGCGCGCCTGCGCGCTCGCCTCTTCGATGCGCGGCACCCATGCGTCCAGCTCGTGCGAGGCGTAGAGGTACCGATAGCGCTCCACCGTCGGCACCTTCGCCGCCTCCCACGTCGCCGACCGGCGTCCGTGGAGCCGCGCCATCGCGAGCTCCGGCGTCGTGACCGCGGCCACGGGGGGCACACTGCTCTCGAGCCCTTGCGGGCCGTCGACCATCACGTAGGTGAGCCCGAGACCGCGCAGCATGTCGAGCGTCCACTCCGTCGCCTTGCCGTGGCCGTCGGGGCCGCCGTACCAGTGGCGGTTGCGGAGCTCGACGGCGCCCGGCGTGCCGGCGAGCCGCGCGGCCGACTCCGCGAGATGGTCCTTGCTCTCCGGCGTCGGCAGGAACCAGCGCGGATACTGCAGCAGCACGCCCCCCAGCTTTCCCGCCGCGCGGAGGGGCTCCAGCGAATCGAGGAAGTACGACCAGACGGCGTCGTACAGCTCGAGCGGAAGATCCTTCGCGTAGATGCGCGGCTTCTCCGCGAGCGCTCTGGGCAACGCCTCGACGAGCGGCGGCGGCAGCCGCGACACCTCGGTCGGCTGTCCGGTCATCAGCGCGTGCGCCTTCACGTGGAAGACGAAGTCGTCGGGCGTGCGCTCCGCCCAGAGCGTCGCGATCGCCCGCTCGGGAAGCGAGTAGTACGTGGAGTCCACCTCCACCGTCGGAAACTGACTCGCGTAGTAGCGCAGCCGGTCCTCGCTCGACGTCACGCCGCGCGGATAGAACACGCCCCCCTTGGTGATCGTGGGATCCGTCCACGAGGCGGTGCCGATCCGGATCTCTCGCGTTCCCTCGGGGCCGACGAGCAGTGGACGCCCCACCTGCTCGACAGGCGTTCGCTCGAGCGCCTTCGCGGCTCGTTCCGATGCGGCGGCGAAGCCGGCATCGTGCTCGGGATCGAGGTCTGTCGCGACCTGGTGTGGCTTGGTGGTGCGTGGCATGGTCAGCGGGCGAAGCGGCGCATCATCCCGGCCAAGCTAGCACCACTCAGCGCACGCGGCTCGCCTCGCCGACGGGAACCCGCACCGGCTCGGCCGCCGACTGCGCGACGCCGAGCGACGCACCGCCTCGCTCGGAGAGGAGCCGCGTGACGAAGCGCTGTCCCTCCGACACGCGCTCCACCTCGATGGCGATCGCGTCCATCGCCTGCTCGATGCGCTCGAGCCGTTCGCTCGAGTCGCCGGCGATCGCCGGTGCCCTCATGCCGACGCGCGACGCGCGCTTCCAGATGAGCCGCGACATCGCGAGCGAGATCGGCGCCAGCACGAACAGGGTGAACGTGATGAGGATCGGCTCGGGATCGACGTTGTTGAAACGGACCGGCGGGCTGAAGTTCATCGGCGGCCGGGTCTGCGCGATGAGGCGCGCGGCCTGCGGCGACGCGAGCACCTGTCCCGTCTCGTCCAGCTCGGACTCGAGTCGGATGATGCGCTGGTCGAGCACGGCGATGCGGGCATCAAGGCCCGCCTTGTTGGCCCCGTCGGCGCGCCGAAGCTGTTCGGCCAGCTGCCGTCGCCGGCTCGCCGCGCTCTCGAGCTGGTCGCTGAGCTCCGAGCGGCGCGCGCGCAGATCCGCCAGCTCCTGCCTGGTCATCGTGCCGCCGGGCAGCGACCCGGCGTACACCACGTTGGGCGCGGGAGCGGGCGGTGCGGGCTGGGCCGGCTGCGCCGGCGGCGCGGGTTGCTGGAAGGGTGCTGGCATGATCGACCTTACGGCGGTGACGAGGTCCGGGTTGCAGCACGACGCCCGCGCGAGGGGCTCCCTCAGGGTGCGGGGAGCGCGAACCCGAGGATGCCGCCCCCCCGGCCGTCCGGGGCCACCATGGCACGCAGGACCACCCGATCGATCATGTTCTCCGGGTGCGCGTGCGAGTACCGCACGACCTTGAGGCCACTGAAGGTACCGATCGCCGCGCCGAGCGCCACGTCGCTCGCCCAGTGCTTGTCGTGGTACATCCGCGACAGGCCGACGAGCGTGGCCCCGCCGTACATGATCGTCGCGACGTAGGGGAGCGCCCTGGGCTGGAGTCGCCTGATCTCGCTCGTCACCGCGGCGGCGGCGGCGAAGGCCGTGGTCGTGTGTCCCGACGGGAACGACTGCCGTTCCGACGTCGAGAATCCGCCGGCGAACCGGAAGTCGCGCGGGTCGGAGGCGTTGGACACGAAGGGTCGCGAGCGGCCGAGGATCCCCTTGAGCAAGCCCGTGACCCCATTGGCGAGCACCACCGCCTCCGTCCCGTGCCAGCCGAGGTCGGCGACGTCGGGCTTCTTCGCCAGACGGCCATACAGGTAGAGCGATCCGCCGATCACGTACGCGCCGGGCGCGGCGATCGTCTCGAACCCGACGGCCGAGCTCTGCGCCAGGGCGTTGAACGTGGAGTCCTGCCGGATCTGTCCCGCGAGATGTTTGTCGAGCGGGAACATCGCCACGGTGACGCCGGCGAACCCTGCGGCCAGGAGCGCGTCGCGATAGGTGAACAGCGTCTGCCGTCGCTCGCGATGCGCCGTGTCGCGCGGCACCACGGTCCGATCGTCGCCCG
>DASTSX010000089.1:0-15103 GCA_035760455.1 Gemmatimonadaceae bacterium | reverse complement strand
CCACGAGGAGCAGGTCCTCGAGCATCTCGACGTCGGCGGCGTTCACGACGCTCGGGTCGATCTTGATCGACTGGACCGTGCCCTGGCCGTTCGCCTCGACGGTGACCATCCCCCCGCCGGACGACGCCTTGACGGTCTGCTGCTGAAGCTCTTCCTGGAGCTTCTGGAAGCGGCCCTGCATCTCCTGCGCTTGCTGCAGGATCTTCATGAAATCGGCCATCGGTGCGCTGCGGATGAGAGGGCGAAAGCTATCGGGCGGCGCCGCTTCGAAGCAAGCGACGCGCGAGCGATCACTCGGCGAGATCGAGGTCGAGCGCGTCGATCGCAGCGTCGAGTACGGGATCCTTCTTTCGCAGCGCGGCGATGCGCTCTGAGCGTACCATCTCGTTGGTGAGCCGCGGCGGCGGCGCGCTCGTCCCCTCGGGAGCGCGCACGACGACGCGCTGTACCGCGGGAAACCAGCCGCGCAGCGTGGCGAGAACGTCCGCCTTCACGGCCTCGATCGCCTGCGCGTAGATCGGATTCGCCTCGTCGAGCGCGAGGGTCACGTCGCCACGCGCATTGACGGCCGCCGGCGCCGCGTGCTCAAGCGCGGTCGCGGCGACGCTCTTGCCCGCCGAGCGGATCGCCGACACGACCGCGTCCCAGCGCTCCACGACGTGGTTGAGATCGAGCGCGTCACTCGCAGAGACGGCCGCGTCGCGCGCCGATTGAGGTGGCGCGGCGGGCGCCGCCGGCGTGGGCGGCGGCGCGCGCGTCTCTTCACGCGCCGACGCCAACGGAGCTGGCCGCGCGGGGGTCACGTCCGCCTCGCGGATCACGGCGCGCCAATCCGAGGCCGGCGTGTCCGACGGCGGACGCTCCGCCTTCCGGGCCGGCGCGGGCGTGGGAGGCGCCGTGCGCCTGCCGGTGGGCGGCGCGCCCACGTCCTCGTCGTCCCCAGCCGTGGAGCTTCCTCCCATGCCGCGCAGCACCGCCTCGAGGCTCACCGTGCGATCGAGCAGCGCGAATCGCACGAGCATCGCTTCGAGCAGGAGCTGTTGCTGTCCGCTCTTCCGGAACCGCGGCTCGAGCTCCGTCGCCACCGACAGCATCCGCAGCAGGTCGCCCGCGGCGAAGGCGGCCTTCCGTGCCTCGAGCGCCTCGCGCGCCCGCTCGCTCACGTCCGGCGGCGCTCCGCCGAGCGTGACGGCGAGCTGGGCGCGCAACATGTCGCCGAAACCCGTGAGAAACTGGCCGAAGTCGATACCGGCATCGGCGAGCCGTGCGACGAAGGCGAACACGTCGCCCGCCCGCTTCTCGGCGATGAGGTCCAGCAGCGCGACGTACTCGTCTTCGGCCACGAGTCCGAGGGCGTCGCGCACGCGCTCCGGGACGATCGGGCCCTCGCCCATCGCCAGCACCTGATCCGCGAGCGAGAGCGCATCGCGCATGGAGCCGTCCGCGGCGCGGGCGATCATCGCCAGCGCCTCGCCTTCCGCGTCCACTCCCTCCTCGCCCAGGACCCGCTCGAGCCGCGCGCGAATCTCCGCCGCGCCGATGCGCTTGAAGTCGAACCGCTGGACGCGGCTCAGCACCGGCGCGGCGGCCTGCGCGATCTTCTGCGGCTCCGTCGTCGCGAAGACGAACACCACGCGCGGGGGTGGCTCCTCGAGGATCTTGAGCAAGGCGTTCCAGGCCTCGCGCGTGAGCATGTGCGCCTCGTCGACGATGTAGACCTTGTAGCGGTCGTCGCCGGAAGGGGCATACATCGCGCGCTCTCGCAGCTCGCGGGCGTCGTCGACGCCGCGGTTGGAGGCCGCATCGATCTCGACCACGTCGAGGGACGACGCGCCGCTCCAGATGCGTTGGCAGCTCGAGCACGATCCGCACGGCTCGCCGTTGAGCGCCGGGTCGCCGCGCCGCTCGCAGTTGAGCGCCATCGCCAGCACGCGCGCGAGCGTCGTCTTCCCCACCCCGCGCGGCCCGCACAGCAGGTACGCGTGCGCCACCCGCCCGAGGGCGATCGCCCCCTTCAGCGTCGACGCGACGTGCGACTGCACGGCGACGTCGGCGAAGGACTTGGGGCGGTACTTGCGAGCGAGGGCGAGTGACATGCGGGCGGAATAATAGTGAGTTGGTGAGTTGGATAGCGAGTTGGTTGGTCGGTTGATTGGTGCGTTGACCGCGAACGGCCGCGAACCAGCCTGGCAGCCCCGCTGAGGGGACTCTAGGCTGGTTCGTGGCATGTGCCGTTCAACTCACTCAGAAACCGACCAACGAGCCCCCGATCCACCTCACCAACTCACGAGAAAAAGGCGCGAGGCGCATACCCGTTCAGTATGCGCTCCCGCGCCGAGTGTCCCAGGCCTGACGAAGCGACGTCAGACACCTCATGCCGCTGCTACCTTCGGGGTCCTGACGGAGTTAGAAGGCTGCCGCCCTCCGGGACCTGGGACGCTCGAAAGATAACCCGGGAGGCGCACGCGGTGAAGCGGACCGCCTCAGTGCGTCAGACGCTCGATCACCGACCGGATGACCTCCGCCGCGCGCCCGACCGCTTGGGCGTCCACGTCGAGATGCGTCACCACCCGGACGCGCGACGCGTTCCAGGGGGCGATCCACACGCCCTCGAGGCGCGCGCGGTCGACGACGGCCGTGCTCGTCATCCCCGCGGGGAGATCGATCATCACGATGTTCGTGTCGGGTGGAACCACGTGCACCCCCGAGACGCCGCCGATCGCGTTCGCCAGCCGCATCGCGTTGGCGTGATCGTCGGCGAGACGCTCGACGTGCGTGTCGAGCGCGTGTAGCGCCGCGGCGGCGAGGATCCCGCTCTGGCGCATGCCGCCGCCGAGGCGCTTCCGCACCATGTGGGCTCGCCGGATCGTCGCGTCGTCGCCGACGAGTACGGCGCCGACGGGGCATCCGAGGCCCTTCGAGAAGCTCAGCATCACCGTGTGCGCGGTGGCGCCGTAGTCGCGGAGGAGCGTACCCGTGGCGACGTGGGCGTTCCACAGCCGCGCCCCGTCCATGTGCACGGGGAGGCGGTTCGCGTCGGCGACGGCGCGGATCGCCGCCAGCTCCTCGATCGGCGTGATCTTCCCCCCTGCGCCGTTGTGCGTGTTCTCCACGCAGGCGAGCGTGGCGATCGGCGCGTGCGGCGACGCGGGACGCAGCGTCAACTCGAAGTCGCGGGCGGAGGCGACCAGGCGCCCTTCGCCGGCGGGCACGGGGCGCACCTGCACGCCGGCCAGCGCCGCGGCGCCGGCCATCTCCCAATGGATGATGTGCGCGTTGGCGTCGAGCAGCATCTCGGTGCCGGGCGTCGAGTGCACCCAGATGGCCGTCTGGTTGGCCATCGTGCCGCTCGGGAAGAACAGCCCCGCCTCCTTTCCGAGGAGCTCGGCGACGCGGGCCTCGAGCCGGCGCACGGTCGGATCGCCGTCCAGGACGTCGTCGCCCACCTCGGCCTCCGCCATCGCCCGCCGCATTGCCGGCGTCGGACGCGTGACGGTATCGGAGCGGAGGTCGATGGGCGGTCCGGTCATCTCGACGGGTGCGGGCTGCACGGTGAACGATTCACGGTGAACGGTAATCGGCCGGCCTCAGGAAGCAGAGCTGCCCGAGGTCGGCCGAGAACCGACCACCGTGAACGTGCGGCCGGTGGCCGCACAGGCGCTACGGCTTCGTCACCTTCACCGTCGGCGTCTTCACCTCCGCCTCCTTCGTGCCGACGACCGGCTTGTCGATCACGATGGTGTCCTTCTTGGTCCCGACGACCGGGACGTTCAGCGTGTCCGTCTTGGTACCGACGTCGACGTCCGGCGTCCGCACGGTGTGCGTGTCCGTCGAGACGTTCACTTCCGGCGTCTTCACCTGGTACTCGTTCTCGCCCGTCTTCGAGCAGGCGGCGACGGGCAGTACGAGCAGTGCGGCGCCGAGCAGCGCTTTGCGCATGGGTGGCCTCCCTGGAGTTTGCGCGTTCACCCTCAGTCCTTAGCAACCATCGGGCCAAATGCTCTGCTCGTCAGTCGAGAAACACCTCGCGCTGCCGCTTTCGCGTTCGCCGAAGCTCGTATACCTGCCCCACCTCACCGCCCAGGATGAAGATCAGCGCGGCGTAGTACACCCAGAACACGATCACCACGACGGCCGCCACGGCCCCGGTGTAGAGCGAGCCGGGATCGAAGGAGCTGACGTAGATGTTGAATGCCACCTTGGCCAGCTCGAACATGAAGACGGTGAACAGCGCCGCCACCCACGCCGTCTTCGTCCGGACGCGGCGGATCGGCAGGAACTTGTAGAGGGCAAAGAACATCAGCGCCAGCAGCGCGCTCCCGACGAGTCGGGTTCCCCACGCGCTCGCCTGGCCCATCACGTCCTCCCGGATCCCCAGGCCGACGAGCACTTGCCGGCTCGTCTTCGTCGCGATCAGCACGTAGAAGCTGATTAGGGCGTTCGCCGTGATCAGGATCGTGGAGAGGATCGTCATCTTGATGTCGAAGATCTTCCCCTGGATGATGCCACGCTCCTGCTCGATGTCGAATACGTTCGCCAGCACCGTGCGCAGCGACCCGAACAGGCGCGTGGAGAACCACACGAAGCCGACGGCGCTCCAGACGCCCAGCTGCGTGTGGGCGCCGAGGATGTCGCTGATCAGCTTGTGCGTGGGCGAGTCCGGACTCTCGTAGTGGGCCGGCAGCAGCCGGTCGATGTACGTGACCACGAGCTGGTTCGGCTCGACGGGCTGGTTGCGGAGGACCAGCGCGAAGCCCCACACGAGCAGCAGCACGAACGGCACCGCCGCCAGCAGGATGTTGAAGGCGATCCCGCCGGCGAGGAACAGGACGTTGTCCTCTCCCGCGTTGTCCCAGACGCGCTTCGCGTAGTCGCGCAGCGTCCAGCCGAGGCTGGACAGTGGCGACCGCGTCGGGTGAGGTGGGGGGACGAACCGCGGTGCCGGCGCCTCCGCCAGCGGTTCAGGCGTCGGCGTCCTCGTCTCCATTCGAGCTGACCGGCGCCGTCGGCCGACCCGAGCGCGCGACGTCGGCGCCCGCGTGGTACGCGGCCTTGGTCTCGGCGAGCCGGCGCTCCAGATCGGTTCGCGCCTGGTACGCCGCCTCGCGTCCCGCCTCCATCGCCCGGGATACCTGATCCTTCTTGGCGACGATCGCCGAGCGCGTGGTCTCGATCTGCTCCTCGATGCGCGCCCGTGCACCCTCGAAGCGGTCGACGACCTGTTCGGTGACTTCCTCCGCCACGTCGCGCACGCGATCCTGCGCGGCGCGGGCCCGGCGGCCGATGTCGGCGCGCGTCTCTCGCCCGGATCGCGGCGCGAACAACAATGCCACGCCGGCGCCGATCAGCGCGCCGATGAGGAAGTCGCCCACGCCGCCACCGTGCTTCTCGATGACGATGTACGGTTCGTCGTGATCGTGATGCCGCATGGTCGCTCCTCGGAGGCGCTCAGCGCCCCTTCTTGGCCGGGGGTTTCTTGCTCGTCGCGCGAGCGGGGGTCGTCACGGGCTCCTGCCGCCGGGCAGCGCGCGGCGTCGCTTCCACACCCGGTTCGGCCGGCGCGGACACGGAGGATGCATCCCCCGCGCCGTTCAGCAGGTGCAGAAGCTCCGACCGCACGTCCTCCGGCGGAAGGCCGAGCATCCTGGCCGTCCGCGCCGCATCGCCCGACGTGGACGCGAAGGTGCGCAGCACGAGCTGCCGCCGCGCCTCGGCGGCGGTCGCACCCACCGGGATCGTCAGCGGCGCGGGCGAGCCGTCGCCGCTCCGCAGGTGACGCGGGATGATGTCGCTCGGTCCGATCGTCGAGCTGCGGCTCATGATCACCGCGCGCTCCACGGCGTTCTTCAGCTCGCGCACGTTGCCAGGCCAGTGGTAGCTCATGATCCACTCCCAGGCCGCGTCCTCGAAGCCGGTGATCGACTTGCCGTTCTGCTGCGAGAACCGCGACAGGAACTCGTTCGCCAGCAGCTGGATGTCGTCGGCCCGCTCGCGCAGCGGCGGCAGGTCGATCTCCACCACGGCCAGCCGGTAGTAGAGGTCCTCGCGCAGCTCGCCGTCGACGATCGCCTTCTGGAGGTTCTTGTTCGTCGCGGCGACGATGCGGATGTCGACGTTGATCTCGCGCTTGCCGCCGAGCCGCCGGATCTGCCGCGTCTCGATGGCGCGCAGCAGCTTGACCTGGATGTCGGTCGGCATCTCGGCCATCTCGTCGAGGAAGATCGTGCCTCCGCTCGCCATCTCGAACGCGCCCGCCTTCTCGTTCGTCGAGCCGGTGAACGCGCCCTTCTCGTGGCCGAACAGCTCGTTCTCGAGGATCTCCTTCGGCAACGCCGCGCAGTTGAGCGCGAAGAACGGTCCCTTCGCACGGTCGCTCTTCTGGTGCAGCGCGCGAGCGACCAGCTACTTGCCGGTCCCGCTCTCCCCGAGGATCAGCACGCTCGCCGACGAGGGTGCGACCGCCTCGATCACCTGGTAGACGGAGCGCATCGCGTCGCTCTGTCCCGTGAGCTCACCGTAATGCGTGAGCCCCTCGAGCTTGGAGGCCAGCTCGCGGTTCTTCTGCTGCACCTCGTACTTGTCGAACGCCTTTGGAATGAGCGCCTTGAGACGGTTCAGCTTCTCGGCGTTCAGCGGCTTCTCGATGTAGTCGTACGCCCCCTGCTGCATCGCCTGCACGGCGGAGTCCACGGTGGCCTGGCCGGTGATGATGATGCACTCCGTGGGGATCTGCCGCTGCTGCAGCTCGCTGAGCAGGGTCAGCCCGTCGAGCTTCGGCATCTTGAGGTCGGCGAGCACGACGCCGTATCGATCGACGGTCAGCTTGTCGAGCGCCTTCTGCCCGTCGGCCACGACCTCGACGCCGTAGCCGGCGTCCTCGAGGATCGCGCTGAGTCCCGTGGTGATCGCCGACTCGTCGTCCGCGATGAGGATCTTTGCCTGCTTCATCTTATCTCACAGAGTGGCCAGGAGCGCCGCATGCGCGTCACGCCCGGGGAAAGACGACGGAAAGTTCGTTCGCGGACTCCGTCCAGCGAATCCCGGCCGCGCGGAGCACGTCCGCGGCGTCGGCCGGCATGGTGATCGGTCGGTCGGCGAGGAGACGGACGGCGAGCGAGTCGCCGTCTCCCGCTAGCTCGCAGACCACGGCGTCGCGCACCTCACCCTTGCGGGCGACCACCGCGTCGAGCAATGGCGCGGCGAGGGCCAGGCGCACCGCGTCGCCGGCGACGCTGGTGCGCGCGTCGCCCACGACCTCGTCGCGGACGGTGACTCGCGCGTCGGCCGAGCTGTTCGACGCGCTGCACAGCGCCGCGATGCGACGCAGCGTAACGCCGACGTCGGCGGGCGCTCGATCGCTGCGGCCGAGCGCGAGCACCGCGTCGAGGAGAGCCGTGAGCCGCTCGAGCTGCTGCGCGGCCGCCTCGGCGAACGGCGCGACCGCCGAGGCCGGCGCGTCCGCGCGTCCGGCGCGCGAGCGGACGACCTCGAGATTCACGGACACCCCGTTCAGCGCATCCTTCACGTCGTGCGCCGCCCGCCCCAGCGCACGTTGCAGCGCCGCGAGCCAGAGCACGCCGGCGTCGGCCGGTGCGGCGCTCGTCGGCATCTAGTCCGACAGGTCCGCGTCGTCTGGCGCGGCGGCGTGCACCGGCGTCGCATCCGCCGGCATCGGCCGATGCAGCACCGGCGGCTTCACGTACCGCGACACGATGCCGCGCGTGTCGCCGATCGCCAGCTGATCGAACAGGAAGCGGAACTTCGCGTCGTAGAGCGTCGCCACCGTGTCCAGCACCGCGGACGGCATGTCCCAGAGCTGACGCTTGAACGGCCCGAGCGCCTTCTTGCGCGACTTGTAGAAGAACTGCTCGTCCGTGTCCGTCGCCTTCCGCTCGTCCTTGGCGTTCTCGCGAAGCCACGCGTAGATCTCGCCGCGCAGCCCCTCGGGAATCTGGTCGAACAGCATGTTCTGGAAGTTCGTCGCCAGATGGATCTCGGCCGTCTCCCGCTTCGGGAAGTTGTGGAAGGCGTCCTCGGGCAGCGTCGAGGCGCCGTGCTGCACCGCGCCCGAAAGGCCGTACTCCTCGCGCGCGACGCGGCTCAGCAGCTCCAGGGTGTCGAGGTCGAGCTTCACGTCGGCGATCGATCCGTCCTCGAGCACGACGCCCCCGTGCGACGTCCCGCTCTGCACGCTGATCTTCGAGATCCCCGCGACGTCGGCGGGCAGCGTGGCCAGGAAGCCATCCATGAACGCGCGGAGCTCTTCGACGGTGGAGTTCTGCGTCCCCACCTCGCCGATCTCGCCACCGACCGAGATCGTCACGCCCGGCGGCTCGGCGGCTCGCACCTCCTTGAGGATGTCGACGCCGACCTCGTAGTTCAGCTTCTGCTGCTCGGCGTGCGTCCGCTTGCTCAGATCGACGAGCGTGGAGGTATCGACGTCGATGTTGTAGAAGCCGGCGCCGACCGCCTCGCGGACCAGCGCCTTCACCGCGTCGACTTCGGTCTGTGGATCGACCGCGTACTTCTTGTGGTTGACCTGGAAGTGGTCGCCCTGGATGAAGACCGGCCCGCGGAACCCTTCGCGCAGAGCGGCCGCGAGCACGACCGCGACGTATTCGTTCGGACGCTGGCCGGTGTAGGCGATCTCCGATCGCGCGATCTCGATGATGAACGCTCCCGCGTCGATCGCCTTGGCCGTGCGGAAGATCGCGCGGGCGGCGTCGTACGTGACGACACGGATGTTGATCGCCGGCACGGTGAAGCCACCGATCTCGCCACGACCGCGCGCCATGTACAGATCGTGGATGGAGGCCGGCTGCGTCCCCACCGCCTGCCCGATCTCCCAGATCAGCCAGCGGGCGTACTCGCGCTCGACGCCGTCGGCGAACACCGCGGCACGGACGAGCTGATCCATTGGCGGCCCCGCGACGGCGTCGGGCCGGCTCACGGTGACCCGACCGTCGGCGACCCTCACCGCGTCGCCGAACAGGCCATTGAGCGTGTCGAGATCGTACATGGCAATCCTCACGAATGTGCAGCCGCCGGTCGGCGGCAGGGTGACTTCGGGATCATATGTGTACTGGTGAAGCTCGTCGGGCACCGGAGGGGTCGCAAGCCCACGCGCGTGCCGCGCCGCTCAGAGGATCCGCGTCGGATCGGGCTTGGGCAAAAGGTCCCATTCCCGGCGTGCCTGCTCGGCGTCGGTACGCCCCATCATCGCATACGTGAACTGCTTGCCCAGCTCCACGCCGGGCTGGTCGAACGCGTTGACGCCGTAGAGTCGGCCCGCGTACGCGGTGGCCAGCTCGAGGAACATGAACAGCGCACCGACGTGGAACGGATCGACCCGGTCGAGCGTGAGGGTCATGTTCGGACGACCGCGCCGCGCGAGCGCACCGGCGGTCGCCCGCCGCTCGATGTCGAGCAGCTCGCCGAGCCGGTGCCCGCCGAGGTACGCGAGCTCGGGAATGTCGGCGTGCAGACGCGGGATCTCGACGTCGCCCTCGCCCTCGGTCACTCCCACGAAGGTCACGGTCTTGTCGCCCGGCCCCTCCATGAACAGCTGGACCTGGCTGTGCTGGTCGGTCGCCCCGAGCGCGCCGAGGGGCGTCGGCCCCACCCCGGCGTCGCCGGCCGTGCGGTGCTTGCCGAGGCTCTCCGCCCAGAGCTGCACGTACCAGGCGGCCATGTCGCGCAGCGCGTCACTGTAGGGCATGAGCACCTGCACGTGGCGGCCATGCTTCGTATCGGCCAGAAACTGCAGCGCCGCCCACGTGCCGGCGATGTTCGATCCGAGCTCCTTCGACGCGCACCGAGTCCGCATGTCGGCGGCACCGGCGAGCAGCTCGCCCGTATCGATGCCCATCAGCGCCGCCGGCAGCATCCCGACGGGGGTGAGCACGCTGAACCGCCCGCCGACGTTCGCCGGGATCTCGAGCGCGGCGATCCCTTCCGACCGCGCGATCTTCCGCAGCGCCCCCTTGTCGGGATCGGTCACGAGCACCAGCCGCTCGCGGGCCCCGGCCTCGCCGAGCGCGCCGTTCAACCAGGCGCGTATGACGAGATACTGCGCCATCGTCTCGGCGGTGCCTCCCGATTTCGAGATGACCACGAAGAGGCTGCGGCGCGGATCGAGGCGACCCAGCAGCGCCGAGATGTTGGCCGGATCGACGTTGTCGAGCACGTGCAGACGGGGGCGACCACCACGCGCCGCGTCGTCGAGCAGATTCCACTGTGGCGGTCGGAGCGCCGTGCGCAGCGCGATGGGGCCAAGCGCCGAACCGCCGATCCCGAGCACGACGACGTCGGTGAGCGGCGTCCCGTCCGTCGTGCTGCGCACGCGCTCCACGTAGTCGCGGGTCTGACGGTGCAGCGCGCGATCGTCGGGGAGATCGAGGAACCCGAGCGTACCCGACGCATGCTCGTTCGCGACGCCGCGGTGCGCCTCGGCGAATCGCGTCGCGACGTCGCGCCACTCGGCGTCGGTGATCCCGCCGTCGATCGGCGGCGACATCATGTTCGTGTAGTCGAGTCGGATGGACATCGTCAGACCGGGATGGAGAGACCGTCGTACGCCGGCGCGATGCCCGGCGGGAGCTCGGCTTCGAGCGCGGCGTGGAAGTTCTCGTGTGTGAGGTGCGTGAGATACGTCAGCTCGGCGCCGATCTGACGCGCCGCTCCGATTGCCTCCTGCACGCTGAGATGCGATGGATGCGGCCGGTGGAAGAGCGCGTTGATCACGAGCACGCGCGCGCCGCGGAGTGCGGCGATGGCGGCGTCGGGCATCGCCTGCGCATCCGTGACGTAGGCCAGCGGACCGATGCGGTATCCGTACACGGTCACCGGGCCGTGCGGCACCACCACCGCGGTCACCTCCACGTCGGCGATCCGCACGGGCACGCCCGGCGCGAGCGCGATGGCGCGCCCCTGCGGCTTCGACGTGCCCGGAGCGGGGCGGATGTTGTCGTCGAAGATGTAGTCGAACTTCTGCGCCAGCCCGGCGAGGGTGTCGGCCGACGCGTACATGGGCAGATGCGTGTCGCGGCGCGCCGTGATCGCACGCAGGTCGTCGATGCCGTGCGTGTGGTCGGCGTGCAGGTGCGTGAACAGCACGGCGTCGACCCGCGTGATGCGCGTGCTGAGGAGCTGGAGCCGCAGCTCGGGGGGCGTGTCGATGAGGATGATCGCGCCGCCGTCGGTCTCGACGGCGGCGCCGACGCGCGTCCGCTTGTCGCGCGGATCGGTCGAACGACACACGGCACAGCTGCATCCGAGCTGTGGAACGCCGAAGCTGGTCCCAGTCCCGAGGAACGTGAGCTTCACCGCCGGCGTGCCGCCGCCCGGCGCGAGATCATACCGTCTCGACCTTCATCATGTTCGTCGTCCCCGGCACGTCGAACGGCACGCCCGCCGTGACCACCACGCGATCTCCCTCGCGGGCGAGCCCGCGCGAGCGAACGGCGTCGAGCGCGAGCTTCACCATGTCCCAGTACGACTCGCAGTGCGGCACGAGGCACGGCACGACGCCCCACACGAGCGCGAGTTGCCGGTACGTGCGCTCCGAATCGGTCAGCACGAGGATCGGGACGCCCGGACGGTGCGACGCGACGATGCGCGCCGAGAACCCGCTCTTCGTGAACACGATGAGGCACGGCGATCCCAGGCTCCGCACCGCCGAGGTCGCAGCCGCGGCGATCGCCATCTCCGTCGGCAGCGACGTGGCGGGCGCGCTGCGCTCGTCGGCACGAAGCACCGGCGGCTGCTTCTCGATCTCCTGGATGATGCGCGCCATCGCCTCGACGGCGAGCCGCGGGTACTGGCCCGCTGCCGTCTCGGCGGAGAGCATCACCGCGTCGGTACCGTCGAGGATGGCGTTCGCGACGTCGCTCGCCTCGGCGCGGGTCGGGCGCGGGTTGGTGATCATCGATTCGAGCATCTGCGTCGCCGTGATCACCGGCCGTCCGAGCTTGTTCGCGAGCGAGATGATCCGCTTCTGCGCGAAGGGGACCTCCTCGAACGGCAGCTCGACGCCGAGATCGCCTCGGGCGACCATGACGGCGTCGGACGCGTGGATGATGCTCTCGATGTTGTCGAGCGCCGAGTCCTTCTCGATCTTGGCGACGACGAGCATCTCCTTCGGGATTTTCGTTCGCAGCTCGGCGATGTCGGCCGCGCGTCGGACGAAGCTGAGCGCGAGGAACTCGAGGTCGTGCTCGACGGCGAACACCACGTCGGCCCAGTCCTTCTCCGTGATCGACGGCGCGCTCACGGCGACGCCGGGAAGGTTCATGCCCTTGTGACTCTTGATCCTGCCGCCGTGGAGCACGCGGCAGTGCACGCGCGTACCCGAGACGTCGAGCGTGACCAGCTCGATCAGCCCGTCATCGACGAGGATGCGATCGCCGACCTTCACGTCCTTGCACAGCCCCTCGTAGGTCGTCGGGAATTCGTCGCCCGTCGCGTCCTCGCCGGCGACGAGCACGATGTCCTGGCCATCGCGGACCTCCCGCGGTTCGGCGAGATCGCCGATGCGGATGCGCGGGCCCTGGAGGTCACCGAGGATGGCGACCGGGCGTCCGAGCTCCTCGGCGGTGGACCGGACGAGGGCCACGGTGCGTGCGTGCTGCTCGTGCGTTCCGTGGGAGAAGTTCAGCCGGGCGACGTTCAACCCGGCTTCCATGAGGCTGATCAGGGTGTCGCGCGACGCGGTGGACGGGCCGAGCGTGCAGACGATCTTGGTGCGCGGAAGGGGCACGGGAAAAGGTTCGGGAGTGTCGAGGAGGGCGGGGGCGCGTCGCCGGCGGTGCTGCCCCGCCCCGCGACGCGCCCCGGGGTGGATCAGCGACTGGACACCATGTCGCGTCCGAGGGCCGCGCTCTTCCGCTCGAGGCCCGCCGTGAGCGAGTCGAAGCTCTTCTGGAAGCTGGCCAGTCCCTCACGCAGCAGCTTGTCCGTGACGTCTCGAAGATCGATGCCGGCGGCGCCGAGGTCGGCGATGGTGCGGTCGGCGGCGGCGAAGTTCGCGTCGACCGTTCGGGCCACCTCACCATGGTCGCGGAACGCCTCGATCGTGGCGGGCGGCATCGTGTTCACGGTATCGGGCCCGATGAGCTGCTCGACGTACATCACGTCGCGGTAGGCGGGATTCTTCGAGCTCGTGCTGGCCCAGAGCGGGCGCTGGAGGCGCGCACCGGCGGCCTGGAGCGGCGCCCATCGGGACGAGGAGAACTCGTCGCGGAACAGCCGGTACGCGAGCTGCGCGTTGGCGATCGCCGCCTTCCCGCGCAGGCCGAGAATGCGGTCGCGCCGCTCGCCCGTCGCCGACGCCGCGAGGGCATCCAGCCGCTTGTCGATCTCGGTGTCTACGCGGCTCACGAAGAACGACGCCACCGACGCCACCCGGTCGATCGGCTTGCCGCCGCGCAGGCGATCCTCGAGCCCCGCGAAATACGCTTCGATGACACGGCGATGCGCTTCGATCGCGAAGAGCAGCGTGATGTTCACGTTCATCCCCGCGCCGATCAGCTGCCGCACGGCGATGGCGCCTTCCGCCGTCCCCGGAACCTTGATCATGACGTTGGGCCGACCGACCATCGACCACAGACGCTGCGCTTCGGCGACGGTGGCGTCGGCGTCGTTCGCCGAGGTGGGGGACACCTCGATGGAGACGTAGCCGTCGCCGCCATTGGTCCGCTCGTACACGGGCATGAAGATGTCGCACGCGTCGCGGACGTCGCTCGTCTCGACGAGCTCGAAGAGCTCGAGCGCCGTGAGGCCGGCCGGCGCGCCCGACAGCTGATCGTCGTAGTCGTGCCCCTCGGCGAGGGCTTTCTCGAAGATCGTCGGGTTGGACGTCATCCCCGTCAGCGCGTCGTCGCGAATGCGGCGCTGAAGATCACCGTTGCGCAGGATCGAGCGGTCGATGAAGTCGAGCCAGATCGACTGGCCGGCGTCGTGCAGCCGCTGGAGGCGATTCTCGGGCATGGTGTCCGTGGAAAGACGTCGAGGGCGCTCAGGGGTAGCTCGGGAAATATAACCGGGGCACGCCCGATTTGCGGTCGACGCGTCGTCGGCAATGGTGGCAGGACCGGCGCGCAATGGCAGGCTCGCGCTCGCCCGTGCTGCCGCCACGGCAATCGAGCTGACGAAAATGGCAGCGTCGCAGGACGGCGCGTGCGCGATGCGGCACGCCGATCGGTGCGCGCTCATGGGACGTGTCGGGATGGTCGGTTCGTCGATGAGGCGCCGCGTCGCTCGCGAGCGCTTCTATAACAATGTGTACCGTCCCGGCGATCCTGCGGCCGAGACGCGGTGGGGGCGGCCGAACGTGGACCGAAAGGGGGGATGAACATGTGAAGTGCGCAAGAACGTCCCCTTTTCCTCGCTGTTTTTCGCGTCCACGGCACGCGGTCTGCCATTCCCCGAGTCCGGCAGCAGGCGGCGATTCTCGCCGCACCCGCAACCTCGCCCGCGGGACGACGAAAACTGGGCGAAGGCGACGGAGGACAAGGATGAAGACTCGGAACTCAGCGTTGTGTGCACTCGGCCTCGCAGCCGCCATCACCCTCGGCGGCGCCGCGACGGCTGCGGCTCAGGACACCACTCGGGCGCGGCCGCAGACCCGTATTCCTGTTCGTAAGGATCAGCCGGCGGCGGTTCAGGCCCGTGTGGACACCGTCACGATCACGCGGACGGACACCGTGGTCCGCACGCGGACGGACACCGTCACGGTGACGCGCGTCGACACGGTGACTCGGATCGAAGAACTCCCGCTCCAGCCACTCGGCGCGTTCCAGTTCGGCGTTGGTGTCGGCGCTGCACTGCCGACGGGCGACTGGCGTAACGTCGTGAAGGACGGCTACGACATTCACGCGCACCTCGGGTGGTTCCCCGGCGCGAGCGTGTTTGGTCTGCGACTGGACGGCGACTACGTGAGCATGGGTGGACGTGATACGGACTGCGCGGCGTGCCCGGGCGCGAAGCTCATCTCGGCCACTGGTAATGCCGTGCTGCGCTTCCCGCTCGATCGGAAGAGCCCGGTGAATCCGCAGTTCTACGTGCTGGGCGGCGCGGGTCTGGACTGGTTCCAGGACTTCACGCC
>DASTSX010000088.1:0-12105 GCA_035760455.1 Gemmatimonadaceae bacterium | reverse complement strand
CAACCTCCGACCCGCGCCATCTCGCGGATCCCGACCTCCTGCTCGCACTCGGCCCGGCCGCGATCCGCGAGATCGGGGAGGCCTACCGCGCGCTGGTGCCCGCCGAGTCGGATCGTGCGTCGCTCGAGACCGCCCTGCGCGCCGAGCTCGGTGCGGCGCGCTCGTCGAACGCGGATCCCGTGTGCGCCGACTTCGCCGCCGGCCGAGTGATCGTCGTGCGCGACTGGGTGCTCTCCCGCACCGAGGCGCGCCAGTGCGCGCTCTACTCGCTGCGCTCGCCGTGAAGTCCCGCGACGCCTGGATGCCTCGCCGCACCTTCTGACCACACCCGCGCACCCGCGCACCCGCTCACCCGCGCACATGCACACCGACGCCCGCACGCTCGAAGACGGCCGCATCCTCGACGCCGACCTGTGCATCGTCGGCGCCGGTGCCGCGGGGATCAGCATCGCGCGCGAGTGGATCGGCGCGGCGAGGACGGTGCTGCTGCTCGAGGGGGGCGGCTTCGAGTACGACGCGCGGATGCAGGACCTCTACCGCGGCGAGAGCGTCGGCCTGCCGTACTTCCCGCTCCACGCCGCGCGGCTGCACTACTTCGGCGGGACGACGGGGCACTGGGCGGGCTTCTGCTCGACGTTCGACGACATCGACTTCGTCGCCCGTCCCTGGGTGCCGCACAGCGGCTGGCCGATCACGCGCGCTTCGCTCGATCCGTACTACGCGCGCGCGCACCGCGTGCTCGAGTTGGGACCGTACGAGTACGACATCGCGCGGTGGCGGCGCCGGAACCCGTCGCTCGTGCCGCTGCCGCTCGACCCGCGCACGGTGTGGACCAAGGTGTGGCAGTTCAGCCCACCGACGCGGATGGGGACGCGCTACCGCGACGAGATCGTCGGCGCGCGCAACGTCCATCTGCTCACGCACGCCAACGTCTGCGAGGTGGAGACGAACGAAGCGGCGAGCGCGGTGACGGGAGTGCGCATCCGTACCTTCGAGGGTAAGGAGCTTCGTGCACGCGCGAAGCACTACGTGCTCGCCTGCTCGACGATCCAGAACGCGCGCCTGTTGCTGGCGTCTAACACGCATGCGACGGCGGGGCTCGGCAACGCGCACGATCTCGTGGGCCGCTACTTCATGGAGCACCTCGAGATGCCGAGCGGCGAGCTGGTGTTCACGGGGAAGCAGGTCCCGAACACGGCGATGTACGACTTCGTGTGGGGGAAGACGAAGACCAGCGGCGAGCTGGCGTTGAGCGAGGCGATGCAGCGCGCGGGGCGGTTGCTCAACGCGACGGTGTCGACGCAGCCCGCGACGCCCGGCCAGGCGGCGAGGAGCACCTTCCAGAACATCACGCCCGAGCGGCTGGAGGCGCGACGTCGCGCGGAGCAGGCCGGGCGCAGCATTCAAACGCCGCCGGAGACGCCGCGGCCGGCCGAGTCGCCGCGGGTGTTCGAGCTGCACACGCGCCAGGAGCAGGCGCCGAACCCGGCGTCGCGCGTCACGATCGCCCGCGAGCGCGATGCGCTCGGGCTTCCACGCGTGGTCCTCGACTGGCGGCTCACGCCGCTCGACCGGCGGTCGTTCCGCGCCTTCTACGAAGTGCTCGGCCGCGAGCTCGGACGCAGCGGGATCGGCCGGGTGCGGAGGCTCGACTGGGTGACGTCACCCGACGACGCACCATGGCCCGCGACGCTCGGCGGCGGCTGGCACCACATGGGCACGACGCGGATGCACCGGGACCCGAAGCAGGGCGTGGTGGACATGAACTGCCGGGTGCACGGGGTGGCGAACCTGTCGGTCGCCGGCGATGCCGTGTTCCCGACGAGCGGCAGCGCGAACCCGACGTTGACGCTGGTCGCGCTGAGCTTGCGTCTGTCGGACCACCTGAAGATCACGCTCGGCTGAAACAGCTGAACTGACTGACGCGGAGAGCGCGGAGGTCCGCGGAGGGCGCGGGTGCTTCTCCGGCGCGAGGAGGCATCACTGCAGACCCCAAGAAGTGCTCTTGGGGATGTGGATGGAGAGGAGCGCTGCGCCGGTGCGCGAATCTCGACCCCGAGAGCAGTTCCTACGCGTCTCGCCGTTCAGCTCCGCGTCCTCCGCGCCAGTCAGTTCCTAACCCGGCACTGCGCGTGACACTTCGCTGCGCGCCGGCGCATTTCGCGTGACTGGTCTGGCGAGTCGGGACGACTTCTCGAAAACTGATCGACGCGGAGGCCGCAGGAGAACCGAGAGCGCGGAGGTACGACGATGGAGATCGACGACGTCACCGGCGTCATCGTCGATGCGGCGGTGAAGATCCACCGTGATCTGGGGTCCCGCCTCTTCGAGTCGGTCTACGAGGTCACGCTCGCGGCCCTCCTCGAGCGACGCGGCTTGCACGTCGTGCGGCAGCATCCGATCGGCTTCACGTACGAAGGGATCGAGTTCACGCACGGCTTTCGCGCCGATCTCGTGGTCGAGAGGTGCGTGCTGGTCGAGCTGAAGGTGACGGATCGGCTCACGAGCACGCAGCGCACACAGCTCCTCACCTACCTGCGCCTCGGAGGATTCCGGGTCGGTCTCGTGCTGAACTTCGGCGCCGAGGCGATGAAGGACGGCATCAAACGCGTGGTCAACGATCATCTGCCATCCGCGTTCTCGCCGCTTCGCGTCAATCGTCCGCTGCGGCAGTAGAGCGTCGGTTTCAGCGTGCCGGGGTCAACATATCGGCGCGGAGGGCGCGGAGGTTCGCGGAGGGCGCGGAGGCTCCTGCCGCGCGAGGAGGCATCACTGCAGACCCCAACAAGTGCTCTTGGGGTTGTGGATGGAGAGGAGCGGTGCGCCGGTGCGGGAATCTCGACCCCGAGAGCAGTCCTCCGCGTCTCGCCGTTCAGCTCCGCGGCCTCCGCGTCAATCAGTTCAACAAGCGAACTGACGCCGGGTCCAATACGGGAGGAGAGGGTCGGGTCAACAGATCGGCGCGGAGGGCGCGGAGGTTCGCGGAGGGCGCGGAGGCTTCTCCGGCGCGAGGAGGCATCACTGCAGACCCCAACAAGTGCTCTTGGGGATGTGGATGGAGAGGAGCGGTGCGCCGGTCGGCGATCTCGATCCCGCGAGCGGTTCTCCGCGTCTCGCCGTTGAAGCTCCGCGACCTCCGCGTCAATCAGTTCCCCCAGGCGAACCGACGCCGGACCCAACGCTTCAGCCCGGTGGCGCCCGATCGGCTCGGGCTGCATGCTATCCGGCCCATGGAATCCCCCGAGCGCGACGAAGCGCCACGTCAGCTCCTCGAGCGAATGCGGTTGCGCCTGCTCGATCTCAGCGCGCGCAACCCGCTGCTCGCCTACGCACATCCACGCGCCAGCTCGCTCCGCATCGTCGACGAGATCCCGACGCTCGTCCTCGAGGCGCTGATCGCCGGCCGCGCGCTCCGCTTCAATCCGCTCAAATCCCCGAACGCGCCGGCGCCGATCGCCGAGCCCGCACCGAACGGCTTCGTGCGCCGCAGGAATGGACGCTCGGGGAACGGACGTTCAGCGAGCGGCGAGAAGAACGGGAGCGACGCTAGGGCGGTCGCCGAGGCGGGGGAGAGGCAAAGTGCAGATCCCTCGACGGAGCCTGCCCTGAGCGCAGTCGAAGGGCTCGGGATGACGGCGAGTGCAGATCCCTCGACGGAGCCTGCCCTGAGCGCCGTCGAAGGGCTCGGGATGACGGCGGGAGCGGAAACCGAGCGAGACCGCCGCGAGGCTGCGCGCGCCGCCCGACTCGCGCGCGAGGAGCAGATCCGCGAGCTCGCGAAAGAGCTCGGCATCGACCCGTCCTACGACCTCCGCCCCGCCGACGACTCCGACGCGACACGCCACGGCGACTCGCGGCTCCAGACGCTCCTGACGCCCGACGAGCTCGAGGCCCGGCTCCAGAAGCTCCAGTCGAGCGCGGTGACGGCGATCCAGGAGAGCGGGGCGAACATGCTCCACCTCATGTTCGGCTTCGTCGAATGGGCCGACGTTCCCGGTGAGCGGACGCGGATGGCGCCGCTCGTCCTCCTGCCGGTGAACCTCGCTCGGCTCGCGCTCGACTCGGTGACGCACACCTTCCCGTACACGATCGCCGCGTCGGGGGAGGACTGGAGCACGAACGTCACGCTCCAGGAGATGTGCCGGAAGAGCGTCGGCTTCGCGCTGCCGAGCGTCGAGGCGGAAGAGGGGCTCGAGGACTACTTCGCGCGCGTCGAGGACGTGCTGCGCACGGCGGCGCCGCACTGGACGCTCCGGCGGCAGCTCACGCTCGGTCTCGTCTCGTTCGGCAAGATCCTCATGTGGCGCGACCTCGATCCGGCGACGTGGCCGGCCGATCGTCCGCTGCTCGACGTCCCGCTCCTCCGCCAGGTGCTCGGCCGCGCCGACGATGCGGGCGCGCTCGCGCACGACGACGACACGGGCGACGCGCGTTCGATGGAGTACAACATCGACGCGCTCCCCGCCGCGCTCCGGCCGGTGCCGCCGATCGTCGTCTCCGCCGACAGCTCGCAGCACAGCGTGCTCGTGGACGTGCAGCGCGGCGAGAACCTGGTGGTGCAGGGGCCGCCCGGCACGGGCAAGTCGCAGACGATCACCAACCTGATCGCCGACGCGATCGCGGCGGGGAAGAAGGTGCTGTTCGTCGCCGAGAAGAAGGCGGCGCTCGATGTGGTTCACGCGCGTCTCGCCGACGCCGGGCTCGGCGCGTACTGCCTGCCGCTCCACAGCCACACGAGCAACAAGCGCGAGTTCCTGGACATGCTCGCCGAGCGGATCCGCATCCGTCCGGGCGATAGTGTCGTGGCCGAGCTGTCCACGGTCGAAGGGCTGCTCGCCGAGACGCGGCGCGAGCTGACGGGACACGCCGAGCGGCTCAACCGGCCGTTCGGATCGCTCGGCCTCACGGCGTTCGACGTGCTCTGGCGCGCGCGGCGGCTCGGCGGGGAGATGCCGGCGGAAGTGGTCGCTGCGCTGCGCGGCGTGACGCTGCCGAACGCTCGCATGGTGACACAGTCCGAGGCGGCGAAGCATCGCGCGACGCTCCAGGCGTTCGCCGCCGCGCACGCCGCGGTGGAAGCGGACGTCGACGACGGCGAGACGCACCCGTGGCAGGGGATGTCGCGCGCCGAGCTCTCGTTCGACGACGCGCAGGCGCTCGTCGCCCTCGCTCGTGAAGCGCGCACGGCGCTCGCCGCGGCCGAGTCGGCGCGGCAGGAGCTGGTGTCGACGGTGAGCGGGGTGTCGTGGCCGGACTCGCCGGAGGCGCTCGCGCCGCTGCTCGGACGCGTGAGTCGCGTCATCCCGCCCGACGCGAGCGTGCCGGGCGCGTTGATCGAGGCGACGTATCGCCGCGCCGGCGAGTCGGCGACGGTGGCGGCGGTCGCCGCGGCGGACGCGGGGCGCGCGGCGTGGGGCGAGGTCGAGGGGCCGTGGGGACAGCCGGGCGCGATCGCGCCGGACGACGCGGACGATCTCGCGCGGCGGCTGCGCGACGCGATGCGGATGCTCGGCGACCACGTCACGGTGGCGACGGTGAAGGAGGCGGTCGGGCTGCTGTCCGACGTGCTCGATCACCTCACGACGATCCAGGCGATGGCGACGCGGATCGCCACATCGCTCGGCGTGAAGCAGGAGCTGCCGGTGGGGCTCGCGCTCAGCCTGATCGGTGTGGCGACGGCGCTCGAGGGACTCCCCGAGGGCGCGCTGCAGCTCCGCGGGCCGGGGCTCCAGGGCGCGGACGCCGCCGAGCGGTTGGCGGCGATGTCCGATCGCGCGGCGGCGCTCTCGCGGACGCGCGCGTTGCTCGACGCGAAGTTCGTCCCCGAGATGCGGCCGGTGCCGTCGGGGCTGCGGCAGATCGCCAGCGCGCTCGCGGCGGCGCCGCGGTTCATGCCGGCGGTGTTCTCGGGCGAGTACCGGCGCGCGGTGGCCGAGTATCGCGCGATGAGCGGCGGCCGGCGGGTGGAGCGGTCGAGGATGCTCGCCGACGTCGAGGCGCTGCTCCGCTATCACGGCGACTACGAGGAGTTCGTCGCCGATCCGGAGCTGCGCACGCTGTTCGGCACGGGGAAGGGCGGGCTCGCGAGCCCGTTCTTCGCCGCGACGGCGCTGCTCGCGTGGACGCGCCGCGCGACGACGGCGTTCCGCGGGACTGATCCGGCGAGCCGCGCGCTCCTCGCGGCGGTGTGGTCGGCGAGTCCCGCCCAGTGGCGCGACGCGAGCGAGCTCGCGCTGACGAACGCCGAGGGACGGCACGCGGCGACGGTGCTCGGCGAGGATCTCACCGCCGTCGTCCGCTTCAAGCCCGGCGACATCGCGCTCTGGGAGCCGCTCTCCTTCACCGTGGTCGAGGACCAGCTCCACCGCTGGCGCGACGTCGCGCTCGGAGGCGTGCGCGCGGCGACGAGCGCGGGCGCGTCCGAGGGCGACACGCTCGCATCGCTCGCCGATCGACTCCTGCGTCTGCGGCGCGCGTGGGCGGCCGACGCGACGATCGAGAGCCACGCCGAGACGTTCCGCGCGCTCGACATCGGGGTGCCCGCACGCATCGGGAAGGACGGAGCCGATGCGTTGCAGCCGGTGCGCGGCGCGCTGGCGTACCTCGCGCAGTTCCACGAGCGCGGGCTGCCGCGCACGCTGGTGGAGTGGCTGGCGAGCGGCGAGCCGCGCTCGCGCGTCGCGACGATCCTGAAGCTGGTCGCGTCGGTGATGCACGCGATCGACGCCGCGGTCGCCGCCGAGTCGAAGTTCTCGGCGGCGGGGGTGATCGACACGCGCGCGTGGTACGGCGAGTGGCCGAAGGGCGCGGCGTTCCCGCTGCGCATCACGCGATTCGACCGCGCGATCGAGGGGAGCGGCACGCTCGCGCGGTACGCGGCGCGGCTGCGGGCGCGCGCGATGGTGCTCGCCGGCGCGGTGCCCCCCGCGGTGGAGCTGCTCGAGTCGGGCGCCGTCGCGGGTGATCGGCTGCCGGCCGTGTACGACTATCTGCTGGCGCGCACGCTGGCCGAGATGGCGCTGCGCGACCGCCCCGAGCTCGACCGGTTCGCCGGCAGCGTGCACGAGACGCGGCGCGCGCAGTTCGCCGCGCTCGACGAGCGGTACGTCGCGCTCACGCGGCAGCTCATCGCGCAGCGGGCCAACGCGACGCCGCACGTGCGCGGCGTGGGCTACGGGCCGGTGGCCGAGCTCTCCGAGCAGAGCCTGATCGAGCACGAGATCGAGAAGTCGCGCCGACACGTCCCGATCCGCGAGATGTTCCGCCGCGCGGGACGGGCGATCCAGGCCCTGAAGCCATGCATCATGATGGGGCCGCAGGCGGTGGCGCAGTATCTCCCGCCGGGGCTGTTCAAGTTCGATCTCGTCGTGATGGACGAGGCGTCGCAGATGCGCCCCGAGGACGCGCTCGGCGCGATCGCGCGCGGGGCGCAGCTCGTCGTCGTCGGCGACCCGAAGCAGCTCGGGCCGACGTCGTTCTTCGAGACGGTGACGGGGGACGACGAGGAGATAGAGGAGACGGCGGCGATGCTCGCGGCGTCGGCTGCGCAGCGCGAGCTGCCGCAGAGCGCGTCGGTGCTGGAGCGGTCGGAGAGCATCCTCCAGGCGGCGGCGCGGCGGTATCCGCTGCGGATGTTGCGCTGGCACTACCGCAGCCGCTATCCCGAGCTGATCGCGTTCGGCAACCGCGAGTTCTATGGTGGTGCACTGGTCCTGTTTCCGCACCCTGGCACGGAGCGCGAGGGGGACGGGATCAACTTCCGCCCGGTGGACGACGCGGTGTACGCGTCGAGCCTCAATCCGCGCGAGGCGGAGCGGCTGGTCGAGGCGGTACGCAAGCATGCCGTCGAGACGCCGGAGCGGACGCTGATGGTGGTGACGATGAACCAGCCGCAGCGCGAGCTCGTCGACACGCTGCTGCAGAACGCCGAGAAGGATGACGCGGCGCTCGCCGCCTTCCGCGAGCGGCACGCGGAGACGCTCGAGCCGCTCGCCGTGAAGAACCTCGAGAACGTGCAGGGGGACGAGCGCGACGTCGTGCTCGTCGGCGTGACGTACGGGCCGGACGAGCGCGGCCGCGTCGCGCAGCTCTTCGGCCCGATCAACGCGATCGGCGGCGAGCGCCGGCTCAACGTGCTGTTCACGCGCGCCAAGTACCGGCTCGACGTCTTCTGCTCGTTCGACCCGTCGGTGCTGCGCGTGGCGGAGACGAGCGCGCGCGGGCTGGTCGTGCTGCGGGACTACCTGCGGTTCGCGAAGGAGACGTCGATCGCGACGGAGCCGGCGGCGGCGCGCGAGCCGGAGACGGACTTCGAGCTCGAGGTGGCGCGCGCGCTGCGGGCGCACGGGTACGACGTGCGGCCGCGGGTCGGCGTGGCGGGCTACCATCTCGACCTCGCCGTCGTCGATCCCAAGCGGCCAGGGAGCTACGTGCTCGGCATCGAATGCGACGGCCCGGCGTACAACGCGGCGAAGTCGGCGCGCGACCGCGACCGGCTGCGCCAACACGTGCTCGAGCAGCTCGGCTGGCGGATCCACCGCGTGTGGACGATGGACTGGTTCCGCGACCCGCGTGGCGAGTCGGCGCGGATCGTCCGGCGGATCGAGTCGCTGCAGCGCGGCGACCGGCGCGAGGTGGAACGGCCGGCGCTGGCCGACGTCGAGGTGCCGCTCGGCCCGGTCGATTCGAGGATCCCGGCCGAGCGGCGCGAGCGCGGCGACGGGCAGCCGGAGGAGCGGGTGTAGGGAACCCGAAGTGCAAGCCGATCGCGAACTGATTGGCGCGGAGATCGCGGAGGTGCGCGGAGCCCGCGGAGGACGGCTGTCGCGGCCGAGTGCCAAGCACCGGCGCACCGCTCCTCTCCATCCACAGCCCAAAAGAGATGTTTTGAGTCGGCAGTGATGCGTCCGTGGGGCACCGCGGCATCACTGCTCCTCCGCGCCTCGTCGTTCCTCTCCGCGGCCTCCGCGCCAATCTGTTGCTCGCCGCGCCTGATGTCAGCCTCGCCGCCCGCGGGCTACCGCCCCCCCACGCCCTCCGCCAGCCACAGATCTCCTTCCTTCGGCTTGAACCAGTCGAACAGCAGCGACTTGCCGTCGGGTGACCAGACGGGATAGTCGATCCGCACGTCGGCGTCGTCGAACTCGAAGATCTTCCGCGCCTCGCCGCCGACGGTCGACAGCCAGACCGCCTTGTGGCCGCGTACGTCGATGAACCGTGAGCCGTCGGGCGAGAAGGAGATGTGCGACCCCGCTTCGGCGCCCGTCGGCTCCGGCGCGCCGCCGGTCGACTCCACGCGCAGCAGCTTCGGCGACGAGGGACTGCGGAAATAGACGTAGCCGTCGGGGAGCCAGCGGATGAAGTGACCCATCGCGCCGCCGGTGGTGAGCTGGCGCACCCCCGAGCCGTCGGCGTTCATCACCCACAGCTCGAGGCGTCCAGAGCTGTCGGACTGGAAGACGATCTGCTTGCCGTCCGGCGAGTAGAACGGATTCAGGTCGAGCGAGCGGCCGCGCGTGAGCTGGGTGAGCGCGCCGGTCGCCACGTCGACGCGCCAGATGTCGGTATCCGTCTTCGCGCCGCGCGACGAGAAGAACACGAGCGACTTCCCATCGGGGGACCACGTGGGCTGGAAGTCGCCGCCGGCGCCGGTGGTGATCTGGCGCGTGCTGCGGTCGGCGAGGGTGAAGAGCCAGAGGTTCATCGGGCCGGCGCGATCGGAGTTGAACGCGATGCGCGCTCCATCGGGCGACCACTCGCCTCGGCTGTCCTCGCGCGTCGTCGCGACGAGCCGCTCGGGGGCGCCGGCGACGTCGCCCTCCGGCGTGAGCGGCAGGCGCCACAGGTCGGCGTTCTGGTGCAAGGTCGTGTAGACGAGCCGAGCGCCGTCGGGGGAGAGCGCGATCTCGACGTCCTGTCCGGCGCCGGTGGTGAGCTGCTGCGGCGGACCGGCGGGGCGGCCCGCGGCGTCCAGCGGCTGCCGCCACACGTTCATCCCGCCGCCGGCGTCGCTCGAGTAGTACACCGTGCGCCCGTCGCGTCCCCACACCGGGTTGATCTTCCGGTAGACGTCGCGCGTCACGACGGTCGAGCGCCGCGTCTCGACGTCCACCACCGCGACGTCGAACCGCGTCTTCTCGATGCGCTGATACACGATGCGCGTGCCGTCGGGCGACCAGCGCGGCTGCACGTGGGTCACGGCCTCCGAGGAGTCCGACGTCACCTGCTGCGGGTTGAGCCCGCGCGCGTCCACGATCCAGATGCGGCGCGGGCCGGCCCACGACGCGTCCACGACGATCGACCGGCCGTCCGGGGAGACGTCGGGGAAGAACGCGCCGTCCACGACGGGCGACTCCTGGCGCGTCTTCACGTCCACGGACCAGACGCCGGCGTCGTCCTCGTACATGCCGAACACGTCGCCGGGCTGGAGCCGGCGCGCGGGGTCCTTCGCGCGGACGAAGAGCACGCGCGCGCCGTCGGCGCTCCACGTCGGCTGGATGTCGTCGTGGTCGCCGGCGGTGAGCTGCTGCGCGTCGGCCGAGCCGACGGTCTTCACGAACAGCTTGCGGATGCCGCCGACCTCGCCCGAGTACACCACCGACGCGCCGTCGGGGGACCACGCGGGAAACTGCTCGACCCCTTCGCTCGACGTGAGCTGGGAGAGCCGGAGCGACGGCGCTTCGGCGACGGCGCGCGCGCGCGACCCGCGCGTGGCGGTCAGCGTCGCGACGACGATCGCCGCCACGGCGACGGCGGCGGCGGCCCACGTCAGCATGGCCGAGCGCCGGCGCGTCGCGACGCCGCCGCCCGAGGCGAGGTCGTCGAGCTCGAGGCGCACCTCGCTCATGTCGCCCAGGCGGTCGGCGGGTGACTTCTTCATACAGCGCATGAGCAGCCGGCGCAGGGCGTCGGGAATGCCGTGCGGCAGCGCGCTCCAGTCGGGATCGCGGATGCGGATCGCGTCGGCGACCTCGAAGAAGGAGCCGCCCGGGAAGGCGTACTTGCCGGTGAGCATCTCGTACACGAGGCAGCCGAACGCCCACACGTCGGCGCGCCGGTCCACCGGCTCGCCGTAGAGTTGCTCGGGGCTCATGTACTGCGGCGTACCGACGATCTGCCCCGACTTGGTGATCGTGAGCGCGCCGGACTCGGCGTGCCGCGAGTCCTTCGCCGTCGTGCGCGCGATGCCGAAGTCGAGCAGCTTCACGCGCCCGTCGGGTGTGATCTTCACGTTCGACGGCTTGAGGTCGCGATGGATGATCTCGGCGGCGTGCGCGGCCTCGAGCGCGGCGGCGATCTGCCGGCCGATGTCGATCACGTCCGCGACGGGGATCGGGCCGCGGCGCAGCCGCTCCTCGAGGGTCTCGCCGGGGACGAGCTCGAGGACGAGCAGCCGCTCCCCCTCGACCTCCTCGATCCCGTAGATGGTGCCGATGTTCGGGTGGTTGAGCTGAGCGAGGAAGCGCGCCTCGCGCTCGAACCGGGCGAGGGCGTCCGGGTCGCTGGCGACTCCCTCCGGCAGCGCCTTGATGGCGACGTCGCGCTCGAGCCGCGGGTCGCGGGCCCGGTAGACGTTCCCCATCGCGCCCGAGCCGAGCAGTCCGGTGACCTCGTAGAGGCCGACGCGGGTTCCTTCGGCGATTCTCATGGGCGTCGTCGGTCGGCGGCTGGTTGTCGGAGCCGACGAACATATGGAAGGGGCGCCGCTCCGTAAACCGACCGCCGCCGCTCGGCGAGATCGACAGATCGACAGATCGACAGATCGACGCGGAGGGCGCGGAGGAGCGCGGAGGTCGCGGAAGACTGCTCTCGCGGCCGAGTGCCAGGCACCGGCGCACCGCTCCTCTCCATCCACAGCCCAAAAGATGATGATTTGGGTCTGCAGTGATGCTTCCGTGGGGCACCTCGGGCATTTGCTGTTCTCCGCGCCTCGTGTTCCCTCCGCGAACTCCGCGTCAATCTGTTGCGGGCCGAGCGGTGGCCGAGCCGTGGCCGAGCGGTGGAAGAGCGGCTCGCTGGCGCTGCGGCATCCCCATGCGCCATCATCCTCGCATGGAGATGCTCATCTGGCTCGCCCTCGGCCTCGTCGCGCTCTGGCTGGTCGTC
>DASTSX010000087.1:0-4022 GCA_035760455.1 Gemmatimonadaceae bacterium | reverse complement strand
CGGCCTCCGTCGCGGCGTGCGCTTCCAGCTCGGCGAACGGTGTCGTCGTCATCCCGAGCGAAGTCGAGGGATCTGCACTTACCGAGCCCCTTGGAGTGAGGTGCAGATCCCTCGACTCGCTGCGCTCGCTCGGGATGACATCGACGACGACCTCCGCGTCGTGCACGACGGCGCGAAGTGCGCTCGCGAATGCGTTGCCGTCCGACGCATACACGAGCCCCGGCTTCAGCGACTCCATGAGGTAGCGGAGCGTGCCGTACTCGCGCGCGATCAGCGAGTACGCCGGTGCGATCGGGGCGTACGGCACGCCGGCGTACATCGCGCCCAACGCCAGGAGACCGTGCTCGATGCCGTTCCCGGAGAGGATGGCGACGGGTCGCTGCGCCGAGAGCCCCCGGTCGAGCAGCGCCTGGGCGATGCGGCGTGTGCGGTCGAGCGCGTTCCGATAGCCGAGACGGCGCCACGCGCCGTCCGGCCCGCGCTGGGCGAGCAACGTGCGCTCGGGCGCGTGCGCGGCCCAGTGCTCGAGTCGCTCGGTGATCCTGGTGACGTACGGTCCGAGCGCATGCCGCGAGCGCACCACCACCGAGCCGTCCGCACGGTGGACGACGTCGGCGTCGAGTGGCCCGATGCGCGCCGGGCGGACGCGGGACGACGAGGCCGATGCGGTCATCGTCGCCGTCACGCGGGTACGGCCACCGCTGCATCCTCGGCGCGCCGGCCGTCGAGCTCGCGGAACGTTCCCCCGTCCTCGGCGAGCTTCGCGAGCAGCGGCGCGGGCGCCCACCGATCACCGTGCGTCGCGTGCAATTCGACGATTCGGTCGTGGATCGTTCGCAGCCCGACGCGGTCGGCGTGGAACATCGGACCGCCGCGCCACGCCGGGAAGCCGTAGCCGTTGACGTACACGACGTCGATGTCCGACGCGCGTCGTGCCCCTCCATCGGCAAGGACTCGTGCGCCTTCATTGATCAGCGCGTAGATCGCCCGCTCGACGATCTCGGCGTCGGTGACGCTCCGGCGCGCGATCCCCGCCTCCGTCGCCGTCCGCTCGATGAGCGCGAGCACCTCGGGGTCGGGCACCGGCGTGCGGCTTCCCGCCTCGTAGCGATACCAGCCCCGACCCGTCTTCTGGCCGTAGCGTCCCATCGCGTGGAGCTGGTCGGCGACGAGTGGCCGGCGTTCGGCCGGATCGCTGAAGTGCCCGAGCTCCTGCTTGACGCGCGCCGCGACGTCGAGCCCCGCCATATCGTCGACGGCGAACATCCCCATCGCCATCCCGAACCCCGTGAGCGCGCGGTCCACCTGCTCGGGGGTCGCGCCCTCCTCGACGAGGAACTGCGTCTCGTACATGTAGGGGAACATCATCCGGTTCCCGATGAAGCCGGGGAGGTTGCGCGCCACGACGCCCACCTTCCCCAGCCGCTTGGCGAATGCGAGCGCCGTGGCAACGACCTCCGGCGACGTGCGCTCGCCCTGCACGATCTCCAGCAGCCGCATCACGTTCGCGGGGCTGAAGAAGTGGAGGCCGACCACCGATTCCGGGCGCGACGTCTCGGCGGCGATCGCGTCGATGTCGAGCGTGGAGGTGTTCGTCGCGAGCACGCAGCCGGGCCGCGCCACGCGATCGAGCTCGGCGAAGACGCGGCGCTTGAGCTCCATGCTCTCGAACACCGCTTCGATGATCAGGTCAGCCTCGCCGAACCCGGCCTCGTCGAGCTGCGGCGTGACGCGCGCGATCCGTTCGGCGACGACCTCCGACGTCAGCCGGCCGCGCTTCACCGAGACGTCGTAGTTCCGCCGCACCGCGGCCATACCCGCCTCGAGCGCCTCGGGGGTCGCGTCGCGCAGGCGAACGGCGATGCCCGCGTTCGCGCACGCCATCGCGATCCCGCCGCCCATGGTGCCCGCCCCGACGATCGCGACGCGCTCCACCGGTGCGAGCGCGATCTCCTTCGGCGTCCCGGGGCTCTTCGCCGCGGCGCGCTCGGCGAGGAAGACGTGCAGCAGCGCCTTGCACGGCTCGGAGCGGACCGTCTCCGCCGACAGCGCACGCTCGCGTCGCCGCCCCTCCTCGAACGGCAGCGTCACCGCGGCCTCCACCGCGTCCACCCACGCGCGCGCGGCCGGAAGGTGCGGCTTCGTCTTGCGGACCGTCTCGCGCGCGGCGGCGAGCCGCGGTGCGTTCTCCTGCGGCGTGCCGATGCGGTCGGCACGCTCGCTCGTCCGAGGCGGCGCCTCCCCCCGCTCGAGCGCCTCACGCGCGAATGCCACCGCCGCGGCCTCGAGATCTCCGTCGGCGATCCGATCGACGAGGCCGGCACGCAGCGCGTCGGATGCGGCGATCGGCTTGCCGGAGAGCCCCATGTCGAGCGCCTTCTCGACGCCGACGAGCCGCGGCAGGCGCTGGGTGCCCTCGGCGCCCGGGATGATCCCCAGGTTGATCTCGGGGAGCCCCAGCCGCGTGCTCTCCACCGCGGTGCGGTAGTGGCACGCCATCGCCAGCTCCAGCCCTCCGCCGAGCACCGTTCCGTGCAGCGCGGCCACGACGGGCTTGGGCGACCGCTCGACGGCGGTCATCAGCGGCGACATGTCCGGTCCTTCGCCGTCGCCCCACGCCGCCCGCTCGAGCTCCGCGATGTCGGCGCCGGCGACGAAGGTGCGTCCGGCGCACGCCAGCACGATCGCGCGCGCGCGGGGGTTCGACGCTGCGTCCGTCACCGCGGTGCGGAGCGCCTCCCGGAGGACGGCGTCGAGCGCGTTCACGGGCGGACTGTCGATGCGAAGGACGGCGACGTCGCCGTCCAGACGCGTCGTCACCACGGTGCCGGGAGAGGTGCTCGGGTGCGGGTTCATCTCGGGTCGGTTTGGCAGTGCCGAGCGGCCTCCTGCCAGCTCGCGACAGGAGAGGTATACTTGCGCTCTCGTGCCGGCAAATGCCGCTTTCGGAGCGATCCATGCACGGCGCGCATGAATCTCGAGACGGCAGACCTCGCCAGCGCGCCGGCCGACCACCTGCTGGAGACCGCGGTGCTGGAGCTGAGACTCGTCCGCTCGTTCATCGCCGTCGCGGACGAAGGGCACTTCGCCCGCGCGGCCCAGCGGCTCAACATCACGCAGCCCGCGCTCAGCCGTCAGATGCAGCAGCTCGAGCGGGAGGTCGGCACGGCGCTGTTCACGCGGGTGGGCCGCGCGGCGCGCCTCACGATGGCCGGCAAGATCTTTCTCGATCATGCGCGGCGGCTGCTCGCCTCGGCCGACGCCGCGGCGGTCGCCGCCAGGCGCGCCGGCGAGGGGGTCGTCGGTCACCTCGTCGTGGGGTTCGTCTCGCCGGCGACCTACACCGTCGTCCCGACGGTCTTCCGCGCGTTCCGCGAGCGGGCGCCCGACGTCGCGCTCGAGCTGCGCCAGCTCTCCTCGGGCGCGCAGGCGGAGGCGTTGCGCGACCGGGAGATCGACGTCGGACTGCTTCACCCGCCGGTCGAGGGCGCCCCGCTGCTCGGGCTCAGGGTCGTCGTGGACCAGCCGTTCGTCGCCGTCCTGCCGGCACGGCACCCCCTCGCCGGCGAGCAGTCGATCTGGCCCGGTGCGCTGGCCGACGAGCCGTTCGTCATCTTTCCTCGGCGCACCGGTCCCGGACTCTACGACACCATCCTCGGCCTGTGCCAGGGGGCGGGGTTCAGTCCGCGCGTCGTGCAGGAGGCGGAGCAGATGCAGACCATCGTCAGCCTCGTCGCCGCCGAGGTCGGCGTCGCGCTCGTGCCGGCGTCGATCGCACGCTCGTGGCGGGACGGGGTCGCCTACCTCGAGGTCGAGGCGACCGACGCACGAGCGACGCTCGCGGCCTGCTGGCGGCTCGATACGGAGAATCCGGCCGTCGCCACGCTGCTCGATCTGCTGCCCAACGTGCGCGTCGAGTGATCCTCGGCCGGGGGCGCGAAGCGATCGCGCCGCGCGGCCAGTCAGAGCAGGTGCTTCGTGAAGAACGCGCGCGCGACCTCGAACGCACCAGCGCGCTCGAC
>DASTSX010000086.1:0-4909 GCA_035760455.1 Gemmatimonadaceae bacterium | reverse complement strand
AGTTCGTGTACAGCGTGTGCGCGGCGCCCTCCGTGCGCGCCCAGTCGATCAGGTCGCTGTGGCGCCACTGGTCGTTCGCGAAGTCGGAGCCGTGGGTGAACACCCATCGCGCCTCGTTGCGCGTGTGTGAGCCCGCCGCGGCCCACCAGCCGAGCAGCGCGCCAGCCACCGCCACCTTCGGAAGCTCGCTCGGCGTGCTGCGCCACCACAGCGCGACCCCCGTCGCGGCGAAGGTGGCGCCGAGCAGAATCACCGGGGCGAGGATGCGCTCGTCGAACGGGATGTTCGGGTCGGCGACCAGCCGCGATGCGAGCAGGACGCCGGCATAGGAGACGACGAGGAGGCCCGTCGCGCCGAGCAGCCTCACTCCCTCGGGGAGCTCGCGGCGTCCGCCCGGCTCGGCACGGGCGGCGTGCGACCGGGACAGCCGCCAGGCACCCGCCAGCGCGACGAGCACGATGACGAATGCCGCCGCGAGCGCCGCGCCCCGCTGGTAGGGAAGCTTCTCGTTCCAGTCGTCGGGGTTGGGGACGAGCCACCAGGCGAGCGTCGTCGCGCCCTGCTCCAGCGACTTCGCCAGGTCGCCGTAGAGCGAGAGTCGGCGGATCGGGTCGTTGCCGCCGAGCCGCTTGGTGCGGACGAACCAGAGTCCCTGGAGCACCAGCGTGGGCAGCAGAGCGAGAGCGGCCGCGCGCATGCGCGTGGCGAGCGTCCCGCGTCGCGCGAAGCTCCAGAGCGCGACCGCGCCGACGACGGAGACGCCCGCGTAGCGCGTGAGCGTCGCCAGCGCGGCGGCGAGGCCGGCGAGCCACGGCCGATCGCCATGTCGGAGCATGGCGAACAGCGCGAGCACCGTGAAGGCGAGGTACAGCGGCTCGCTCAACACCGACACGTGGACTTCGTGCATCGAGGACATCGAGAACAGGGCGGTGGCGAGCAGGACACCCGCGACCGGCGCGGCCGCTTCGCTCACGAGGAACACGAGCGTGACGACGATCACGAACGCGGCCAGCGCCTGCACGAGCCGCGCGCCTTCCATGGGATCCATCCCGAGATGCACGGGCACCGCGAGCGCCGTGGCGAACCCGGGTGGGAAGTGCGCGAGCATGGCCGTGCTGTCGGTGCTCCACCAGCGAGCGGTCGGCGTGCGGAACTCGCCGTGCTGCGCGAACGACTGCGCGCTGCCCATGTACGCGAGGGCGTCCGGGTCGAGCCCGGGGCCCGGCGGCACGGTGATCTCGAGCACCAACGTGAACGCGACGATGCCGAGCAGCACCGGCGCCAGCCAGCGGGCGATCAGCGCGAGGGCGGGCCGCTCGCGCGCGGTCGCTCGCGTATCGGACGGGGTCGAGACGGAGGCGTCGGTCGTCGGAGTGGGCACGCCGAGCGACGAGGAACCCTCTGGCGGCGCAACGCGGGTGCGCGGGTGCGCGGGTGGGTAACGACAACGGCCTCAGGAGGCAGGGCTTCCCGAGGCCGTTCCCGATTCACCGATTCACCGATTCACCGATTCACCGATTCACCCCGACGACTCAGAAGCTCGACCAGATCGAGCAGAACGACGAGAGATCGGTGCCGGTGAAGGCGCTCCGGCCCGTCACGTAGACGGCGTTCATGAGCGCGTAGGGCGCGTACTTCACGTCGGAGATCGAGATGCCGTCCGCCGCGTCCGACTTGGTGACGAACACCCTACCGAAGTGGCCGACGCCGACGGCGTGGCCGCTCTCGTGCGCGATGATCGAGTACGTGTCCACGACGTTGGGCGCGCCGTTTCCCCAGTAGAACCGAGCGTTGTAGAACAGCTCGGTGAATCGGAGATCCGCCTTGCCGTTGCGGTCGATGTCGGTGTAGGCGCCCTGGGCGTTCGTGAAGGCGAACAGGAGCGTCACGCCGAGAATGTTGTTCCCGCTCGTCCCGCCGGCGAGCGTGCGGAACCAGGATGCGGGCTGCCAGCCCGAATGCACGATGTCCGCAGGCCGCGCATAGTTCTGGCTCGGCGCCTGGCCGCGCACGAGCTGGTCGAGGAGGTCGGGATCGGTGCCCGCCGGGATCGCAACGCGGGTGATCGGCTGGGCCGAGCATCCGATGCCCGCCCAAGCCTGCATCCCCTCGTCGACGGCGGCTGACTGATCGGCCGCCGGCACGAGCCGGACGTTCGCGCCGTTCGGATCGCGCGTCGTGGGCGCGATCGCGGTGTTCGAGCCGAAGGCGTAGGTCACGCCTCCGCGCCCGCCACGGCGCGGGTCACCCTTCACCCACTCGGCGCCGATCCCGCGATAGCGGTCGTCGGCGATGAGCACGGTGGAGGTGACGGCTTCCCAGCCGTCCGCGGCGATGCGGAGGTCGCCACGCACCACGCGATAGTCGGCGCCGGCAGCCTCGAGCGACGCATTGATCTGCGAGAGCAGCGGGCTGACGACGATGTTCTCGTCCGTGGTGGCCGTGGCCACTCGCGCCTCGGCGGGCGACGACGGAACCAGCGCGGTGGTGGGCGCGGGGACGTCGCCGCAGGCCGAGGCGCCGGCCAATGCGAGGAGAACGCCCAGGCGGAGCGAGGAAGACGATTTCATGAGACCCAGGGAGGCTGGACGGGGCACCGGCCGTGGACACCGGCGGGCGACATCGCCAGGACGGCGAAGCCCGGCTGGGGAGGCCGGGCTCGAGGCACGGAAGGGTAAAGTAGGTCGGCCTAGATACCGATACTGCGCCGATCGCGCAAGAGCGAGGTAAACATCTGGATGCGCGACCCGCCTATGATGGCTCGCCGGCCGGCTGGTGGGCGCCGCGGATCGCCGTCCGGAGCTCCTCCGCCGTCACCGGCTTCGAGAGATACGCCGTAGCGCCCAGGGTCTCCGCGAGGCCGCGCTCGTCCGCCGTCGTCACGACGACCACGGGAATCCCCGCCAGCTCGAGCTTGGTAGTGATCGCAGTGAGCACCGCCCAGCCGTCCTGGTCGGGCAGGAGGACGTCGAGCAGGATGACGTCGGGTCGCTGCTCGGTCGCGAGGCGGAGCCCCTCCTGCCCCGACGCGGCGTGGAGCATCTCGAACCCTTCCTTGGCGAGCATGCGCTGGACGAGGTCCCGCATCCCGGCGTCGTTGTCGATCAGAAGGATCTTGCTCGACGCGGCCGGGATCGGCACGCTCGGCCGCGAGACGCGGTAGATCCCCGTCTGGCGCTGGAGCTTCGCCTCGCTCACCTCCACGGGCAGCCGCACCGTGAAGATGCTCCCCATGCCCGCCTCGCTCACGACGCTGATCGTGCCGTTCATGAGACGCGACAGGCGCTGCGAGATGCTGAGACCGAGACCGGTTCCGCCGTACTTCCGCGTCGTGGACGGATCGGCTTGCGTGAAGGGCTGGAAGAGCCGCGCGACCTGCTCCTGCGTCATCCCGATGCCGGTGTCGCGCACGGTGAAGACGATCCACTCGCGGTGATCCTTGTCCTCCCGCGTCGCCGTGAGCGCGACGATCCCCTTCGAGGTGAACTTGCTCGCGTTGCCGAGCAGGTTCAGGAGGATCTGCTTCACTCGCGTCAGGTCGGCGTGCATCGTCCCGATGTCCTCGTCGATCGAGACCTCGAGCGTGTTGCCGTTCTTCTCGACGAGGGGGCGCACCATGGACGTGACGGCCGTCAGCACGTCGCGCACCTCGAAGGTCTCGAGCGACATCTCCATCTTCCCGGCCTCGATCTTCGACAGGTCGAGCACGTCGTTGATCAGCCCGAGCAGATGCTTCCCCGACGAGCGGATCTTCTCGAGGTCGGGGACGAGGTCCTGCGCGTCGAGTTCCTCGGCCTCCTCGATGAGGAGGTCGCTGTAGCCGATGATGGCGTTGAGCGGCGTGCGCAGCTCGTGGCTCATGTTGGCGAGGAACTGGGACTTCGACGAATTCGCCGCCTCGGCCGCGTCGCGAGCCAGCTCGAGCTGATGCGTCCGCTCCTCGAGGAGCGCGCTGTTGCGCTGCAGGTCCATCGTCTGCGCCTCGATCCGCTTCGCCGCGCGGACCATGCGCTGTGCCTGGCCATACGACTGCCAGCTGAACACGGTGACGTAGATGAAGATCACCGCGATGCCGAGTCCCTGCGCCAGAACGTGGCCGCCGAGCGGATCGAAGTGCACGCCGGAGAACAGGCTGACGATCACGGCTCCGACGGCGATCGACAGCGCGCTGAGCGCGCCCATCCGCCATCCACCCACGCTGATGCATCCCGCGAAGATTCCCAGCACCGCGGCGCCGCACGGCCCGAGATTGAACGACGCGATCGGCAGGTAGCAGCCGATGATCAGCGAGTCGCCGAGCAGGTTGCGGTACTCGGCGTGCTTCTGGTTCTTCCCCCGCGATGCCATCGCGAGCGCGAGATGGGGCCAGACGAAGAGGTGAAAGCTCAGCAGCGTCCAGAAGAACGGCGTGCCGCGGTTCGGATAGAGTGCGACGGCGAAGAGGATGAAGTAGAGCGGATACGTCAGGACGCGAACCAGGTAGTTGAGCCGCAGGATCGGATGCAGCCGCCGGCCGCGCGGCACGAGCAGGCCCATCATCCCACGATGCGTCTCCGGCACGACGGTCGGCCCGGTCATGTGGTCCTCCGGGTCGCGAGCATCGCGACGTCGTCGAACTGCTCGGCGGTGGAGATGTGCGCGGTGAGCGCCGCGTCGACCCGAGCGAGCAGTCCCGCTGCCGCGGTCCCATCCGAGTGCAGCAGTGCCATCAATCGTTCCTCCCCGAAGGGCTCGTCCTGGACATCCCGCGCGTCGACCACTCCGTCGGTGTAGGCGAACAGCGTCTCACCCGCGTTGAGCCGCTCGGTCGCGACGGCGAAGTCCAGCTCGGGCAGGAGCCCGAGCGCCGGCCCCGTGGGCGCGAGGCGGGCGCGTACGCGTCCGCCGGCATCCACGATCGCCGGGGGCT
>DASTSX010000085.1:0-3921 GCA_035760455.1 Gemmatimonadaceae bacterium | reverse complement strand
CCGCTCCTGTCCATTCACGACTCCAAGAACAGGACCGTGGGATCGGCATCCAGCCGGTCGTCGCGCCCGGCGCAGAGATGCCCGGTTGCGCACCCCGCACCCCGCACCCGCGCACGCGCGCCCGATCTTTGCCTCGTTCCCTCGCATGCCTCTCTCTCGTGCCGCCCTCGCCGGCGCCAGTGCCACCGCGGCCGCCGCCGCCGCCGTGTTCATCCGCCGCGAGCAGACCCGACGCGCCACCGAGCGCTTCGCCGCCGCGGCGCTCGAGACCCTGCTCAACGCGATCGACGCCAACGATCCCCAGACGGGTGCCCACGTCCGCCGCGTCGCCGCCTACTCCCTCATCATCGGCGAGGCCGCCGACCTCTCGGAGCACGACTGCAAGAGCATCGAGCGCGTCGCCCTCTTCCACGACATCGGGAAGATCCACGAGGCGCTGTTCGACATCGTCCACGACGAGGAGATGCTCACCCCGTCCGATCGACGCGCGATCGCCACGCACCCCGCCGTGGGCGCCAAGGTGCTCGAGCCGCTGAACGGCTTCTATCCCGATCTCGCCGACGGCGTGCTCGCCCACCACGAGCGCTTCGACGGGAAGGGCTATCCACGCGGCCTCAGGGGACGACGCATCCCGCTCGCCGCGCGCGTCGTGTCGATCGCCGATACCTTCGACGCCCTCACCCACGGACGACGCTATCGCAACGCCCAGCCGAACGACGTCGCGCGTCAGGTGCTGCTCGAGGGGCGCGGTACCCAGTTCGATCCAGACTTCGTCGACCTCTTCCTCTTCCCGCCCGTGTTCGCGCGCGTCAGGAACGCCGAGCGCGAGATCATCGAGTGGAAGCCCCCGGTGCAGAAGCGACGCGCCGGCCGCGACGACGAGAACGTTCCTGACATCACCTTCCGTTGGCGTCCAGGGCGGATCGGAGGGCGCGGGCGGCCAGCGTCGGATCTGGCGCCGCAAACAGGGCGCTGATCACCGCGACCCCCGACGCGCCCGCCGACATCACCTCGCCCACCCGCTCGCTGCTGATTCCACCGATCGCTACCGCCGGCAGTCCACACCGCCGCGCCAGATCGGCGAATCCGCTGGGCCCGATCGCGGCGCCCGCATCCGCCTTGCTGCCCGTTGCGTAGACGGGCCCGATCCCCACGTAGTCCGCGCCGGCCGCGCGACCCACCTCGTCCTCGCTGCCCACCGACGCGCCGATGATGAACCCCGGCGGCACGACTCGCCGCAGCAACGCCGGCGCGAGATCGTCCACGCCCACGTGCACCCCGGCGGCGCCCGCGGCAAGCGCGACGTCGGCACGGTCGTTCACGATGAGCGGAACGTCGGGAACCATCATCAGGATCGCGCGTGCGATCTCCACCAGCGAGCGCGCACTCTCCTCCTTGAGCCGGAGCTGGATCATCGTCGCGCCGCCGAACGCCGCCGCCGCGGCACGAAGCGCTAGCCCGCGCGGACCGTCACGCAGCGAGTCCGTGATGGCGATGAGTCGCACGCTCGCGACGTCGAACCCCCGCGCACCGACGCTGGTCGACACGCGCCCTCAGCGACGCGTCGGCCGTGTGGCCGGCGCTGTACGCGGCGGATCGCGACGCAACGCGGCAACCGAGTCCCACTCTCGCCGCGCCCCCCGCACCGCGACGCTGTGCGCCGCGAAGTTGGTCGTGAACTCGTGGTGCCCGTCGGGATGCGCGACGAAGTAGGTGTACGGCACGTTGGCCGGGTTCAGCGCGGCGACGATCGCCGGCCGGCCCGGTGAGGCGATCGGACCGGGCGGCAACCCCTTGTTCCTGTACGTGTTGTACGGCGACTCGACGGCGAGGTCCTTGTAGTACACGCGCGCGACGTGCTTGCCGAGCGCGTACTGCACCGTCGGATCCGCCTGCAGCAGCATCCCCGCCTTGAGCCGATTCACGTAGACGGCCGCGATCACCGGGCGCTCCTCGGGCAGGCGCGCTTCCTTCTCGACGATGGACGCCAACGCCATCACGTCGTGCCGACTCATCGCCAGCGCCTGCAGACGCTGGCTCCACTCGGGCTGCCACACACGTTGGAACCGGTCCACCATCACGCGCACCGCCGCGCGCGCCGTCGTGCCGTCGGGGAAGACGTAGGTGTCGGGAAACAGATAGCCTTCGAGCGTCGGGGTCGGCACGTCGAGCGCGCGGAGCAGGGCGGTGTCGCGAACCGCTGCCTGCACCGAATCGATCGACACCTCGAGCACGCGCGCCAGTTGCGGGACGATCTGGATCAGCGACCAGCCTTCGGGGATCGTGATCGCGTGCTCGAGCGCATTGCCTCCGCGCAGGTCGTCGAGCACCTCGCCCCACGAGACGGGCCGCTTGAACACGTACGTGCCGGCGCGGATCGATCGGTCGCTCCCGCGCAGCATCCCATACAGCCGGAATGCCGTCGCATTCCCGACGACCCCTGCCTTCTCGAGCGACTCGGCGGCCACGCGCAACGTCGCACCGCGCGGTACGAGCACGCGCACCTCGCCGGTGCCCGACCCGCGGCACCCCGCCAGCGCGATGGCGACGATCGCCGCCGCGGCGCCGACGATCCGTCGCGTCGCGCCGTGGACGCTACGACGCGGGGGCATCGCTCTCGGAGCTCGGGACATCGGCGTCGACGGCGGGGAGCACGCTCATTCGCAGCGCCTGCTGGAGCAGCACGGTCGCGGCCAGCGCGTCGACGTCGCCCTTTCGGCCGCGCGTGCTGCCGCCCATCTCGCGGATCGCGCGAAGCGCGGTGGCGGTCGTGAATCGCTCGTCGAGCAGCGCCACCGGCAGCTGCGTGCGACGCGTCAGCTCGCCCGCGACGCGCCGGCACTCGGTGGCGCGCGGCGTGTCCTCCCCCTCGCCATCCAGCGGCAGCCCCATCACGATCGCCCTCGCCTCGAGCGACTCGGCCCGGCGCACGAGCTCCGCGATGGGCGGACGCTTGCCTGCGCGGCGTTCGACCACCCCGGCGGGGCTGGCGATCGTGCCGCTCGGGTCGCTCACCGCCAGACCGATGCGCCGCTCGCCCCAGTCGATGGCCATCCAGCGTCCGCGCTCGGGCGGCATCAGGCGCACGAGCTCACCCCTCGCGCATCTGCACGAAGAACTCGCGGTTGTTCTTCGAGCGCGACATCTGCTTGAGCAGGAAGTCGATCGCCTCGCTCTCGGGCATGTCGGCGAGGAACGTCCGCAGGAGGGTCACGCGGTTCAGCTCCTCGGGGGTGAACAACAGCTCCTCGCGGCGCGTCCCCGAGCGATTGATGTCGATCGCCGGATAGATCCGCTTCTCGGCGATCTCGCGCGCCAGCACGAGCTCCATGTTGCCCGTGCCTTTGAACTCCTCGAAAATCATCTCGTCGGCGCGCGAGCCCGTCTCGATGAGCGCCGTCGCGATGATCGTCAGCGAGCCGCCGCCGTCCACGTTGCGCGCGGCGCCGAAGAACTTCTTCGGCTTCTCCATCGCCTTCGCGTCGAGCCCCCCCGACATGATCTTCCCACCGCTCGGGATCACCGTGTTGTGGGCCCGCGCGAGTCGCGTGATCGAGTCGAGCAGGATCACCACGTCCTTCCCCGACTCCACCAGCCGCTTCGCCTTCTCGATCACCATGTCGGCGACCTGGACGTGACGGGTCGCCTCCTCGTCGAAGGTGGAGCTGATCACTTCGCCGCGCACCTCGCGGTGCATGTCGGTCACCTCCTCCGGGCGCTCGTCGATCAACAGCACGATGAGCGTCACCTCGGGATGATTCTCCGCGATCGCGTTGGCGATCTTCTGGAGCAGGATCGTCTTCCCCGCGCGCGGCGGCGCGACGATGAGCCCACGCTGGCCCTTGCCGATCGGCGCGATGAGGTCCATCACGCGCATGCTCAGATCGCCGTCGCGCGTCTCGAGCCGGAGCCGGCCCTGGG
>DASTSX010000084.1:0-3754 GCA_035760455.1 Gemmatimonadaceae bacterium | reverse complement strand
GCGCCCGCGAGCGTGACCTCGAGGGTTCTTTCCGCGACGGGGAGGAGCCCGAACTGCTGCGAGATGATCTCTCCCTGCTCGGTGATCTTGAGCCGGCCGTTCACCGTTCCGGGCGGCAGCGCGGCGAGCGCGCGGTAGACGGGCGAGCCGCCGCCGCGGCCGACGCTGCCGCCGCGTCCATGAAACAGTCGGAGCTGCACACCGGCTTCCGCGAACAGCCTGGCGAGCGCCTCCTGTCCCTCGTAGAGCGCCCACGACGCGGCGAGGATGCCGGCGTCCTTCCCGGAATCCGAGTAGCCGATCATCACCTCCTGCCGGTTGCCGCGCGCGGCGAGCTGGCGGCGGTAGACCGGATCGTCCAGCAGCTCGCGCATCACCCTCGGCGCGTTCTCGAGATCGTCGAGCGTCTCGAACAGTGGCACGACGTCGATGCTGGACTCGGGCTTCTCGCCGGCGAGGTCCACCAGCCCGACCTCGCGGCCGAGCAGCAGGACGCGCAGGAGATCCTCCCCGCTCTGCGTCATCGAGACGATGTACGTGCTCGCCGCCTCCTCGCTCATCTCGTTCTGGATGGTGCAGACGGCGCGGAAGGTGTCGAGCACGCGCGTCGTCGCCTCGGCGAGCGGCACGTGCGCGCTGACGAGCGGCCGGCGGCCGAGCAGCTCGCGGCGGAGCGCGTCGCCGTCGAACTCGGGGAGGCCGAGCTGCTGCGCGATGTCGGCGACGGCGGCGCTGTGGTTGTCGGCGTGGTCGCGCACGTCCATGAGGAAGCCGTGCAGCCCGTGCGCGCGGAGCGTGGCGAGCAGCGGATCGATCGTCGTGCGCGTCGCGTGCATCGCGCCCGCGGAGGCGAGGTTCTCGCGCACCATCTGGAGGTCGTGCTCGAGCTCCGCGGCGCGGCGGTACGCCGCCGGCTCGTCGACGAGGCGTCCGGCGTCGCGCGCCGCGGTGAGCCGCCGCGTCGCCTCGACGCGCCCCTGCATGAACGAGAGCTTGAGCCGCACCGGCTCGTCGGCGTTGCGGCGGCGGTTCGCCTCCCACACGTCGGGCAGCAATCGCCGGTCTATCTCGAGCGACTCGCGCAGCTCGTCGCTCGGAGGAGCGAGCTGCGCCGACACCGAGAGCCGCTCGACGAGATCCTTGAGCGCCGCGGCGTAGCGGCCGAGGATCGAGTAGCTGCCGCGGCGCGCGGTGGCGATCGTGACGTCGGGGGTGACGAACGGGTTTCCGTCGCGATCGCCGCCGACCCAGTTGCCGATGCGCACGGGCACGGCGCTGCGGAGCACCTCGGACGAGCAGGCGAACTCCTCCTCGAACGCGCGCACGAGCGCCTCGCGCGCACGGGCGCCGGCGTCGATGAGACGCGTCTCGAGGTACCAGAGCACCGTGCTCACCTCGTCGCGCACGGAGGGGCGGTCCTGGCGGATCTCCGACGTCACCCAGAGCAGCTCGACCTCGCCGTCGAGCTGCTCCTCGATGCCGTGGCGCTCGGCGAGTGGCGTCTGCTCGCGCGCGAGGAGCGCGTCGGCGACGCGCGCCTGGAGGCCGAGCAGGGTGCGGCGCGTGGACTCGGTGGGATGCGCGGTGAGGACGGGACGGACGTCGAGGCTGCAGATCGCGCGCTCGACCTCGGTCGCGGCGTGGCCGTCGCGCTTGAGGTTGCGCATCGCCCACTGCGCCGACGCGGGCTGCGGCTCGGCGCTGTCCACGGTGCGGTACGCGCGGGTGCGCCGGACGCGGTGCACCTGCTCGGCGGTGTTGATGAGCAGGAAGAAGAGCGTGAACGCGCGCGCGGTGATGGCGCTCAGCTCGATCGGGAGCGCCTCGACCTGCGCGAGGAGCTGATCGAGCGAGGGCGCCGACGGATCGCCGTGGCGGCGCGCGCGGCAGGCGCGGCGCAGCGTCTCGATCGTCTCGAACGCCTCCTCGCCCTCGAGGCGGCGGATGACGCGGCCGAGTGCGGCGGCGAGCCAGCGGACGTCCTCGTGGAGGGGCACGTCCTCGCGACGGACGGCGGGCCCCGGAAGGGAGACGGATCCGAGCGCGGGAGTCTGACCCGCCCAGCTCGGGCGCTGCTGGGGTGTGGAGGTCTCGTTCGTCTGCTTCGACAGGGGACGGCTCCGAGGGACGTTGGTCGGCGTGGCGGTGTCGCTTCAATATTATACGATGACCGCGCCGAGCGAGCCCGAGCAGGAGACCTGCGACGTCTGCGGCTCCACCGATCTCTGGTGGAGGAGCTGCAAGCTGCTGTGCAGGCGGTGCGGGAGCATCGTGAAGAGCTGCGCGGATCTGTGAGGTGCGCGGGTGCGCGGGTGCGCGGGTGCGCGGGTGCGCGGGTGCGCGGGTGCGAAAGTACTCTCAATGGCAACAGCGTGACACGGAGACCGCGGAGGGGAACGGCGAGGCGCGGAGGCTTTGGAAAGACCGCGGCGCGACGCAGGCGTCGATGCCGAACCCACGTCCTTTCATTTGGGGTCGTGGATGGAGAGGAGCGGTGCGCCGGGCGAGATGTCGACGCCTCGAGCCGGTCCCTGCGTCTCCGCGAACCTTCGCGCCCTCCGCGTCGATCAGTTGTAGCTCACCTGTTCAGTTGTAGCTCACCTGGTGCGTGCGTCACTCGACCGTAGGAGACATCATGCATTCCAGTCGTCTCGCCGTACTCGCACTCGCCGCCTCGCTGGGCGCGTGCGCCACGAGCAATCCCGTCCCGCGCGCCGCGCCGTCGCCCGGGCGGTGGGAGGTTCTGCCGCAGGGCGAGCGGCCGACGCGACGGCACGAGAACGGGTACGTCCGCGTGGGCGAGCGGTTCTATCTCGTCGGCGGACGCGGCACGAACCCCATCAAGCCGGTCGAGATCTTCGATCCGGCGACCGGCGCGTGGAGCGCCGGCGCCGCGCCGCCGGTGGAGATGCACCACTTCCAGGCGGTGGAGTACGGCGGGAAGATCTACGTCGTCGGTGCGATGACCGGCGGCTATCCGCGCGAGCCGGCGCTCCCGGTCATTCACATCTACGATCCGGCGACGGACCGGTGGAGCACCGGGCCCGAGATCCCCGCCGACCGGCGGCGCGGCGGCGCCGGCGCGGTGGTGCACGACGGACAGATCTACGTCGTCGCCGGCATCCAGATCGGGCACTGGAGCGGCCACGTCACCTGGTTCGACGCGTTCGATCCGCGCACCGGTACGTGGCGCCGCCTCCCCGACGCGCCGCGCGCGCGCGACCACTTCCAGGCCGCCGTGATCGACGGCAAGCTCTACGCGGCCGGCGGCCGCCGGAGCTCGGCGGCGACGAACCAGACGTTCGAGCTCACCGTGCCTGAGGTGGACGTGTTCGACTTCGCCACCGGGCGGTGGACGACGCTGCCACCGTCGGCGAACCTCCCGACGCCGCGCGCCGGCACGACGAGCGCCGTGGTGGACGGCCGTCTGCTCGTCCTCGGCGGCGAGAGCGCGGCGCAGCAGGCGGCACACGCCGAGGTGGAGGCATACGATCCGCTCGCGATGCGGTGGACGACGCTCGCGCCGATGACCGTGGGCCGCCACGCGACCCAGGCCGTGCTCCACGGGGGCAGGCTCTACATCGCGGCGGGCTCACGCACGCGCGGGGCGACGGAGATCAACTCGCAGGAGGTGTTCGGGCCGGCGAAGTGAGGGGAGATCTTCCCGTGAGCTCGCTGATACGGGTGAGTTAATGAGTTGGATAGGGGGCTCATTGGTCGGTTGTTGAGTGAGTTGAATGACGTGCAGATCCCT
>DASTSX010000083.1:0-7978 GCA_035760455.1 Gemmatimonadaceae bacterium | reverse complement strand
CTGATCGAGGCGCGGAATCCGGCGTGGGACGATCTGAGTGCAGATCCCTCGACTGCGCGCTGCGCGCTTCGCTCGGGATGACACGCCGTCATCCCGAGCGAGCGCAGCGAGTCGAGGGATCTGCACCCCTTCGCTCCTATACGTACCAGAATGGTGAACTCGGCATTCGGAACGGGGCGATCGTTCTCCATGCGCACCTTCTACGTATATATCCTTGCGAGCCGCTCGCGAACGCTCTACGTCGGCGTGACGAACGACATCGTGAAGCGACTCGCGCAGCATCGGATCGCCACCCGTACGTACTCGGCGCGTTATCGCTGCGTTCGGCTCGTGTTCGTCGAAACGGCGCCCGATGCGAGGACGGCGATCGCTCGAGAGAAGCAGATCAAGAATTGGCGACGCGACAAGAAGGTCGCGCTGATCGAGGCGCGGAATCCGGCGTGGGACGATCTGAGTGCAGATCCCTCGACTGCGCGCTGCGCGCTTCGCTCGGGATGACACGCCGTCATCCCGAGCGAGCGCAGCGAGTCGAGGGATCTGCACCAATGATCCTGGCCTCACAGATTCTTCCTCGCCAATTCGCCCACCGCATGGTCCACCGCGCGTGCCGCCAGCGCCATGTACAGCAGCGACGGGCTCTGGTTGCCGGTGGACGTCATGCACGCGCCGTCGGTGACGAACACGTTCCTGCACGCGTGGAGCTGGTTCCACTCGTTGAGCAGCGACGTCTTCGGGTCTCGGCCCATCCGCACGCCGCCCATCTCGTGGATGTCGAGCCCGGGCGCCTGGCCGTTGTCGCGCGTCTCCACGTCCGTGCACCCCGCGACCTCGAGCATCGCCTTCGCCTCCCGGCGCCAGTCGGCGATCATCCGCTCGTCGTTGTCGTCGTAGCGCACCGAGGTGACGAGGAGCGGGATCCCCCACTGGTCCTTCTGCGTCGGGTGCAGCCGGACGTGGTTCGACTCCTTGGGGATCGTCTCCCCCTGCATGTACATGTAGATCCCCCACGGCCCCGGCTTCGACAGCGCATCCTTGTACGCGGCGCCGACCCGCTCCGCCGGCTCGGCCTGCGACCGGTACGCGCCGGTGAACGTCGTGTAGCCGCCGACGTAGTCCATGTCGTGCTTCCCGAGATTGCGGAAGTTCGCGAGGATGCACTCGGTCGGGTTTCGACCGAAGAAGTACTTGTCCTCGAAGCCGGGCATCGTCCCGTTCGCCGACGTCCGGTAGTCGTGGTGGCAGACGTACCGGCCGAGCAGGCCGCTGTCGTTGCCCAGCCCGTTCGGGAAGCGGGGCGACGTCGAGTTGAGGAGGATCAGGTTCGTGTTGAGCGCCGACGCGTTCACGAACACGACGCGCGCGCGGTACTCCGTGACGGCATGCGTGTGCGCGTCGATCACGCGGACGCCGGACGCACGTCCGGTGCGCGGATCGTACATAATGGAATGGACGACCGAGTCCGGGCGGAGCGTGAGGTTCCCCGTCTTCGCTGCCCACGGCAGCGTCGAGGCGTTCGAGCTGAAGTAGCCGCCGAACGGACAGCCGCGCATGCAGAGGTTCCGCGCCTGGCAGGTGCCGCGCCCCTGCTGGAGATGGATCGGCTCGGGCTTCGAGAGGTGCGCCCAGCGACCCTGGACGATGAAGCGGTCGCGGTAGTGCGCGCGCACCGCGTCGCTCAGGTGCTTCTCGACGCAGTTGAAGTCGAACGGCGGCAGGTACTCGCCGTCGGGCATCGCCTCGAGCCCGTCACGGTTGCCGCAGACGCCGACGAAGCGCTCGACGTGCGAGTACCACGGCGCGACGTCGTCGTAGCCGATCGGCCAGGCGATCCCGTAGCCCATCCGCTCGGGCGCGGTGAACTCGTGCCTGCTCCACCGCTGGCACGCGCGCCCCCAGATGAGCGACTTCCCGCCGACCTGGTAGCCGCGGATCCAGTCGAACGGCGCCTCCTGCACGTACGGATGGTCGCGGTCCTTGACGAAGAAGTGCGCCGTGTCCTCGCCGTATCCCGCCGCCTTGCTGATCAGCGGGTTCTCCTTCAACTGCTGGCGCGACATTGCGCCGCGGTGCGGCAGGTCCCACGGATTGACGTTCATCGTGGGATAGTCCTTGACGTGCTCGACGCTGCGGCCGCGCTCGAGCACGAGGGTCTTCAGGCCCTTGTCGCACAGCTCCTTCGCCGCCCAGCCGCCGGAGATCCCGGAGCCGATGACGATCGCGTCGAAGGAGGGGGCCGGCTGGCGCACGGGGCTAACGTACGGTGCACGCACGCGGGCAGCCAGCGCGGCGCCGGCGCAACCGCGCCCCTGGAAAGCGACTGGCCGCGTGGCGAGTCGCCGATCGAGATGATGGCGGCGTGCAGATCCCTCGACTCCGCGCTGCGCGCTCCGCTCGGGATGACAAGGAGGGAGTCATCCCGAGCGAGCGCAGCGAGTCGAGGGATCTGCACCCGGGAGTCATCCCGAGCGAGCGCAGTGAGTCGAGGGATCCGCACCCTCGCCCGTCACGAGCTCACTTCGCCGCCAGACCGCGACGGAACGCCTCGAGCCAGTGCTGCATCACCACGATTCGCGCCCCCGCGGCGACGACGGGCTCGGTCACCAGGATGCGTCCGGTCGTCCGGTCGACGTCCCACGCCGTGCCGATCGCCGGTGCCTTCAGGATCGTCTCGCTCTCACTCACGACGAACGGTGCGCCCGGCGTGACCCGCACAGCGCGAATCGCCGTGTTGTCGGCCGTCTGGTAGTAGATCGTCCGGCCGTCTCCCGACCACCGCGCGCGCTGCCCGCCTCCGCTCGACACCTTCCAGCGTCCGCCCGCGTCGGCGGTCGCGAAGCGCCGCACCTGGATCTCGGGCCTGCCCGACTCGAGCGACGTGTACGCCGCCCACTGCCCGTCCGGCGAGACGACCGCGTCGTACTCTCCCCACGTCGCGCGCAAGTAGGGGCGTGCGGCAGTCTTCGTCACGGGATTGACGATGTCGGCGTGCCCTCGGCCGTCGGGGGTGCCGAGGGTGCGCGCGGCGGCCTGGTTGGAGAAGACGAGCAGCGTGTCCGACGGCCAGTCGGTGGCGTGCTGGTCGCTCGGCATGCGCGGGGCGCGCTCCGGCGGCGTGCTCCGATCCACGGGCTGCACGAACAGGTCTTCGGCGTCGGTCGTCGTCAATTCGGCGGTGAACGCGATGCGCGTACCGTCCGGCGACCACACCGGCGCGTGACCGCCGCCCTCCATCGTGAATCGCGCCAGCGCCCCACGCTCGATGTCGTAGATCCATGTGTGCCGATTCGTGCCGCGCGACGCGCCGATCGTGAAGGCCAGCTTCCGCCCGTCGGGAGAGAAGCGCGCGTAGCTGATCACCTTCGGCGCGAGCGGAAGGGTGTCGATCCGGCCGTCGGGTGCGCGGACCAGCGTGCGATACTCGGCGTCCACGCCCGCGCGATAAACCAGCGTGCCGTTCGTCGTCACGACGAATGGCGCGACGCCGCCGTTCGACTGCATGTCGAGCACGACGGGCGACGGTGCGCCCTCCACCGCGTGCTTCGCCTGATCGAATCGCACCGTGTACAGCCCACTCGATGGCGACCCGTAGATGAGGTGCCCCGTCGGCAGGAGCTGCGCTTCGGCGGATTCCTCGAGCACCGTGAACGCCGAGTCGAGGGTGAGGTCGTAGTACATCAGCCGCGCGCGCTGGCGATTGTCCACGTAGAGCACGCCCTTGCCGTCCGGCGTGAGCCGCGGCTGCTCGGCCGCCGTGGCTTTCGTGAGCAGGCGAAGTGGCCCGCGGGCCGGCAGCACGGCGAGGACGGAGCGCGTCTCGAAGACGATGCTGCCGTCCTCGCCCCAGCTCACCCGGCCCGCGAGCAACGAATCCGTGGGGAAGAGCGCCACCGGCGATCCGCCGGCCACGGCGATCTTCCGCAGCGCGCCGTTCGCCTGATAGACGAGCCACTGGCCATCCGGCGAGAACGACGGCGACTCGCCGTTCTCCGTGCCCGACAGGAGGCGATACTCCCGCTGGCCGGCGTCGCGGTACGAGATCCCTTCGTCGGTCGAGAAGGCGAAGCGTGTTCCGTCGCCGGAGACCGCGAAGCGTCCGAGATCGGGGCGCGCGTTCGGCGTGTCCAGCGTGAGCGGCACCACCGGCGCCGGTGCGCCCGGCCTGGCGCGCAGACCCATCGTCGCGGCGGCAGCGATGGCGATCAGCGCGACCACCCACCCACCGTACGCGACGTACCGCGCTCGCCGGGAGCGCGCGGGCATGACCGCCCCGCCCTCGCCGAGTGCCGCGTGCGTGGCGTAGCCCGACCGCGCATCGCCGAGCGCATCGGCGAAGGCCTTCGCGCTCTCGCACCGGTCCGCCGGCAGCTTCTATAGCGCCGCGTGCACCGCGGCGGCGACGTTCGCGGGCACGGACTTGCGCAACGAGGTGACCGGCGCCGGCTCGCTGCTCAGCACCTTGGCGACGATCGCCTGCACCGTGGGGCCGGTGAACGGCGGCTCGCCCGTCAGCATCTCGAACGTCAGCGCGCCGAGCGAGTAGACGTCGGTGCGCGCGTCGATCGCGCGCTCCCCCATCGCCTGCTCGGGGGACATGTACTGCGGTGTGCCCAGCGAGAGCCCCGTCTGCGTCATGCGCTGGCCGCCGGCCTGTTGCACGGCCAGCGCGATGCCGAAGTCGGCGACGAGCGCCGACCCGTCGTGCAGCAGCACGTTCTCCGGCTTGATGTCGCGATGGATGACGTCGTGCCGGTGCGCATAGTCGAGCGCGCTCGCCACCTCGCGCGCGATGCGCACGGCGTCGGCGACCGGCAGCTGTCGCTCGCGGTCGAGGCGCGTGCGCAGCGTCTCGCCGGTCACCAGCGGCATCACGTAGTACAGCAGCCCGTCGGCCTCGCCGCTGTCGAGCAGTGGCAGGATGTGCGGGTGCTGGAGCCGCGCGGTCGTGCGGATCTCCGAGAGGAACCGCTCGCTGCCGAGCGCCGCGCCGAGGTCAGGGTGGAGGACCTTGATCGCGACGTCGCGGTCGTGCTTGAGGTCGTGTGCGAGGTACACCGTGGCCATGCCGCCCGCGCCGAGCTCCCGTTCGATGCGATATCGACCGGCGAGGGCGTTCGAGAGGCGCGTGGCGGCGTCGCTCACGGCGGGATGTCCTCAACGCGTCGCGACCGCGCGGGAGGCGGCGAGAGGCGATGCTGGGGGAGGCGAGTCGGAGGGTGCGGGGAGCCCGAACTTAGCGATCGGCCCAGTGGCTGGCCAGCGATGCGCGCTTCCGTAGCACCTTCCCTCGGAGCTCTGTGGTCAGTATCGACCGGCCGGCTGAGTACGTCCCGTCGCTCGGGTAGCGATGGACTACCGACGCGCCCTGCGGTAGATCGATGATGCACCGACAGGAGAGCCGACGATGATCGACGACATGGGAATCTTCCGGACGACGGTGGGAGTCGCCTCGCTGACCGATCCGCAGCGGCGTGTCGACGTCGAGCACATGATGGTGGACACCGGCAGCGAGTACACGTGGATCGCCGAGGAGCGGCTGGCGCAGCTCGGCGTGGCACCGGTGCGCATCGATCGCTTCGAGACGGCCGACGGCAGGATCCTCGAGCGCCACGTCGGATTCGCCATGCTCCACGCGGGCGGGCGATCGGCACCCTCGGTGGTGGTATTCGCGCAGCCGGATGACATGGTGCTGCTCGGAGCGCACGGCCTCGAGGGGCTCAACCTGCGCGTCGACTTGGGCCGCAAGGAACTGGTTCCGGCGGGACCCGTGCCCGCAGCCGCCGCGGCGTAGAGAGCGTCCGCTCGTGGTTCACGCTCGAGCGATCAGCGAGTCGCGGTGACGCACCCGCCGTACCCGGTGCGCAGGGCGTAGTCGTGCATCCAATCGCCTCCGACCCGCTCGGGTGCGGCGGCACTGGGCTTCCTGCGCGTCTGCGGCAATGGCTAGGGCAACGTCGGTCTCCTCGCCCCGTGCCGCGTCGCCTGCTCGAATGCATGCGCCATCTGAAGCACGCTCCAGTCGCCACGGTGTCGCCCGACGATCTGCAGTCCCACCGGGAGGCCGCGTGCGCTGAAGCCAGCCGGCACCGAGATGGCGGGACACGCGCTCAGCGTGACGTACCAGCACGAGCGCATCCAGTCGATGTACGTCGGCAAGGCCACGCCGTTCACCGTCGTCGGGTACTCGGACTTGATGTCGAACGGCTCCACCTGCGTCACGGGGAGCACGAAGTACTCGTACGTCTCGAAGAAGCGAGCCGTCTCGGCGTAGAGCCGCGCCTGTCTCGCCGCCGCACGCGCGACGTCCGCGCCCGTGTTGCGCTCCGCCTCGGCGATCTCCCACTTGATCGTATCCTTGTACATCGTCGGATGCTCGCGCGCCTGTCTCGCGTGGTTCGCGTGATACGACAGATGGCGCAGGATCGGAAACGCCTCGTCCACGCCGGCGAAGTCGGGCTCCGCCTCCTCGACGATGCAGCCGAGGTCGATGAACACCTGCCGATTGGCGTCGACGACCCGCGTGATCTCCGGCTCGAACGGGATACCGCCCAGCCCCGTGAACCAGGCGACGCGCACCCCCTTGAAGCTCCGTCCGAGCGGAGCGCGGAACCGCGCGCCGTCCTCGGCGATCATGAGCGGATCCGGCGCGTGCGCGCCGGCCATCGCGCTGAGGAACAGCGCGACGTCCGCGACCGTTCGGGCCATCGGCCCCAGAGTCGCCAGCGGCAACCAGGAGCCGTCGTCGTCCGGGACGCGGCCCGGCGAGGGCCTGAGCCCGACGACGTTGTTGAACGCGGCGGGATTCCGCAGCGATCCACCCATGTCGCTCCCGCCCGCGATCGGCACCATGCCGCATCGCAGCGCGGCGGCCGCGCCGCCGCTGCTCCCTCCCACCGTCTTCGTGTGATCGTATGGATTGACCGTCGCGCCGAACACCGCATTGAACGTGTTCGAGCCCGCGCCCCACTCGGGGGTGTTCGTCTTTCCCAGCGTGATCGCCCCCGCGGCCCGGACGCGCCTCACGATCAGATCGTCAGCGGTCGGCACGTTGTCCCGAAAGAGCGGAGACCCGAAGGTCGTGCGGATGCCGGCGGTGCGGACGAGATCCTTGTGGGCCGTCGGCAATCCATGGAGCGGGCCGAGCGCGTTGCCGCGTGCCTGCCACTCGTCGCTCTTCGCCGCGTCGGCCATCGCCCGATCGGCCACCACTGTCACGATCGCGTTGATCCGGGGATTCACCCGCTCGATCCGCGCCAGATGCGCAGTCATCACTTCACGCGCCGAGACCTGCTTGCGGCGGATATGCCGCGCGAGCTCGACGGCGCTGAGGTCGCACAGCTCGTCGCTCGTCGTGAGCGGGCTCGGTGTGAGTGCTTCATCGCAATCGGCGTTCGGCTCTGCGGCCGCCGCCGCTGTCGGCAGGGAGGCAGAGAGCGCGGCGGCGCCGAGGAGCTGGCCGAAGGCGCGACGAGAGATGCGATCGCGAGAGTCGTCGTCCATCGTTCACCTGGGCAAGAGGAGGACGCTCACGGCGAAGCCGTCAGCGGAGCTGCCGGATGCGGATCGCCTGGCCGCCTCCCGGCGCGAGCGAGACCGTGAGTCGCGTCGCCGACGTCACCGCCCGCCTCGAGATCGTGACCGGTAGCGGGTTGGTGCGCCAGTTCGCGCCGGGGCCGTCCGCGTAGATCTCCGCCTCGTATCGCCTGCCGGGCGTCAGGAAATCGAGCGGCACCGTGAAGGTGCGGCCCACCTCGTCGGTGATCGCGCCGAGGAACCAGGTCGGCGCGCCGCGCTGACGCCGGGCGACGAGCACGTAGTCGCCGATCGCGCCCTGGAGCACTCGTGTCGTGTCCCAATCCACGGCGACGTCGCGGATGAACTGGAAGGCGGGCTGGCCGGCGTAGTTCTCGGGGAGGTCCGCCGCCATCTGGAGCGGCGAGTACAGCACGACGTATAGCGCGAGCTGCTTCGCCAGCGTCGT
>DASTSX010000082.1:0-4096 GCA_035760455.1 Gemmatimonadaceae bacterium | reverse complement strand
GGAGACCGAGGTCCGACGACCCGAGAGAGAACGTCCCACGCGGCGATCACGTCCCCGGCGGTCCGAACGACGCCTCGGCCGCCGAGATGAACCAGAAGGCCGAGCGCGCCGAGCGCGGCACCGATCCGGCGCCCGTCCTGGGCCATGACGCGCATGGCAAGGCCGAGGGCGGCGGTGAGGAAGACGTGAGCCAGTGAGCCAGTGAGTCGGTGAATCGGAAACGGCCTCGGGACGCAATTGCGTCCCGAGGCCGGCCGCGAACCGACGAACGCGGCGCCGCAGGCGCCGCTCGCGCCGCTAGAAGATGCTCAGATTGATGTACTTCCTCGGATTCGCCTTGAGGTCCACCAGCACCGAGTCCACCTGACCCACGACCTTCCGCAGGTCGTTGTAGAGCAGGGTGTCGCGGAGGAGCTTGCCCGCGTTGCCCTCGCCGCGCTCGATCCCCGCGATCAGCGCGTTCGCATGCCGGCTCGTCGAGTCGAGGTTCGCCGCGATCCGCGTCAGGCTCGCGCTCGACGTCTGGAAGTTCCGCATCGTCGAGTCGATCTTCGCCGAGTCCACCGCGCTCGCCGCGCGCCGGAACGACGCCATCGTCGCCGTGAGGTTGCGGTTCTGCTCCGCGGCGATCGCGTTGAGCTGGATCGACAGCCGCGCCGCCGCCTGCGTCATCTCGGCCGCGCTGGCGAGCGACCGGCGCATGTCCTTGATGCCGCCGCTGGCGACGAGATCGGCGTTGATCGCTTTCGTCATCGTCTGTACGGTCGCGCCGATCGAGTCCACCCGGTTCATGATCGCCTGGATGTCCGTGTCGGCCGGCCCGACGGGCACGGTGTCACCCGGACTGAACGACTGCTTGCTCGGCCCCTTGGGTGTCAGCGCGATCGCCGCGTCGCCGAAGATGCCGACGGGCTTCACGCTCGCCACCGAGTTCCGCGGCACCTTCACGTCGTCGTTGACGCGCAGCACGACGTCGAGGAAGCCGTCGTCGCGGAGCTTGACGTCGGCGACGGCGCCCACCGCCACGCCGGCGAGCAGCACCTGCTGGCCCGGCTTGAGGTTCTGCCCCCAGGCGAAGCGCGAGTGCAGGGGATAGCCGGACGACAGCCCGCCGCGCACGAGCCAGAGGGTGCCGAGCAGCGCGATCGCCGCCGCCACCGTGAGGAAGATGCCGACGAGGACTTCGTCGCGACGTTTCATGTCTGTAGGTAAGGGGCCAGAAGTGCGGCCGTCAACGTATCGAGCACGAGGATGGAGACGGAGGTGATGACGACCGCCTTCGCGGTGCTCTTCCCGACCCCTTCCGCGCCGGCTTCCGTCACGAAGCCCTCATACGAGCACACGAACGCGATCGCCGCGCCGAACAGCGTCGCCTTGAGCAGCGAGTACACGACCTGGAAGGTGCCGAAGCCGAGCCGCACCCCCGCGATGAAGTCCTGCGCCGTCACGCCGGTGACGTAGACCGACACCAGATAGCCGCTGAACAGCCCCACCGCGTCGGCGAGGACGACGAGGCAGGGCAGCATCACGATCGCGGCGATCAGTCGCGGCAGGATCAGGAACGCCACGGGATCGTACGAGAGCGTCTCCAGCGCGTCGATCTGCTCGGTGACGCGCATCGTCCCGATCTCCGCCGTCATGCGCGCGCCGACGCGGCCGGTGAGCACGAGCCCCGTGAGCAGCGGGCCCAGCTCGAGCACCTGCATGAGGCGCACCGAGAGCCCGATGATCGAGAGTTGCACGCCGGGGAAGAGCTGGTACCGGACCTGGATCGCGATCACGCCGCCGATGAACGCCGCCACGATCACCGTGAGCGGGATCGACTCGACGCCGACCCGCTTCATCTGACGGATGGTCTCGGGGACGAAGGTGGCCGGATCGCCGAGCGCCCGGCCCACGTCGCGCAGGAAATACCCGCGCGCCCCCACCGAGTGGAAGAAGCCGATGAACGTGCGGGTGATCCGACGGAAGACCTTGATCCCGGTGCGCTGGACGACGGGAAAGGTCTCCGTCGGCTGCAGCTTGCCGAGTGGCCGATCGAGATCGCTCACGTGCGGACGCGCACGAGAAGCACGAGCCCCATCAGCGCGAACAGCGCGTTGGGCAGCCAGGCCGCCAGGTCCGGGTTGATCAGCGCCTTCCCTCCGATGGCCTTCGTGAGCTGGATCATCAGGAGAAAGATGATCGTCGTCGCGAGGCTGACGCCGATGCCGTACGCCGTGCCGCCTCGCTGGGTGCTCGTGGCAAGGGGCGCGCCGAACAGCGCGATGACCAGACACGTGATCGGGATCGCGATCTTGAGCGCCCGTTCCACGCGCAGGAGGTTCGCATCGCCACCCGACCGCTCGAGCGCGCGGATGAACCGCGTCAGCTCGGCGAAGCGCATCTCCTGCGGGTTGCGCGGGCGCGCCATCATGTCCACGGGCTGCTCGGTCATCCGCCGGTCGGTCATCGCCGCGAAGCCGATGGCGACGTTGGGTGTGCTGTCGCGGATGACGTGCATCACCCCCGCGCCGATCCGCCAGCGCTTCAGCTGAGGGACGTACTTCGCGCCCTCCACGGAGATCAGCACGGTGGGGTAATCCGGTCCGCTCCCCTTCCGTTCGATCTGCAGCTTCTCGAGCGTGTCGTTCGCGACGTCGAGCATCTGCGCCTTGTACACGCGGCCGAACTCGCCCGCATACGCGAAGTTGAACCGCTGCGTCCCCAGGCCGACCTTCGTCGTCTGGAGCAGGTCGCTGCGGCGCGCGTCCGTGATCGGCACGATCTCCGCCACCACGAGGTCGAGCATCGCCGCCAGCACCGCCCCGAGCACGATCGGCGCGATGATCCGGTAGAAGCTCACCCCCGACGCCTTCGCGGCGGTGATCTCCGAGTGCCGTGTGAACGTCACGATCGAGAACACTGTCGCGAACAGCACCGCCGCCGGCATCGCCATGAACAGCGACTGCGGCATCCAGTACACGTAGCTCAGCAGGATGTCGCCGCGCGGCAGGTTCTGGTCGAGGTACTTCTGGAGGTGGTCGGTCAGGTCGATCACCACGAGCAGCAGCGGGAAGCCGACCGCCGTGGCGACGAAGATCTTGAGCCACTCCATGAACACGTACCGATCGAGCGGGCGCACGAGGCTCATGCCGCCTCCTTGACCAGCACCGGCTGCCGGCGCCCGCGCAGGAGGTCGCGGATCTTGTCCCACCGGTCGCCCCAGTCGCCGCCGCGCCCGGAGTTCTCCTCGTGCCCCATGCGCAGGAGCAGCACGAGCCCGACGACCGTGAGGATGACGTTCGTGCCCCACATCGCCCAGAAGGGCGGGATGATCCCCTTGTTCGCCAGCGATTCCCCGCCGATCAGGCCGACGTAGTACAGCGCGAACACGACGAGGCTCACCAGCAGGACGAGTCCCACGCCGCCGCGCGGGAAGCGCAGCGCGAGCGGCGCGCCGAGGATGACGAAGATGAGACACGCCGCGGCGAGCGAGAACTTCTTGTTGATCTCGATCTCGTAGCGGTTCTTGGTGCGCTGCGACATCTCGTACCGCAGCTTCACCTCGGCCGTGCGCGACATGTTCTCCGCCAGCTCGGTCTCGGTGAGCGCCTTCTTGGTCATGATCGCCTTCGCGGACTCGGCCGCCGTCTTGGCGAGGAACGGATCGATGAACGTGTCGCGCCGCGCGCCGGCCGGCTGTCCCTGGATGGGAACGGGGACGGGGGTCGCGCCGGCGGAGCCGGGCGCCGGCGGCCTGGACGTGCCGAGGATGACGGTGGGCGGCGCGGCCTGCCGCGCCGCCGTGTCCTGGGGCGACACACCCTGCGCGGCCGGTTCCTGCGCCGCGAGGTCCGGCGTCGCCGTGTCCGGCGCGACGGCGCGCAGATCGGCCACGCGCAGCTCGGCCGCTTCCGCCGCCTTCACGCCCACCAGCCGCGTCAGCAGGCGGCAGTAGGCCCAGCCGAGGTTCTTCGGCTCCCTGGGCACCACCGGCGGCGGCGGGGCAGTTGCCGCCGCCTTGGCGCGCTCTGCGTCCGGCATCCTGGCGAGCCGCAGCGCGTGCATGTACTCGATCCGGTTGTTCTCGTAGGTCGCCTTGGCGCGCGTCAGC
>DASTSX010000081.1:0-15044 GCA_035760455.1 Gemmatimonadaceae bacterium | reverse complement strand
TCGCCGGTGCGCCGCACGACGGCCATTCGGTGAGCGGCGGAGCGGGGCGCGGCGCAGTGGCGGGCGGCGGGTTGAGCGCTCTGGCGCGAGCGATCGAGTCGGCTGCCGTGGCGAGGTCCACGCGCTCGCGCGTGATCATCGCCGAGTCCTCGCTCGCGAGGTAGGCGAACATGGCGACCAGCGTGGCGTTCGCCTTCAGGTCCTCGAGCACGAGCTTGTCGAACGTGTCGCGCTCCGTGTGCCACGTATAGGGGCTGTAGTTCCAACCCGGGCTGCCGAGCGCGAACGCCGGCACGCCGGCGCAATAGAATGCGAAGTCGTCGGTGCCGCCGCGACCGGGCGCGATCAGGCCGGCGTAGGTGACCTGGCTCCGGAACGGCTCAGGCAGTCGAGCGTGCCAGCCGCGCGCGTGCACGTCGCCGTTCGGAAAGCCGAGCACGGACATGCGGTTCATGCGTCCGGTGCCGTTGTCGTGGTTGAAGAAGGCGTGAATCCGTTCCGCCACCTCGGGGTGATCCTCGCGATACGCCTTCGATCCCACCAGCCCATTCTCCTCCCCGGTCCAATGTCCGACGCGAATCGTCCGCTTCGGGCTCGGGTAGGCCTGCTTGAGGATGCGCATGGCCTCGAGCATGATGAGGCTGCCGGCCGCGTTGTCGGTGGCCCCGGATCCGCTGTCCCACGAATCGAAGTGTGCGGAGAGGAAAACGTACTCGTTCGGTTTCTGCGCGCCCGGGATGGAGGCGATCGTGTTGAACACCGGCTGCTCGCCGAGCGATTGGGCGTCGAGCTCCAGGCGCAGTCGAGGACGAGAGCCGCGCTCGGCCAGCCGAAACACCAGCCCGTAGTCCTCGCAGCTCAGCGAGAGCGCGGGCGCGCGCGTGTTCCAGCTGTCGTAGATGTCTCGCGTGCCATAGGCGTCCCTCTGCCGCGTGGTGAGCACGCCGGCGACGCCGGCCTCTTCCAGTCGCAGTCCCATCTCTCCGGAGCCGATGCCGAGCGAGTAGCCGGTGCCGCGCACGTTGGGATTGCCCCACTCGCGCGCACGCGCGGCGCGCGCGGAGTCGATGCGCGCCCTGACCTCCGGCGTCGCGAACTGCGCGAAGTCCGAGGTGGGCCGGCAGGTGACGGCGGGCGCCGAGACGAGCACGAGCTTCCCGCGTGCCCGGGGCAGCCAGCGCACGAACTCGGTGCTGTCCGCGAAGCGCGGGAGGACGATCGCCTCGGCGACGAGCGGACGGCCGCCGGTGCCCGGACTGAATCCGAGCATCGTGGCCTCGAGGGTACGAACGCGAGGGCTCACGAGATCGACGTGCGACGTGCCGCGCCGCCAGCCGCGCCAGGTGCCGTAGCGCTCGTTGGCCGCCTCGATTCCCCAGCTCCGGTACATCGCCACGAGCCAGTTCTGCGCGTCGCGCTGGATGGCGGTCCCGGTGAGCCGCGGCCCGATGGAATCGACCAGCGTGCCGGCGAGCTGCTCGACGCGCGAGCTGTCCATGCCGATCGCCCAGATGCGGCGCAGCACCGGATCGTCGGTGGAGAAGGCGGGCGCGGTGCTCTGTGCGCCGATCGGCGCAGCGAGGCCGAGCACGAGCGAGGCGAGCGTCGCGAGGGTGAAGCGGTGAGTCATGCAGATGCGCTCAGCTGTGATGGGATCGCGCGCCGGTCGAACCACGGAGCGCGGATCTGAAAGACGCGATGACCGGAAAATACCGGATTCGTTCAGTGCTCCGTGTGGAGCGTCGGCCCTACCGATCTCTACGCGAGCGAGACACGGGCTGCTGCGCTCGCCGCATGTGTCATCGCGCCGAGAGGTCGGTGACGGCCGCCGGGACACCGCGCGCCCACGAGATGTAGTCCGTCGGCACCGGGGGCAGGCCACCCTCGCGCAGCATGAGGTTGACCTTGCCGCGGTGATACTGCCCGTGCAGGAAGACCTGCAGGAGCATGTCGCTCACGGGGGTCTCGAACGACTGACCGGCGCTGTTCACGTACGGCACGCGCACGTCCAGGGCATCGGCGGTGAGCCGGGCGACGTAGTCGGCGTACTCCGCGCGAAGGCCGCGAGCGAGCGACGACGCTTCGGCGACCGAGAGCTGGGGCCACACGGCATACCGCTGCGCGCGATGCCGCAAGCGATCCATCCACACCGACTCGGCGCCGAGGATGTGCGAGTACTCGCGCCACGCGACCGCCGGCGGCGGCTGCACCGCGCCGAGCGCGCCGAGCAGCAGCTCGTCGGCCCACGCCATGTGCTCGCACATGCGGCGCACCAGCTCGAGCGAATCCATCACCCTCTCCGCTTGAAAAATTGCACCGCCTTCTCGTGCTTCTCGGCGGCCGCTCGCGTCTTGAACGTGCCGAGGTTGCGGCGCTTGCCGGTCTTCGGATCGACCTTGCGGGAATAGAGGCGATACTCGCCGGACTTGAGCTTGCGGATCATGATCTCGAGGTGAGGGCCACGAGTGGCGACTCGAACGACGGAGCGCGGATCTGAACTGCGATCGAACGGGAACGGCAGGATCGCTCCTCTCCGGGTCGTGATGCGTACGCGGGCCCAGCCCTCCTCTCCATCCACGACCCCAAAGAGCTTCTTTGGCTGCGGCGCATGGATCTCGCCGCCGAGACGATCAGATCGGTGTCATCCGGGTTCATCCGGGCGATCCGGGTTCGCGTCGTTCGGACGCCACGCGAACCATCAAAGCCAGTAGAACGGATCCTGCCCCTTCCGTTCGATCGCCGTTCAAGATCCGCGCTCCGTCGTTCGGACCGCCAATCGAACCGTCGTTCGGTACGCCGATCGAAACGTGCTATCGCGGAACGAATATGCGCGGCCGGATCGGCTTTGCCATCCCGTCACCGAGGTAATAGGACACGTGCGGAGGCTGGTTGTACGCGACGTTCTGCCAGGCGATCCCGAGCCGGTACACGGGATCGTGCATGAGCGTCGTGAAGCGGAACTGGGTCGGAATGGCCGAGGTGTAGATCCGCAGCTCGGTCGGATCGTCGGCCACGCGGAGCACGATCTCCTCGCGCCAGTCACCAAGGATGTCGCCGCTGAGCACCGGCGTCGCCTTCGTGCCGTTGTTCGACGCGGCACCCGTCGCCACGAAGAGCGTGTCCATCCGCTCGGCCGTCCAGTTCCACTTGTACACGACGTTGCGGTCGAGCAGTTCGCGCAGGAGATCGCCGTCCCACCAGATGCCGAAGTTCACGGCGGTCGGCTGCTTCTCGGAGATCAGCGCGCCCTTCGCGCTCCAGATGCCGCGCAGCCCGGCGCCAGCGACCCAGCTCTCGGCGCCGCGCGTGCGCGGGTCGACGTCGAACGAGTTGCCGCGGCCCGGTCCCTCGCCGTCGGCGCCGGCCCTCACGGACGCCTTCTTCCACAGAACGGCCCCCGTGCGCGCGTCGCGGAAGTTCGCGCCCGCGTCGTCGAACCGCTCCTGGATGTCGAACACCTCGAGGCCCGGGCGATCGGGATCGAGGTCGCTCACGTGCAGGGCATCGCCGTGGCCGAGTCCCGTGGAGTAGAGTCCACGTCCATCGTCGTCGATCGTCGCCGCGCCGTAGACGATCTCGTCGCGCCCGTCGCCGTCCACGTCGGCGACCGAGAGCTGATGATTTCCCTGCCCACGATAGGCGCGATTGTTCTCGGGCCCCGAGTCGCTGTCGAACGTCCAGCGGCGCGTGAGCTTGCCGCCGCGCCAATCCCACGCGGCGAGCACGGCGCGTGTGTAGTAGCCCCGCGCCATGATCAGGCTCGGACGCACGCCGTCGAGGTACGCGACCCCGGCGAGGAAGCGGTCCATGCGGTTGTAGCTCGCGTCGCCCCACACCGCGCGCTGCTGCTCGGGCGTCGGCGCGTCGGTGTCGGGGTGCCGTGGCGGGATGAACCGCGTGGACGCGAGCTCGGCGCCGGTGCGTCCGTCGAACACGGTGAGGAACTCGGGGCCCTTCACGATGAAGCCGTCGGCGTTGCGATGGTCGGCGGTCGCGTCGCCGATGACCTTTCCCCTTCCATCAACGGTGCCGTCGGCAGTCTTGCACGCGACCTCGGCGCGTCCGTCGCCGTCCAGATCGTAGACGATGAACTGCGTGTAGTGCGCGCCCTCGCGCACGTTCTTCCCGAGGTCGATGCGCCAGAGGAAGGTGCCGTCGAGCCGGTACGCCTCGAGGATCGGGTTGGTCGTCACGCCGCGCTGCGAGTTGTCGCGCCCGCGGCCAGCCTGGTGCACGACGAGCTCGTATGCGCCGTCGCCGTCGAGGTCACCGACGGAGCCGTCGTTCGGCGTGTAGCCCTCGGGGGTGCGGAGCTTGAGCGAGAGGTACGGCGCGGCCGGATTCAGCGTGACCCGCTCGCTCGGCGCGAGCTCGGCGCCGTTGACGACCGCGCGTACGACGTAGGCGACCGGCGCGCTGACGAACACCTGATCGGTGGTGCTCGTCGCCGTCGTGAACGGCGCGGCGTTCACCCGCACGGGCGCCGCGCTGCCCACGATGCGATAGAGATTGAACGCGACGCCCTCCGGGTCGGTGCCGAGCAGCCGCCAGCTCACGAACACGCGGCCACTGCCCTGCGGGACCGCGACGAGGCCGCGGTCGAGTCGCTCCATCTGGCGTGCCCCGGAAGCCGACGGGCTCGGTGCGCCGAGCGGCGGCGCGCCACACGCGGCACCGAGGACGATCGACGCGATCAGGAGCGCATGCAGGGGCGAACGGGGCATGACGTCGACTCCGGGGGTCGGTTCGGGCGCGGCGGTTCGCCCCGGATACGGCGTCCTTCACTCATCTGTTGACCCCGCATGCGCTCCGCTCTTACGCCGACCGGCGGAGGCTCATCGGCTCGAGAGCTGATCGGGGCCCGCGAGCTGGAGCGTCCCGAAGATCACGCCGCCGTCCTCCAGGAAGAACGCGGCGACGAAGTCCTCCGGGTCGGTCACCATGAGGGCGACGAGCGATTCGGTGATCGAGCTCGAGCCCTCCAAGACGCTGTCGCCGCAGCCCAGCGGCGTTCCCGGGGGCAGCAGGCGGAACGCCACCACGCCCTCGGGACTCGGCATGTCCTCGGAGTCCTGGATCATGACGTCGCCGCCGCCGAACGACGTCGTCGCCTCGCACTCGGGGTTGGCGAAGTGCGCCTGCCAGCTCACGACGAACCCCGTCTCCTCGCTCCCCGTGATGAAGAGCTGGATGGTGCCCACGACGGCAACGGGCGGCTTCTCGTTCGGATTCCCGATCTCGTCGGGGTTCCCGATGGCGCGCAGCTGCGCGGTGAACACGATCGGATGGCCGCCGATGATGATGATCGTGCTCGGGGCCGTCGGACGCGCGGGCGAGGTCGGCTCCGCGCAGCCGGCGAGCACGCCGGCGATCAGCGTGGCGGCGAGACGTCGGCCCGTGCGCCGTGGGGAGAGGACGATGCGATGCATGAGACCTCCGATGATGGCGTCCGCGTCCAACACCGCTTCCGCCTGCTCGCGCGCGACGCCGTTGCGCGCTCGACGACCCACCCCGATCTTCGGAGCGGTACAGAAACAGGCGTAGTGGCGGCTCGAATGCGAACGCGCGCATGCCGCTTTCGACCAGGCCCGCTGCCCGCGTGACGTATGGACGCTCGGCACGACGTGACCGACCTGCTCGTCGCGTGGCGCGGCGGCAACCAGGAAGCGCTGGCGCAGCTCATCCCGCTGGTGCACGACGAACTGCGACGCATCGCGCACGTGTACCTCGCGCGGGAGCGTCCGGACCACACGCTGCGGACGACGGCGCTCGTGAACGAGGCCTACCTCCGGCTCGTCAACACCTCGCGCGTGCAGTGGCAGCATCGCGCGCAGTTCTTCGCCGCCGCCGCGGGATCGATGCGCCGGATCCTCGTGGACTATGCGCGCCGCTACCACGCGGGGAAGCGCGGGGGCGGTCTGGGCGCGCTCCCACTCGACGAAGGAGCGCTCGTCGTCGAGCAGCGCGCGGAGATGCTCATCGCGCTCGACGAGGCGCTGGAGCGACTCGGGGAGCTGGACGTGCGACTCTGCCGCGTCGTGGAGTACCGGTACTTCGCGGGACTGACGGACGAGGAGACGGCCGAGGCGCTCGGCGTCACGGCGCGCACGGTTCGCCGCGACTGGGTGAAGGCCCGCGGATGGCTGTTCGCGGAGCTCCGGGAGTGAGCCTGCTCGCCTGGGCTCAAGGTCGTGATGCGCATGACGCACCTTCACCGTACGGTGCTACCAGGCTCGTCCGGCCACGTTGCGGTGGCCGGACCGCGAGCCGATGTTAGAGCCGCGCCGAGCCGCTGGCGGATGATCGTCGCGGCGGCGCCTGTCAGACGTACAGGCGTGATGGCGATCGTGATGCGGACAGGGAGCCCTGTCACCGGCGAGCGCTGGCGGAAGGTGAACCGGCTGCTCGACCTCACGCTCGACCACGCACCCGACGAGCGTTCCGCCTTCCTCGACCGCGAGTGTCGAGACGACGCCGGGCTTCGCGGGGCGGTCGAGCGGATGCTCCGGGCCTGCGACGACTCGTCCGGTTTCCTCGAGGACGAGCCGGCGCCGATGTTCGCGGCGCCGGTGATCGCCGCGTCGATCGCCGCCGAGCGTGCGCAGGAGTCACCCTCGGTCGAAGGACTCCGCATCGGTCCCTATCGCGTGATCCGCGAGGCGGGTCACGGCGGGATGGGCGTGGTCTATCTGGCCGAGCGCGACGACGATCAGTACCGGCGACGCGTGGCGCTCAAGCTGATGCGCGGCGGCGCCGCGGGGATGGCGGACGATCACCTCGCGCGCCGGTTCCGCGAGGAGCGCCAGATCCTCGCGACGCTCGAGCACCCGGGCATCGCGCGCCTGCTCGACGGCGGCGTCACCGACGACGGTCTCCCGTGGTTCGCGATGGAGTACGTCGAGGGCACGGCGATCGACCGCTACTGCGACACGCACGCGCTCACGATCGACGAGCGGCTCGCGCTGTTCTGTGACGTGTGCGACGCGGTCGCGTTCGCGCACCGAAACCTCGTCGTGCATCGCGACCTCAAGCCGTCGAACATCCTCGTGACCGAGCGACGCGAGGTGAAGCTGCTCGACTTCGGGATCGCGAAGCTCCTCGCGCGCATCGATGGCAGCGGCGTCGATGCGCCACCGACGCAGACCGCGGTGCGCGCGCTGACGCCGGAGTATGCGAGCCCGGAGCAGATCCGCGGCGACCGCATCGCCACGGCGAGCGACGTCTATTCGCTCGGCGTCATCCTTTACGAGCTGCTGACGGGCCACCGGCCGTACGCGCCGGAGCGCCGCTCGCCGCACGAGATCGAGCGCGCCGTGCTGGAGGAGCCGGTTGCGCCGCCGTCGGCCGTCGCGCCCGAGCGGCTGCGTCGCGCGCTCCGCGGCGACCTCGACGCGATCGTGCTGGCGGCGATGCGCAAGGAGCCGGAGCGTCGCTACGCATCGGCCGACCAACTGGCCGGCGATCTGCGCCGCCACCGCCAACGCCTGCCGGTGACGGCGCGGCGTGACGGTCGTGCCTACCGCGCGGGACGATTCATCCGCCGGCATCGAACCGGTGTGTCCGCCGCCGCGGCGGCCGCCGCCGCGCTCGTCGCGTTCAGCGTCGTCACGGCGGTGCAGTCGGCGCGGCTTCGCGCGCAAGCCGAGCGGATCACGGTGGAGCGCGATCGAGCGCGACAGATCTCGGCGTTTCTCGTGGACCTCTTCCGGTCGGCCGACCCGTTCGCGGGTGGCGGCCCGCGAACGACGGTCCGCGAAGTCCTCGACAGCGGCGCGTCGCGCGTCGATCGCGATCTGCGCGAGCAGCCGGAGGTGCGCGCCGAGCTGCTGCGCGTCATGGGACTCTCGTACCTGTACCTCGGGTTGACGTCCGAGGCGCGACGCCTCCTGGAGCGCGCGATCGCGATCCCGGTCTCGAGTCCGATCCCGGGGCAAGCCTTCACCAGTGAACCACCGGCGATCGCCGCGAAGCACGCGCTCGCGAAGGTGCTGCAGGAGACGGGCGAATTCGCGGCCGCGGAGTCGCTCTACCGGGAAGTGCTCGATTGGCGGCGCCGATGGCTGCCCGCGGGCAGTGGGAACGTGGGTCAATCGATGAGCACCCTCGCCACCGTGCTCGCGGCGCAGGGGCGCCACGCGGAAGCCGAAGCGCTCGCCCGCGATGCGTTGTCGATCGCCCGAGCCATCCGTCCCGAGGACTCGCAGGCGGTCTCGCAGAGTCTGAACAATCTCGGCAACGTCCTGTTCCGACGCGGCAGCCACGCAGCCGCCGAGTCGGTCCATCGCGAGGCGCATGCCCTTCGTCGCCGGACGCTGGGGGACGACAACGCGGAGACGGCGAACAGCCTCGTCAACATCGCGAATGCGCTGGTGGGGCAGGGCCGCCTCGCGGAGGCGGACACGCTGTTCCGGACGGCGCTCGCCGTGAAGCGCGCGCGCCTCGGACCCGGTCACTTCGACGTCGCCACCGACGAAGCGGCGTATGCTCGGCTCCTTCACCTGCGAGGGGATGACGACAGCGCCGTGGTGCTCTACCGGCGGGCGATCGAGACGCACCGCCGGTCGCGACCGGACGGACATCCTCGCACCGCCACGGCGATGCTCGGACTCGGCCAGCTTCTCCTCGATCGAGGCGACGCGCGCGCGGCGGAGCCGTTGCTCCGCGATGCGCTGCGGAGCTATCGCGCCGCCCTCCCTCCCACGCACCCCGACGTCGCGCGCGCCAGCCGGGCGCTCGATTCATGTCTGGCGCTACTCGGTGCGCTCCGATGAGGGACGGTCAGTCGGAAGTGGGCTGAACGACGGAACGCGGATCTGAACGGCGATCGAACGGAAGGGGCAGGATCCGTTCTACTGGCTTTGATGGTTCGCGCTGCGTCCGAACGACGCGAACCCAGATGACCCGGATGGAACGGACACGGCCGGATTGCCCTCGCACCGGCGGAAGATCACTGCGCCGAAGTCAAACGAAGACTTCGGGTCGTGGATGGAGAGGACCGGTGCGCGTGTACTGACGCAACGCGCAACGCGCATCGCGCAATGCGCAATGCGCAATTCACGTCCACCAGCGCGGCCGCCTGGGCGCGAGCCGCGCCATGATCCCGAATCCCACGGCGACGCCCATCCCCTTCAGCAACACGATCGCGATCAGGACGTACATCAGGAAATCGACGACGCGCGGCGTGAGCTGCTGGTTGATCGAGTGCATCCACACCCATCCGCGCAGCGCCTGACCGGCGAACCACAGTCCGCCGGCGATGACGAACGAGAGGGCGAACCACGCGAGCCCCATCAGCCGCAGCATCATCGCGGCGATCCCGTGCGACGTGCTCACCACCCACTCGCCGCACGATCGGCACTTCTTCGCCTCGTGGGGGATCTCGTCGCAGCACCAGGGGCAGCTCTTCACCGCCGGGACGCGGACCTTCGCCGTCTCGCGGGAGATCGATCGGGTCGCAAGCATGGAGCATCACTCGACAGGGGTTGCCTGCCCCTACGAGAGTGCCGCGCTCAGGGTGTCGCGGGCGCTCCCGCGGCGCCGGCGACCTGGCGGCCGAACGCGGCGAGCGCCGCCCAGTACCGGTCGCCCCCGACCAGCGGCAGGTCGTTGTGATGCCCGCCCTCGATCCACAGCGCCTGTTTGGGCGCGCTCACCGCCTCGTACAACCGGCGTCCGTGCGAGACCGGGATGACCTCGTCGTCCGTCCCGTGAACGACGAGCACGGGGGCCCGCACCTGGCGGACGTGCCGAAGGTTCGGAAACCGGTCGAACGGGAGGAGCGGCACCTTGGTCATCACGCGGAAGGCGCTGACGAACGCGCTCTCGAGCACGAGCCCTCCGACCGGCACCCGCGCGGCGAGGTCGGTGGCCGGCCCGCTCCCCACGGACCGCCCGTACAACACGATCCGCGACGTCGGCACCCGCAGCGTGTCCACCACCCAGCGGTAGGCGGCTTCCATGTCGTGCACCGCGCCCATGGCCGAAGGTGGTCCGCCGGTGCTCATCCCGTAGCCGCGGTAGTCGAACGCGACCACCGCGAACCCGACGCGTCGAAGCTCCTCGAGCCAGGGCGCGAGCTGGCCGAGATCCTCGGCGTTGCCGTGGGCATAGAGGAGGGTGACGCCGGCGCGCGGGTTCGGCAGGTGGAGGACGGCGATCGACGCGCCATCCCTCGGCACCATGACGATCGGCAGCTGGCCGGCGCGGTACGACGGGCTCGGCGGAAGAAAGATCATCCGGTCCGACACGAACCATGCGAACGCCGCGAAGGCGACGTAGACGATGACGGCGGTGACGAGGATGGCCTTCACTCCGCCGGGCCCTCCGCCGCGTCCTCCCCGGTCGTCGGCCCCCAGAGCTCGCGCGCCGCCGCACGCAGGTCGACGGTCCGCGCGCGCCGCCGAGCCGCGAATGCCACGTCTCCGCTCGCCTCGGCGGCGTCGGCCTCGACGTCGAGCAGGGCGGCCCAGAGCTCGACGAGCCCGGGATGCCCCGCGAGCCGCACCGCCGAGGGGGCGTCGAGCAGGCCGAGGACGGGGGCTTGCGAGCCGAACAGAAGGTCGATCGCGGCACCCGCATCCCGCCGGATCGACTCGGCGGTCGCCTCACCGCCGAGCAGGCGCCGGCGCAGCTGGCGCAGGAGCTCGGCGGCCTGGCGGATGATCCGGAGGAGGTAGTCCTCCTGCGTGGTGCCGCGCGGTCGCATGTGCGGTTAGGAGCTCGCTCGAAGCCCGATCCCGTCGCGGCGCACGGCGACGCCGCGGCTTGCTTGCCGAAGGGTGCCTCCGGCTCCACGATAGGGCATCGTCCGCAGTACCCCTTCCACCGACGAGCGAGCCATGCCGAGAGAGATCACCCCCTACCTCATGTTCGACGGGAAGTGCCGCGACGCGATGACGTTCTACCAGCAGGTGCTCGGCGGGGCGCTCGACCTCATGACCTACGGACAGGCCGATCCCAACGCGCAGGCCGCGGACAAGGATAAGGTGATTCACGCCCGCCTGGAGAGCGGGACTACCGTGATCATGGCGTCGGACTCGGGGAAGGGGATCCCCGTGAGAGACGGCGACGACGTGTGGCTGAGCCTCCAGTGCGGCCCGCCGTCCGAGGTGGACGCCATTCACGCCAAGCTCGCCGCCGGAGGGGACACGCCGCAGCCGCCGCACGACGCGTTCTGGGGCACGCGCTTCGCCATGCTGGTCGACAAGTTCGGCGTGCTGTGGATGCTGAACTCCGATCCGCTGCCGGGGGCACAGCGCGGCCCGGGCTGAGCGCTCAGCCCAGGGCCGGCATTCCCTCGAAGAAGTCGACGCGTCCCGTCTCGAGCGAGTACTCGGCGCCGACGACGAGCAGCCCCTCGCGCGCGATGAGCTGCGCGAGCACGTCGGAGCCGTGGCGGAGCTGGTTCACCGAGGCGCGGATGTTCGCGCGCACGGCGTGGCTCACCAGCGCGTCGAGGTCGTGCTTCAACGGCGTCTCGAGCAGCGCGGCCACCGAGGGGCGCACGCGATCGACGATCGAGTGCAGGTTGCGCGACTGGTTCTCGACGGGACGCTGGAGCTGCTCGAGCGTCGCGAGCACGGCGCCGCACTGCGAGTGGCCGAGCACGACGACCAGCCGCGTGCCGAACCGCTCCGCGGCGTACTCGACGCTGCCCACCTGCGACGGCGCGACGATGTTCCCCGCGACGCGGATCACGAACAGGTCGCCGAGCCCCTGATCGAACACGAGCTCGGCCGGCACGCGCGAGTCGGAGCAGCCGAGGATGATCGCGTGCGGCTCCTGCTGCTTCGCGAGCTCGGAGCGCCGCTCCTGGCTGACGAACGCCTCGACGCCGCGGACGTTGGCGGCGAAGCGGGCGTTGCCGGCTTGTAGGCGCTGGAGGGATTCGTGGGCGGGAATGGTCATGAAGCGATGAGCGATGAGCGATGAGCGATGATTGATGAGCGATGAGCTCAAAGCTCGATGCTCGATGCTCAAAGCTCAATGCTCAAAGCTCAAAGCTCAAAGCTCAACGCTCACGCCCCAGCTTCCCATCCGCGAACGCCAGGAACTGCTGCCAGTCGTAGAGGGTGACGTCGTGCTTGCCCGGCCGCAGATGGAAGCCGATCGAGCCCTCGAGCGTCGGCTGATTCACGCCGGGCATCTCGGCTGGCAGCCGCGACGGTGCGCCGAGCAGCGCGTAGACCGGCTCGGCGGCCTTCGCGGCGAGGAAGGAGCCGTGCGGATCGCCCCACAGGTCCTCGGCCGCGACGGCGACGTACACCGGGCGCGGCGCGATGAGCGCGATCAGCTCGTGCTGATCGACGGGAAGCGCGCGCTCGCGCCCATCGTACTTCCGGAAGTTGCGCGCGAACCAGTACGGAAAGCCGCGATTGATCTCGGCCACGGTCTCGCCGAAGTTGCGGCGCGAGAGCTTCGCACCGCCGGTGCCCGACTCGTTGGCGATCACCATCGCGACGCGCGGATCGCGTGCCGCCGCCCAGAGCGCGGCCTTGCCGGTGCGCGAGTGTCCCATCAGCGCCACCCGCTTCGCGTCGACGTCGCCGTCGCGCTCGAGGTAGTCGATCGCGCGGCTCAATCCCCAGCCCCACGAGGCGAGCGCGCCCCACTCGTCGGGAGCCGGCTCGGTCCGGCCGGCCTTCAGATAGTGCGGGCGGATGCCACGCGCCATCGCGTCCTTCGTGTCGGGGTCGAGGTCGCCGAGGTACACGGCGGCGAGCGCGTAGCCGCGCGCGACGATCGTGTCGATCGGCCAGCGCTCGGCCCACGCCCCGCGCAGCACGGGGGCGCGGGCGCCGTCCGGCCGCGGATGATCGCGCAGCCAGTGCGGCGCGATCGTCACGCCGGGATCGGTGGTGATCGTGTGGTTCCCGTACGTGAGCGCGACGAACACGGGCGCCGGCGCGCGGCGAACGTTCGGGACGTAGAGCAGCACGTCCATGTACGGCTCGTCGCGTCCGGGCTCGAGGTGGACGCGGACCTCCTTGCGCGTCGCGCGGCCACCGAGCGCGGAGCGGTCGATCGACCGCGTCTCGTGCCACAGGCCGTTCGGCGCGGGGGGCGACTTGCCGTACACCTCGCGCTCGAAGAGCGCGAACAGCTCGGGACGACGGACGCGGTGCCAGTCGTCGGCGGTGCGCACGGGCGTGCCGTCGGCGCGGACGAGCGGGTCGGGGAGCGTGTACGGCGCGACGCGGCTCTCGTCGTAGTTGACGCCGGGCCGCGCCGGCGACTGTGCTGTCAGCATCATCGATGGCACGGAGAGGCCTAGGACGACCGCCGCAGTGCGCATCGCGCATCGCGCAAAGCGCACTGCGCCCATCGCGCTCATCGCGGGCGGCGCAGCGTCGAGAGGTACTCGACGAGGTGCACGAGATCGGCTTCGTTCATCGTGCGCTCGAGGCCGGGGGGCATGAGCGATGTGTCCATCCGCTTCCGCTCGGCGATCGTGCTCTTGGGCACGCGGCGCTGGATCCCGCCGACGAGCCGCATCACGATCTCGTCGTCGGTCTCGCTGGCGATCATGCCGACGAGCTGCTGGCCGTCGCGCGTGCGCACCGTCCACCCCTCGTAGCCGAAGTTGATGCCGGCGTTCGGGTCGAGGATGGCGTGATAGAGTCCGCTCTTCGGCAGCTTGTCGCCGATCTCCGTGAGCGCGGGCCCGAAATCGGTGCCCGTGGTTCCGACGACGTGGCACATCGCGCACGAGCGCTCGAACACGGGGCGGCCCGCGGCGGCGTCGCCCGAGCGCGCGGCGAGCGTGAGCAGCGGCGGGAGCGTCTTGCCGTCGAGCGTCGTCGACGGCGGCGGAGTGAGATACTGCGCCGCCGAGTCGCGGATGCTCTGCTGTGCCGCGAAGAGCACGCCGCTCGCCGCGGGCTTCAGCTCGGTCGGGAGACGTCCGTCCCGCGCGAGCGCGAGCAGCCTTCGCTGTCCGGCGGGACCACCGCCCATCGACTGCACGACCCAGCGGCGCAGGTCGAGCGGGCGCGTCGCGTCGAGGACGACGCCGGTCATGATCGTGTCGACGGCCGGCGTGAAGTTGCGTCCGAGCACGGCGAGCGCGCGCCGCGCCGCCATGTCGTCCGTGCCGCGCACGAGCGCGGCGAATCGCGGCAGGCCGCCCCACGACAGCGCGAGGCGCGCCGCCTCGGCGCCCACCGTCTCGTTCGGCCGCGCGAGCGCGAGCCGCACCAGCTCGTCGAGCTCCGTGCGCACGCCGTAGCGGTCCACCAGCTCGACGTACTGGGACGTGCCGCGCGACGCGGCGAGCGTGCGCTGCAGCGCCGCCTGCACCTCGGGCACGCTCCCCGCCGTCTTCGCGTCGAGCTGGGCGAGAATCACCGGCGTGAGCTCAGCGCTCGCGCCGGCGGGCGTGGCGAGCAGCGCGAGCAGTGACTTCTGCCGCGATTCGGCCGGGTGGAAGTCCAGCGCGCGGAAGTAGCGCAGGCGATCGGCGACGGGGGTCGCCGGATCGCTCGCGAGCTTCTCGAGCAGCGGCAGCGCGCGCGCCGAGCGGGCGCGCCACACGATGTCGCGGCCCGCGGGGGTGTTCCAGTCGTCGGTCCGGTCGAGCCACTTGCCGAAGTAGAGGTCCCACTGCTTGTCGGCCGCGACGCCGAGCGCCTCGAGATACCAGCGGTCGCCCCCGTCGTATTGCTGCGCGAGACCGGCCCAGAGCGCCGCGGCGCGCGGGCTCTGGTTGTGACGCAGCGCGATGGCGACCTCGCGGCGCACCGCGGGCGACGTGTCGCGCACGAGCCGCTCGGCCATCGTGATGACGTCGCCGTCGATCCGGCGCGTGGCGCGGAGCGCGGTGATGCGGATGTTGGGATCGGCGTCGCGTGACGCCTGGGCGAGATAGCGTGCGCCACGGCCCGGGATCCGCGCGAGCAGCCAGAGCGCGCGCGCCCGCTCGTGCGGCACCGTGCCGCGCCACATCGCCGTGAGCGCGCCCTCGGCCCGGGGGCCGAGCGAGGCGAGCCGCTCGTATGCGAGCTGGCGCGTGGCCAGGTTCGGGCTGCGCAGCGCACGCGCCGCAC
>DASTSX010000080.1:0-6870 GCA_035760455.1 Gemmatimonadaceae bacterium | reverse complement strand
GGGTACGCTGGCCAGCGAGGGGAAGTTCGACACCGCGGACTCGGTCCTCCGCGTGGTGAAGGCGCGGAAGATCCCGTTCCCGATCGAGCGATCCGAAGCGGACCTGCTGTACATCCGCGGCGAGATCGACTCCGCCGAGGCGCGCGCGCGGGCCGGCATGAAGAGCTCGAACGCGGCGCTCTCGCGGCCGATGCTCGCGCTCCTGCGGCAGATCACCCAGGTGCGCGGGCGTCTGCAAGAGTCCGAGGCGCTCGCCATCGAGCTCCAGGCCAGGAACGCCGCGCGCGGGGCGCGGGTGGATTCGCTCGCCCTCCCGATCCGGTCGGCGTTGGAGCACGCGTTCCTGCGCGGCCAGAGCCAGCGCGCCATCGCCACGCTCGACTCGGCGATCCGGGTGCATCCGCTCACCGCTGCGTCGCCGCCGGGCGCGATGCTCTTCGCGGCGGATGCCTACGCGATGGCCGGCGCTCCGGCGCGCGCGCGGGCCATCCTCGCGCAGTACGACGCCGCGGCGCGCGATTCGGTGGAACGCCAGGCGTACCAGGGACAACGTCTCTACACGGAAGGCGGGATCCTGCTCGCCGAGGGGCGCACCGACGACGCGATCCGCACGCTCCGCCGGATGGACGTGGATGCCGACGGTCTGCCGATCGGCTGCGATTTCTGTCTTCCGCTCGCGCTCGGACGCGCGTTCGACCAGGCGAACACGGCGGATTCCGCCATCGTCTACCTCGAGCGCTACCTCGCCAACACGAGCACGAACCGCATCAACCCCGACACCTGGTTCCTCGCGCCGGCGCACAAGCGGCTCGGCGAGCTGTACGAAGCGCGGGGCGACGCGAAGCGCGCGGCGGCGCGCTACGCCACGTTCGTCGAGCTCTGGAAGCGTGCGGACCCGGATCTCCAGCCCAGGGTCGCCGACGCGCGGACACGGCTGGAGCGCGTGCGACGCGCGTTGCCGCAGTAGCGAGGAAAAGGACTACCGCACGACACGGCCCCAGTGCGACTGCGCGAGGGAGCCTAGCGCAGCCGCACGCGAGCGCCGCATCATCCCTCCATGATCCCCTCGTCAGACCGTCCCGCGCGCGCGTGCATCGCGCTCCTCGTCCTCGCACTCGTCGCCTGCGATCGCGGCCCGCGCTACGACGTCGTGATCGAGAACGGCCGCCTCGTCGACGGCACGGGGAATCCATGGATGTACCGCGACGTGGCCATCAGAGGCGATCGCATCGTCGCCGTCGTCCCGCGCGGCGCGCTGCGCGACTCGAGCGCCGGCCGGCGCATCGACGCGCGCGGCCACGTCGTCGCGCCGGGCTTCATCGACATCCAGAACCACTCGTGGGACGCCGTGCTGTGGAAGGACGGCCGCGTGCCGAGCATGGTGACGCAGGGTGTGGCGAGCGTCATCCTCGGCGAGGCGACGACGCCGGCGCCGTCGAACGCGAACATGGAGGAGCTGGAGGAGCTCGGCGCGATGCCGCCGGCGCGCGCCGAGCTGCAGCGGTCGTTCCGCGGCGAGCGCGGGTTCGGCGCGTGGCTCGACGCGATCGGGCGGCATCCCAACGCGGAGAACGCCGGCGCGTACCTCGGTGCGGCGACGGTGCGGGCCTACGCGATGGGGCAGGCCACCGGCGCGCCGACGCCGGCGCAGCTCGACACGATGCGCGCCGTCGTCCGCAACGCGATGCACGACGGGGCGTTCGGGATCTCGTCGGCGCTCATCTATCCGCCGGGCTCGTACGCGCACACGCCGGAGCTGATCGAGATGGCGAAGGCGATGGCGCCGTACCACGGCGCGTACATCACGCACCTCCGATCGGAGAGCGACTCGCTGCTCGAGGCGCTCGACGAGGCGTTCCGCATCGCGCGCGAAGGGGGCGTCCAGCTCGACGTCTATCACCTCAAGGCGGCGCTGCGGCGCAACTGGCCCAAGGCGGCGGCCGCGGTGGCGAAGATCGACTCGGCGCGCGCTGCGGGCCTCGACGTCGGCGCCACGATGTACCCGTACCCGTTCTCGGGGAACAACCTCGGCGCGTGCCTCCCCGACTGGGCGTCGGAGAACGGCAAACTGTTCGACAACCTGCGCGACTCGACGACGCGCGCGCGCATCCTCCGCGAGATGGCCGACCCCAACGGCGCGCCGATGTGCCAGGTCGAGGGCCCGACGAACTACGTCGTCGCCGACCTGCGGAAGCCGGAGAACGCGAAGTACGAAGGCAAACGCCTCGACGAGGTCGCGACGGGGATGGGGATGCCGTGGCCCGACGCCGTCGTGGCGCTGATGCTCTCCGAGGGGCGCGACCCGTCGAAGATCAACTTCTCGATGTCCGAGGACAACGTGCGGATGCAGATCCAGCGGCCGTGGGTCGTGATCGGCACCGACGCGGGCGGCTACGACCCGGACAGCACGACGCGCATGGTGCACCCGCGCTCGTACGGCTCCTACCCGCGCATCCTCGGCCGCTACGTGCGCGAGCAGAAGCTGCTCACGCTCGAGGACGCGGTGCGGAAGATGACGGGCGCCGTCGCCGCGCGGCTCGGGCTGCGCGATCGCGGGCTGCTGCGCGAGGGCATGCTCGCCGACGTCGTCGTGTTCGACGACGCGACGATCATCGACCTCTCGACACCCGAGCGGCCGCACCAGCTCAGCCGCGGTGTCGAGCAGCTGTTCGTGAACGGCGTGCAGGTCGTGCGCGATGGCCGCCACACGGGGGCGACGCCGGGGCGAGTGCTGCGGCGGTGATGGCCACCACGGCCCTGGCGTCACGAGCACGACGCACCGCGTAACACCGATGTAGAGGGTGCGTCTAAGCATGCCCCCAGGCGTGCCGGCTGCATCCCGTGATGCCTATTCTCCGCGCTCCCGGCAGCGCGCGGCGCGCTGACACTCCGTCAGTCGTCGCGCTGCCCGAACGTGTGAGTCCGATGCGTCGGACCAGCGGAGAGATCCTCATGACTGCCCCAGTTGATCGCCGTAGCTTTCTCAGGAGGTCGGCTTTCGTGGCCGGCGCTGCGGCCATCGCCCCGTCGCTCGCGGGACTCGTCTCCTGCTCCGAGCCACTCGCGCCATTCGATGCGAACGGCGTGCGACCACGGCCGAATCGCGGTCGCACCGGCGGCTACGGTGAGCTCGAGCCGGTGAAGCAGTATCCGGAGATCTCGATCCCGCGTGGCTTCCACGCCGAGCGGCTCAGCGTGCGTGGCGATCTGATGGACGACGGCATTCGCGTGCCGCAGGCGCTCGACGGCATGGGCGCGTTCGCGATGGGGGACAGCATCGTGCGCCTGGTGCGCAACCACGAGCTGCGCGACACCGCCAGCGTCGCCGCGCCGTTCGCGGGGAACCCGTACGACGCGAAGGGCCCCGGCGGCACGACGACCCTCGAGGTCGAGGTCCGCGCCGATGGCGCGGCGACGCTGCGCCGGCAGTTCGCGAGCCTCAGCGGGACGTTCGTGAACTGCGCGGGAGGCATCACGCCGTGGGGCTCGTGGATCACCTCGGAGGAGACGGTCGCCGGCACCAGCGCCGGCTGGGCGAAGAACCACGGCTACAACTTCGAGGTGCCTGCGTCGGCCAACGGGCCCGTGACGCCGGTGCCGCTCAAGGATATGGGCCGCTTCGCGCACGAAGCGGTCGCGGTCGATCCGGCCACTGGCATCGTATACGAGACCGAAGACCGGAACCCGAGCGGCTTCTATCGGTTCATCCCCAACGTGCGGGGCAATCTCGCCGCCGGCGGGAAGCTCGAGATGCTGGCGGTGAAGGGTGCGCCGAAGTACGACACGCGCCGCGGCCAGACGGTGGGGGTGGTGCTCGAGGCGATCTGGGTACCGATCGCCACGCCGAACAGCGATGCGCCTACGATCAGCTCGGGGTTCGTGTTCGACCAGGGCTTCGCGCTGGGCGGGGCGCAGTTCGCCCGCTTGGAGGGCTGCTGGTACGGCGACGGCGGCATCTACTTCGACGCGACGAGCGGCGGCGAAGCCAACGCGGGGCAGATCTTCAAGTACACGCCGACGAGCGCGCAGGAGGGCGAGCTGGTGATGATCTACGAGTCGCCCAGCCTCGGCGTGCTCAAGAACCCCGACAACGTCTGTGTGAGCCCGCGCGGCGGCATCGTGCTCTGCGAGGACAGCGACGGCCCGAACTTCGTGCGGGGCCTGACCCGCTCCGGCGAGGTGTTCGACTTCGTGAAGAACAACATCAACGACGCCGAGTGGGCCGGGGCGTGCTTCAGCCCGCAGGGCAACACGCTGTTCGTGAACATCCAGGGCTCCACCAGGTCGACGTCGGACACCTTCGCGGCGACGTACGCGATCTGGGGTCCGTGGACGTCGGGCGCGCTCTGACGATCATGTCGACCAAGTACGCGACGATCGAGACGAGCCGCGGCGCCATCCTCGCCGAGCTGTTCGCGCGCGACTGCCCGGCGACGGTCGAGAACTTCGAGCGGCTCGCGAACGCGGGGTTCTTCGACGGCGTGCGCTTTCACTCGGTGGACGTCGGCCGCGCGGTCCACACCGGCGATCCGCTCTCGCGCGGTCCGCTCCCCGGAGACTCCAGCGTGGGCACCGGGGGGCCGGGCTACACCATCCCGTGTGAGCTCATCGGCAACCGCAACAGGCACGAGGGCGGCACGTTGTCGATGGACCACGATGGACCGAACACCGGCGGCAGTCGCTTCTGCTTCGTGCTCGACGAGGCGGTGGGCGAGACGCGCGACGGTGTGCACACGGTGTTCGGCCGAGTGGAAGAAGGGCTCGATGCGATACGCGCGGTCGAGCCCGACGACGTCATCCATTCCATCCGTGTCTGGGAGTAGCACTCAGGCCCGTTGTCCAGTGCGCCCGCGAAACTTCCGCTGGCGTCCTTCGTCACTTTCACGTATTCTCGATGTAACGATACGGTATCGGCGGTCTCAGTCCCCTGGCGGGTCAGGGTGGTTCGATGGCGCTCCTCCTCGGCGTGCTCACTTCAGTCGCCACGATCGCGGCGGCGGCCGCACCCATCGCACAGGTGGATTCGGTGAAGGCCGCCGCGTGTCCCGCGCTCGCGCAGGCGGGTCAGGGACAGCCCCGAGTCGCCGAGGACGTGCACGCCGCGCTCGCGGCGCACGGCGTGGTGGTGCGCTGGGATCCCACCGATGGGCCGATCCGGGTCTGGGTACAGCCGAAGCCCTCGCCGACGATGGATTGGAACAGTCCCCCGACCGCGTGGAGGGAGGCGGTGCTCGACGCGGCGCGCTCGTGGCGCGGCATCGTTCCCGGGTTGGAGCTCGCGGCGGCGAGTGATTCCGCCAGCGCCGACGTCACGGTCACCTGGGTCGACGCGCACAGCCTCGCGGGCAATCCATCGCCCGGGTTCGCGTCCGGCACGGCGGGCCGCACGGAGCTCACGGATCTGGGCGGACGCGCCACCACGGCGCGCGTGCGGCTCGCCGTGACGTCGGGCGACGGGATACCGCTTCAGGTGGTCGACGTGCGGGCCGTGGCGCGACACGAGTTCGGTCACGTGCTCGGGCTGGCCCATCACGCCGCCGCGAGGTCGGTGATGGCGGCTCGGGTGCAGACGGAGCGCCTGCACGCCGGGGACGCGGCCGCGCTGCGCCTGCTCTACGCGCTCCCGATCGGCGCGCGCTGCGACGTGCCACGGCAGGTCGCCACCAGAACGACGCCCGCCGCGCCGTAACCGCGCGCCGCCCCGCGGGCGTGGTCCCGCGACACAATCGTGACATGAAAGACACGGGTTCGGCGACTCCGCGCGGTTGACTGTGCGCAGGGCGTCGCGTCGATGCCCCGCCGCCTCGCGCGAGTCGCGCCGATCAGCGACGTCGCTCGTCAGCGGCCCCGCATCACGCTCCGAGCTCACGTGCCCCGTCGCGGCCGATTCACGCGCCCACAGGTCAGGAAGCAGACACGGATCCAGCGGAAGCTGCCACCGAGCCTCGTCCCCTCCGACACGCCGTCCGCGGCGCCCGGCCCACGCGCGGAGCGAACGGGCGGCCAGTGCGTGCTCGTGGTCGACGACGACCCCGCGATCGTCCCGCTCACCATCTATTACCTCGCCACCCGCGGCTACCGCATCCTCACCGCGCGGTCGGCGGCGGAGGGCCTGGCGACCGCGCACCGCGAGCGTCCCGACCTGATCATCGTCGGCGCCCACCTGCCCGACCTTCCGGGGGTCGAGGTACTGCGCCGCCTGCACGTTCCTGGTCCCTCCGGCGCGGCAGGTGCGCCGCACGAGGCGGTCGCGGTGCTCCTGCTCCTCGCCGGCGACGGCGACCTGGCCGACCGCGAGGCGGAGCGGGTCGCCGCGCTCGCGCTCGGCGCCGACGACGTGCTCACGCCGCCCTTCAACCCGCAGGAGCTCATGCTGCGCGTCGCGGCCATCCTGCGGCGCGCGCGCGGATCATCCGGGGGACCCCGGGGCGTGTTCGAGCTCGGTGGCACCTTGCTCCTCCTGGACGTCGACGCACGCCACGTCACGGTGGAGGACGTCCCCGTCAACCTCACCCGGACGGAGTTCAGCATCCTGCAAACGCTCGCCGAGCACGCGGGCAGGCTGCGCACGCGGACGCAGCTGAGCGAGGTGTTGTGGGGCTCGGCGGCGAACCGCGCCCCTCGCACGCGGGCGGTCGACGTCCAGGTGTCGCGCCTGCGCGTGAAGCTCGGCCCCGCCGGCCATCTGATCGAGACCGTGCGCGGCGAGGGATACCGGCTGCGGAAGGGGCGAGCGGTGAGCAGTGAGCAGTGAGCAGTGAGCTTTGAGCTTTGAGCTTTGAGCTTTGAGCAGTGAGCTCATCGCTCATCGCTCACAGCTCATCGCTCACAGCTCACAGCTCATAGCTCATCGCTCATCGCTCATCGCTC
>DASTSX010000079.1:0-8248 GCA_035760455.1 Gemmatimonadaceae bacterium | reverse complement strand
GCGATCATCGCGCTCGGCCGCGCCCTGTCGGCGGGACGCGGCTGGCTGCACCCGTACTCCGATCGCGATCTGCTGCTCGCGCTCGTCGCCGACGGTGTGGCGGTGAACGGCGTCGTCGGCGCGGTACTCGAGCGGTTCGGCGTCACCCCCGCCGAGGCGCGTCGCGAGCTGACGGCGCTCGCCGCGCAATTGGACGAGCGCTGATGCCGCGCGCCTTCACCCCTGGGCGGTCGCCGGACGTTCGCGCCGACCGCGCCGCGCTGGAGACGCCGCGTCTCCGGCTCGCGCCGTGGAGCCCCGCGCAGCTGCTGGCGATGCGGGAGAGCGTCGAGCGGTACGAAGCGGACAACGGTCTGCCGCTCGCCGACGGCCTGCGCGAGTTCTTCGTGTCCGACGACGTCTCTCCCGCCTGGGTCGAGCAGCTGGCGGCGACGGCGGGCCCCGACCCGTGGACCCTCGGCTTCGCCGTGATCCATCGCGACGACGCCCAGGTGATCGGCAGCGCCGGGTTCAAGGGGGCGCCGGGAGAGGACGGCGTCGTGGAGATCGCGTACGGCATCGTGCCGGGCTATCAACGCAAGGGCTACGCGACGGAAGCGGCGCGCGCGCTCGTTGCGTTCGCGCTCGAGCGCGTCGACGTGACGTCGATCCGCGCGCACACGAAGCCGGAGAACGGGCCATCGGGGCGGGTGCTGGCAAACAACGGATTCCAGCACGTCGGCGAGGTCATGGACCCCGAGGACGGACTCGTATGGAGGTGGGAGCGCAGCGTCGGCTGAGTCTCGTGTGCCAGCTGGACAGCCGCGGTCCCGCCGTGCATCGTCCGCCGCCTCGCATGAGGCGAATGGTCGCGGGCTCGTCGCCACTCCCAGCCCTTCTCTCAGCACACATGGCCTCCCTCGATCGGACGCTGCTCTCCGTCGCGGTGATCGCGCTCGGACTCGCCCTCGGCGGCTTCGCCGTCGGCAACGTCTTCGTCCGCGACCGCGCGGCCGACCGGTTCGTGACGGTGAAAGGCGTGGCCGAGCGCGAGGCGCGCGCGCGCGAGGCGGCCGTGCAGTTCGCCCGCGATTCCGACAGCGAGCCGGCCGAGATCCGGCAGGCGAACCAGGCCGTCTTCGAGATCCTGCCGCGCGATCAGGCCCCGGGGATCTCCGAGGAGAGCCAGATCGCCAAGGTCGTGCGCGTCGTCTCGACGATCGACTACTACCTGCGATGACGTGCACGCGCCGACGCGGTGCATGAGCGTCGCGGCATCCCCCGTCGCATCGTGGGCTATCACCGCGATGACGTCGGCGACTGGGTGGCGGAGCTCGAGTGCGGTCACGGCCAGCACGTGCGCCACGACCCGCCGTGGCAGGTGCGCGAGTGGGTGACGACGGAGGCGGGGCGCGCGGCCCATCTGAGCAGCACCCTGGACTGCGTGCGATGCGTGGAGGATCGATGACGCCGCGCGACCCCGACTACGAGGGGCGGATCCGGGCCAGCTTCGCGCGGCAGCGGTTCATGGAGACGCTCGGCGCGAGCCTCGAGCGCGTCGCGCCGGGCGAGGTCGCGATCGCGTTCACGCATCGGGAGGCGCTGACCCAGCAGCACGGGTTCCTGCACGCCGGCGTGATGACGTCGGTCGTCGACAGCGCGTGCGGCTACGCCGCGCTGAGCCTGATGGAGCCGGGCGTCGGCGTGCTGAGCGTCGAGCTGAAGGTGAACATGCTCGCCCCGGGAACCGGGGAGCGGTTCGTCGCGACCGGCCGCGTCGTGCGATCGGGCCGGACGCTCACGGTGTGCACGGGCGAGGTGGTCGCCGAGGGCACGGGCGAGCCGACCGTGGTGATGATCATCCAGGCGACGATGATGGCCGTGCGGAACCGCGAGGGGATCGCCGACTGAGCGACGCCGGGCCGAATCCCGCCGGCGATCAGTGGCTCAGGGCGTAGACGACGTAGTTCGTCGCGAGCTTGTAGGCGTCGTTCGAGAAGTTGATCGCGTAGTAACCCTGGCCGGACCACTCCATGTAGTCGCCGATGTCGTTGTTGTAGTTGATGATCACCATCAACCGCTTCGACGGGTCGTTGTCCTCGTAGATGCCCTTGTACTCGGCGCGGTAGAACGTCGCGGACGGATGGGTCATACCGTCGAGCGTCTCGATCTTGAAGAAGGCGTCGAAGATCGGGTGGGAGACGTCCATCGGTCGGATCTGGGCGGTGGGCAACACCTTTCGCATCGACTGCTCGAACTGGAACCACTGGTTGCCGAAGAAGTCGTCGACGATGAGGAAGCCCCCCTTCGCGAGCCACGCGCGGAGTCCCGCTGCCTGCTTGTCGTCGGGACGCCACGCGCCGGGCTCCGAGAGGTACGCCACCGGGTAGCGCCCCAGCTCGGGATCGTCCATCGAGTGGATGTTGCTCACCGCGACGTGCGGATGCACGGTCGTGAGATCGTTCAGGATGGTCATGAAGTTGCGCTCCATGGCCGGATAGTCGAACTCCCATCCGCTGCGCCCGTAGACCGTGTAGCTCAGCCGGACGAAGGTGAACTTCCCGTCGTACGACGCGTTGGGCTCCTGCTCGAAGCGGCGCCACTGGGCCCAGCCGTGTCGCGCCGAGAGCGAGCCGGCGACGGCGGTCGCGGCGGTGCAGGCCGCGACGAGCGTGGACCGACGCAGGGCAGGGAGCCGGAGGCGCACGTCAGTGGGTGAGGCCGTACACGATGTAGTTCGTGGCCAGCTTGTACGCGTCGTTGGAGAAGTCGATGGCGTAGACGCCCTGGCCAGACCACTCCATGTAGTCGCCGATGTCGTTGTTGAAGTTGATGACCACGAGCAGGCGCTTGGTCGGATCGTTGTCCTCGTAGATGCCGAGGTACTGCGCCCTGGCGCTCTCGTCGTCGGGATGCCACATGCCGTCGAGCGAGTCGATCTTGAAGAACGAGTTGAAGATCGGGTGCGAGACGTCGAGCGGGACGATGCGCCCCGTGGGCAGCACGCTCTTCATCGCCCGCTCGAACACCGCCCACTGACGATCGTCGTAGAAGTCATCGATGATCAGGAACCCGCCCTTCTCGATCCACCGGCGGAGGGCCGCCGACTCGGGTTCGGTGGGGAGCCAGAAGCCGGGCTCGCAGAGATAGGCGACGGAGTATCGCGACAGCTCGGGATCGTCGAGCGTCAGGACGTTGCTCTCGCGCACGTGGGGATGGACGGTCGTGAGATCGTTGAGGATCGTCATGAAGTTCCGTTCCATCGCCGGGTAATCGGCGCTCCACCGCCCTGACCACCCGGTGTAGCGCAGGCGGACGAAGGTGAACTGCCCGTCGTACTCGGCGTTCGGCTCGAGCCCGCGCCGGAAGAAGCCGCGCTGCGCCCCGGCCTGCGCCGCGACGAGGCTCCCGCCCAGCACCAGTGCGGCGACGAGCGCGCGCACCGGGATCCGGCGGGAGCCGGGCAGGGAAGGCCGAGTCATCCCGCTCCGCGCTAGCGCTGCTCCCGGCGACCGCCGGCGAGCGACCGGTAGTACTCCTCGACCGCCGAGCGATATTCCTCGGGCACCGGCGAGCGCGTGCCGAGCGACGGACCGTTCGGCTGTCCGCCGCCGAGCTTGCGCGCGAGCGCGAACTCGAAGTCCTTGAGTCCGTCGATCACCTGCGTCTCGAGTCGCTCCACGGCCTGCGGGTCATCGAGCGCGCCGCTCCGCTCGAGCTGACGCATGGCGCTGATGGCGCGGTCGAGCTGCGAGACGTCGATCCCCTCGCCCGCGAGCGCGCGCCGCAGCGCCTCCGCGTTGCCGCGGCGGAGCCCGAAGTTGCGCGAGAGCTGCCGCGCGTCGCCGTCGGTGGACGTCACGTCGTCCGGCGCACCGCCCGATGGATTCTGCCCGCCCTGCTGCGACGAGCCGCCGCGCTGCTGCCCGCCCTGCTGGCCGCCCTGCCCCTGCGCGCTCTGCCGGCCTTCGCCGCCCCGCTGGCCCTGTTGGCCTTGTTCACCGCGCTGGCCCTGCTGCCCCTGCTGCCCCTGCTGCCCCTGCTGCCCATGCTGTCCCTGCGCGCTCTGCTGGCCGGGCTGGCCACGCTGCCCGCGCTGCGCCATCTGATCGCGCAGCGACTCCACACCACGCACGAGCTCTCGGGTCTGGTCGAGCGCGCGGTTCTGGCGCACGTCGGTCGGTGGCGCGCCGATCGCGCCCGCGGCGGCGCGCATCCGCTCGGCGACGTCGGCGATGTTCTCGCTGATCTGTCCCTCGAGCGCGTTGGCGTACTCCGTGGAGTTGCTGCGGATCGCGTTCTTCGAATACAGCACCTTGTCGCGGATCCGCTGCTCGCGGACCGCCTGCGCGGCCTCGCCGGTGCGGCGCGCCGCGCCAGGCTGCTCGCGGCGTCCTTCGCGGCTCACGCGGTCCGCGTTCGATTCGAACTCGTCGATCGCCCGCGCGAGCGAGTCCTTCCGCTCGGAGAGCCGCTGGATCTGCTGGGCGCGCTGCTGGGGCGCGCCGCTGGCCGACGCGCGGACCTGCTCGGCGATGTCGCGCTGCCGTTCCTCCAGCGCGCGTGCCTGCCGCTCGAGCTGCCGCACGCTCTCGCTCATCCGGTCCGAGCGTGCCCCTTCGAGCCCGCTCGCGGCACGGCCGAGCTGATCGAGTGCCTGCTGCCCCTGCTGCGGGGACCCCGTCGCGGCGCGACGCATCGCATCCGCGGCGCGCTGGAGCTGCTGCGCCGCCTGCTCGAGCTCGGGTGACTGGCGCTCGCGCGCGAGCCGCTCGAGCCGCCGCGCTTCCTCCTCGGCCTGACGCGCCAGCTCGCGCTGCGACGCGCCGCCGCCACCTCCACCGCCGCCGTTCGCGCTCTGCTCCTGCCCGAGCCGCTCGCGCATCTGCTCGGCCATCCGCTGCATGCGCTCGTTCTCCTGCTGCTGCCGGCGCGCGAGCTCCTTCAGCTTCTCGAGGGCCTCGTCCGCGGCGCGCTCGGCGCTCTGCTGCGGCTGACGCGACTCGCTCTGCACCGCCTCGTACTGATTCCGCAGCTTGTCGGTCTGGAGCTCGAACAGATCGGCGAGATCCTCCGCACGCTGGCCGCCGCCGCCGCCACCGCCGCCGCCCTGCTGCTGGCCGCCGAACTGGACCTGCACGTCCCGGTACATCGCCTCGGCGCGCTGCAGCCGCTGGAGTGCCTGCTGCTCCGGCGGCAGCGCGTCGCGGCCCAGCCCCTTCACGAGCAGCTCCTCCGCGGCGCGCAGCGACGCGATCGCCTGGGTCAGCTCGGCCTGGATCTGCACGAACATCGTGTCGGCGCGTGCCGCGCCGCGTTCCTGCATCCGGCGCGTCAGCGTCTCGACGTCCTCGCGCAGGCGGCCCTCGGCGATGTTCACCGTGGCGATGTCCTCGCGGCGCTTGCGCGGCGTGCTCGTCGCGCTGTCGCGCAGCCAGTTGAACGTCGCGGCCACGACCTCGCGCTGCCGGGCGACGAAGCCCTCCGGCGAGTCGCCGCCACCACCGCCGCCGCCACCGCCCTGTTGCTCGGCCTGGCGGTAGTTCTTGCCGAACGGGCGCACCTCGAGAAAGTAGACGTCGCTCGAGCCGGTGTTGCCCGCACCGTCGCGGGCGACGGCGTGGTACGCGATGAGATCGCCCGGCGTGAGGCCGAGCTCCTCGAGGAACATCGTGTACGCGGCGCGCGGCTCCTTCGAGCCGCGGCCGGCGCCGAGGGCGACGCGCTTTTCATCGCCGCCGTTGACCCGGTAGCGCAGCTCCATCGACTGGACGCCGTAATCGTCGGAGGCGCCGACGCCGATCGTGAGCTCCTCGACGTTGGTGACCTTCGTGTCGCGGCCCGGCCGCTCGATCGAGACGCGGGGCGGACGGTCGGGAAGCGCGTCGACCGCGTACTGCACGGGCCCGGTCACCGTCACGCCGTCCGTCGTCGCGAGGTCGATCCGATAGAAGCCGCTCGTCGTGACGCGGAACGAGCCGCTCAGCGCTCCGCTCGAGTCGGCGACGAGAGGGACGTTCACGCCATTGTCGAACGCGATCGTGCCGCCGCGCACGGGCATCGTCACCGTGGGGCGCACGGTCACCGTCGAGCCGACGACGGCCGCGACGTCGCCGCCGTCGGTCACGTGCTCGGCGGGGATCCCCGTATAAGCCGGATAGCGCACGTCGAGCGCGAGCGTGCTCACGGCGGGGAGGTTGGAGACGCTCAGCTTGTAGACGGCCGAGCGCACGCCGTTGGACTCGACGTAGTACTCGGTGGCCTTGGCGACGTCGAACAGCCGCGAGGTGAACTTCCCCTCCACCTTGTCGCGCGACATCGGCAGCCGGGTCCACGCCTGCGCGGAGTCCGTGCGGAACGAGAGCTCCGCGCTGTCCGAGGAGAAGCCGGCGAGCGAGGCGCCGACGTCCACCGACGCGCCCTTCGGCACGGCGGCGTTGCCGGGGACGACGCGCACCGCCATGACCGGCGTCGCCGCCTCGGCGGTGGACCAGGGGGCGAACAGCGCGCGCGCCGTGTCGCGGAGCCCGTCGGGGCCGAACAGCACGAGCAGCCCGCCTGCGGCGACCGTGGCACCGAAGACGCGGAGCGCCCGCACCTTCCGCGCGCGCTCGATGCGGCCGTCGTTCTGGATCGGCCGCAGCGCGGTCACGGTGCGTCCGACGAGACGCGCCGCGAGCGAGGGCGACGAGCGCATCGCGTCGGGCGCGCGGAGCTCGTGCACGGCCGAGAGCAGCGACTGCTCGAGCTCCGGCGCATGCTCCTCGACGTAGAGGGCGAACCGCTGGTCGCTCGTGCGCCGCGCGAGCGGCACCACGAGGAAGCGAATCAGCGTGCCGACGATGAGCCCATACGCGACGACGCGGATCGCCACGAGGGCCGCGCCGTCGGGAGGCGTGACGCGGCTGATCGCGAACGCCACCACGAGCCCGATCACGACGGCGAGGGCCACCCACGCCAGCGCTTCCAGCAGGATGCGCTGCCGCCACTGGCGCCGCAGCACGGCGAGCGAGGCGAGGAGCTGGTCGGCCTGGGTCATGAGCCTTCTCCGGAAGAGGACGCGGTCCTGAGTGGAGTGGCGACGCCGCGCCATCCGCGGCTCGCCATCAGCATCTCGAGCAGGAGGAGCACGGCGAGCGCGGCGATCACGATACGCCAGAGTCCCTGTCGCCGCTCGACTTCGACGGGGGCAGGGGGCGCGTCGGCGGCCATCGCGCTCGCGTCGCCACGGCGGACGCCGGCCAGCAGGTCGCTCGGCGACATCGGTGTGAGGTCGGATTCCGCAGCCGGCGCGTTGACGGCGAGCTGCGCCACCGGCGCGCCGCGGGTCCCGCCGTCGTAGAGCGTGTAGAGACCCGCCGCGCGCAGCGGCACGCTCGCGGCGCGTCCGTCGCGAGCGGGTCGCACGATCGAGCCGTCGGGGGTGGACACGACCGGTTCGCGCGCCGCACCGGGAAGCAGCCAGCTCTCGCCCGTGGCACGGGCGAGGGGCGTGGCGGCGCGGCCGGTGGCGTACAACACCAGCCGACGCACGAACGGCAGATACGCGGGCTGGAGCGGAAAGTCGCCCGCGCGCGCGTCGAGGGGAGTGCCGAGCACGATCACGCGGCCCGTCCCTTCCGTCCGCTCGACCATCGCCGGCGAGCCGTCGTCGAACCGCGCGACTACCTGGGAACCGCTCGCCGCCTCCAGCCGCGCGTGGCGGAGGAAGCGCGGGGCGGTGAGTGCGGCGGGCGTCTCGCGGAAGGGCGCGAGCAGCGGATGATCGATCCGTACGTCTCCGAGGGAGCCGCCGCGATCGTCGGAGCGGTCGGCGAGACCGTCGACCGACGCGGGCAGGAGGGCCGCGTCCGACGAGCGCCGCGCGAGCCGGCGCGCCGCGAGTTGCACGAGGCCGCCGCCGCGCGAGGTCCAGGTCCGCAGCGCCTCACCGGTGCGGCCGTTGGGCGGCGACACGTCCCACAGCAGCACGAGCGCGGCGTCCTCGAGGGCGTCCGCGTCGATCGCCGACGGACGGACGCGCTGCACGCGCACCGACGGCGCACGCCCCACGGCGAGCGCGCGCTCGATGTAGAGCGTCTCATCGCGCTCCGCGTCGTCGGGCGCGACGAGCAGGACGCGCACCTCGTCGTTGGCGGTGAGCGTGAACCGCGCGGTGTCGTCGGCGACGAGCGAATCGGCGTCGACGGTCACCTCGCCGCGCACGAGGCCCACGGGCAGGGGGACGGGGTCGAACGCGACCTTCGTGTCGCCGGCCGTGGCGGCGGTG
>DASTSX010000078.1:0-3600 GCA_035760455.1 Gemmatimonadaceae bacterium | reverse complement strand
GGCCACCGCGCTGCACCGTGACGCCGAGCGGTTCGAGGGCGCGCGCGGCATGCTCGACCGCATCGCCGGTACCGGCGTCGCTCGCGTAGACCGTCGCGCCGGCGCGCGCCAGCAGCTCGGCGGCGGCGCGTCCACTGCGCGCGAGACCCACGACGCTGATCTCGCCGCGCGTCCAGCTCGCCGGCAATGCCTCCGTCAGCGATCGGACCGGCACGTCAGCGGACCTTGAGCGTGCTGAGGGCGAGGAAGGCGCCGATGATGCCGATGATCCAGAACCGCACGACCACCTGCTGCTCGCTCCACCCCTTCACCTCGAAGTGATGGTGCAGCGGTGCTCGGAGAAAGACCCGATGCTCGCGTGCGTAGTCCAGGCCGTAGCGCCGCTTCCGGTACTTGAAGACGAACCGCTGGAGGAGCACCGAGACCGTCTCGGCGAGGAACACCGCGGCGAGGAAGACGAGCAGGAATTCCGACTTGAGCAGGATCGCCACGGCGCCCATCGCTCCGCCGAGCGCCAGGGATCCGGTGTCGCCCATGAAGACCTGCGCCGGATACGTGTTGTACCAGAGGAAGCCGATCAGTGCGCCGAACATCGCGGTGCAGTAGATCGTGAGCTCTCCCGCGTTGCGCAGGTAGAAGATGCCGAGGTAGTGCGAGACGTCGACGCGTCCGATGATGTAGGCGAAGATCGCGAGGGTGGCGAAGGCGATCGCGCTCAGGCCGGCGGCGAGGCCGTCCAGCCCGTCCGTGAGGTTCACCGCGTTGCTCACGCCGGTGAGAATGAAGGTGGTGAACAGGACGTAGAGGATCGGCAGCGTCGGCGTGAGGAGCACGTACTTGTAGAACGGCAGCGTCGTCGACGCGCCGGGCAGGTTGGGGGAGAGCGGGAACAGCCAGAGGTAGGTGCCGAGCGCGAGGCCGATCGTGACCTGGCCGATCAGCTTGTAGCGCTCCACCAGCCCTTCGTTCTTCAGCCCGAGCCGCTTCTGCTTGAGCTTGAGCAGGTCGTCGATGAGGCCGATGCCGCCCATCCAGATGGTGACGACGAGGGCGAGCACGACGTAGTGGCTGAGCACGCGCGCCCAGAGCAGCGTGGCGACGATGGCCGAGAAGAGGAAGATCAGCCCGCCCATGGTGGGCGTCTTCGACTTCGCGGCGTGCGAGTCGGGGGTGCCCTCTCGCACGACCTGGTAGTTCGCCGCGGTGTTCAGCCGCTTGAGGATGAGCGGCCCGACGATGAAGCTGAGCAGGATCGCCGTCACCGCCGCGCCGGCCGCGCGGAAGGTGATGTAGTTGAAGATCCGGAGCGCGCCGAGGTCGTCGACGAAATAGAGCGACAGGTAGTAGAGCAAGTGATCCGTTCGTGGAGCGTGGTCGGTCGGCGGGCGGCGACGGTCAGGTCGTCGCGGTCGCCCATTCGGCGATAAGGGGAACGAGCCGCTCCAGGCGCACGCCGCGCGAGCCCTTGAGCAGAATAACGGCGTCCCGTCCGAGGAGCGAACGCGCGGCTTCCCAGGCGGATGCCGGGTCGGGGCCTCCGACGGCGCGCGCGTCGCTGGGCGCGACCCGGGCGAGAGCGTCGGCGAACCCGCCGACCCCCACCACCAGCTCGATCGGCGACGCGAGCGCGGCGCGCGCGATCTCGTCGTGCAGCCGGTCGGCCTGGGCGCCGAGCTCGAGCATGGTGCCGAGCACGGCGACGCGCTGCCGTCCGTCTCCCGCGTGCTCGAGCAATTCGAGCGCGGCGCGCGCCGACCCGGGGTTCGAGTTGTACGCGTCGTTGATCACGGTGACCCCGCCGTGGGACTCGAACGACACGCGCATCGGCGGCGAGGGCATCGCCGCGATCCCGCGCGCCGCTTCGCCGACGGAGACGCCGGCCTCGCGCGCCGCCGTCAGGGCGAGCATCGCGTTCCGCAGGTTGTGCACGCCGCGGAGCGGCACGCGCACCTCGGTGCCCTCGATCAGCAGCGAGCCGGCACCGTCGGGCGCCACGCTCCAGCGCTCGGGGTGCACGTCGCCCGCGTCGAGCCCTGTGCTCACGACACGCCGTGCGCGCCCGCGCGCTGCGTCCGCGACCTCGGGCTGCGAGGCGGGCGTGATGGCGAGCGGCACGCCGTCGCAGGCGCTGATCTCCTCGCGCAGCACCCCGTCCAGGTCGCCGAGCCCCTCGAGGTGCTCCTCGGCGATCGACGTCACCACCACGACGTCCGGCTCGACGATCGCCCGCAGCGCCGCGACCTCACCCGGCTGGTTCGTCCCCATCTCGATGACGGCGATGTCGGCGTCGTCCGGCAGGGCGAACAGTGTCTGCGGCACGCCGACGAGGTTGTTGTAGTTGCCGATCGTCGCGTGCACGCGGAGCACGCTGCCGAGCGCCGCCCGCAGCAGCTCCTTCGTGCTCGTCTTGCCGTTGGTGCCCACGACGCCGATGACGGGGCGTCCCCACACGCGGCGGCGGTAGCGCGCGAGCCGACCGAGGGCGCGCGTCGTGTCGTCGACGACGAACACGGGCACGCCGAGCCCCGCGGCGCGCCGCGCGTCGTGGACGATCGCGGCGCTCGCCCCCTTCGCCACCGCGTCGGCGAGGAAGTCGTGCGCGTCGAACTTCTCGCCTCGCAGTGCGACGAAGCAGTCGCCGCGCGCGACGGTGCGCGTGTCGGTGGCGATGCGCGTCAGCTCGGTCGGGCCGCGCGGCCCCTCGCCGAGCGCGTCGGCGACGCGGTCCAGCGTCCAGAAGCGCGGCTGCTCGAGCGCGCTCGCCTGCGGGGTGGCGGCGTCCGCCATCAGCTCACTCTCTCGGTGACGATCTCGTGGACGACCTGCCGCTCGTCGAACGGAAGCTTCGTGGTCCCGCGCACCTGATACGTCTCGTGCCCCTTGCCGGCGAGCAGCACGACGTCGTCGGGTCCCGCGAGGTCGAGTGCGCGCGCGATGGCGTCGCGCCGGTCCTCGATGCGCTCGTGCGGCACGTCGCCCATGCCGACTTCGATGTCGTCGAGGATGCGCTCGGGATCCTCGGTGCGCGGATTGTCGCTCGTGACGATGGCCACGTCGGCGCCGCGCGCGGCGATGCGACCCATCTCCGGCCGCTTGCCGCGATCGCGATCGCCGCCGCAGCCGAAGACGACGATGAGGCGGCCGGCCGTGAAGGGGCGCACCGCGGCGATCGAGCGCTCGAGCGAGTCCGGCGTGTGTGCGTAGTCGCGGAGCACCGTCGGCCGCTCGTTCACGATCTCGAGCCGTCCCGGCACCTGCGGCATCGTCGCGATGCGCGCGACGATCGTGTCGGCATCGACGCCGACGGCCCACGCGGCGGCCGCGGCAGCGAGGGCGTTCGCCACGTTGAAGTCGCCGAGCAATGGGAGCACGACGTCGCGCGTGTCGCCCCCGAGCACGAGGACGAAGCGACTCCCGTCGGGGGTGGAGCGGACGTGTCGCGCGCGCACGTCGGCCGCCGCGCCGAGCCCGAACCGCACCGTACGCGGCGCCGCGGGGAGCGTGTCCCAGCCGCGGTCGTCGGCGTTCACCACGGCGACGCCCTCGGGCTCGAGCTGCCCGACGAGCCTCGCCTTCGCCGAGAAGTACGACTCCATCGTA
>DASTSX010000077.1:0-8286 GCA_035760455.1 Gemmatimonadaceae bacterium | reverse complement strand
GTGCTGCAGAAGATCTACTTCGGCAATGCGAAGAGGCTGGTGAGGGGGCTATGAACTGCTACTGAAAGACCCGGTACGGCCGACGAAGCAATTGGGCGGTACCAGCAGGACGCTCCCAGAATTCCGGTCGGCCACCCTACTCGTAAAGGTGCAGATCCCTCGACTGCGCTCGGGATGACCGATGTGCGGATCCCTCGACTGCGCTCGGGATGACCGAGGAATGTCATCCCGAGCGAGCGCAGTGAGTCGAGGGATCTGCACGTCGGCGCGGACTTCCTGAAAGGCTCCGACGGGAAGGCTCCGACCGGTACACGGTACCTGCTACGTCAGTCATGCCGGGTACTTTGGGTGGGCCGTTCACGCCAGCGAGCCCTACCATAAATCGTTACGTCCCAACACTTTAAATCGTGTCTCCATCCGTTTACCTTTAGGTGTGCAGCAGGCGATGCCGCCTTTTACACGGAGACCGATGCGACCGGTTACGATCTTCACGAACGCGCTGCTTGGTGCCAGCGCGCTACTCATCGCGGGCGCTCATTTCGCTCCCGATCGCGACCACACCGGGCCCGTCCTGGAGGCGGCGGTGGCGTTCGTCGGCGGGGCGCGTGAGGTGGGCGCTACGACCGGGATAGCGGACTCGACCGGTGCCGTAGGCGGCCTCGCCGGGCTGACGCGCTCGGCCGTCGCCGCGTTTGCCGGAGCGGTGCGGCCGCTGAGCCGGCCCGAGGCGCTCGAGTCGGCGTTCCGCAGCTACTTCGCGTACAAGACGGCCCACCCGGACGAGGTTCGGAAGCCCTTCCTGTACTTCGTCGACTACGGGCTGCCGAACACGGCGAAGCGCGGCTACGTCTTCGACATGGAGAAGATGCGCATCGTCGACGGGCCGTTCACGGTCGCGGCCGGCAGGGGCTCGGCCATCAAGAACGGTGTGCCGACCCGGTTCTCCAACGCGTCGGGCAGCAACGCGACCTCGCTCGGCCTCTACCTCGCCAAGTCGACGTACGACTTCCGCGGCAAGTCCTCGGGGAAGACGTACAGCTCGGTCGGCCTTCGGCTGATGGGCGTGTCGACCGGGTTCAACGATCGCGCGCTCGCCCGTGGAGTGGTCGCGCACGGCGCACCGTACGTCACGGCGAGCAAGGCCGGGCGGAGCGAGGGCTGCCCCGCGCTCGAGCCGGGTCGCGCCGAGCGGCTGCTGCCGAAGCTCGCCGATGGCGGGATGGTGTTCCTGTTCGCCCCCGACGAGAACTGGCTCTCACGCGATCCCTGGCTCACGGCGAACGCGACCTAAGACAAGGGGCGAAACGACGAAGCGGGCGGGCCCCGTTGGCCCGCCCGCTTCGTTTTGCATCGCTCGCCCGATCGCTGGTGCGACCCCAGTCGAGACGACGCGAGGTCGTACTACTTGTCGAGCCCCGCCTTGATGCTCTCCGCCTTGGTCAGATGCTCCTGCACCTTGGCGGTCGCCTTCGTGACGGCGGCGGTGACCGTGGTGTCGCTGTTGTTGCGCACGGCGTCCTGCAGCTTCTCGAGCACGCGCTTGTGAATGTCGACCTGGCTCTCGATGTAGTTCTTGTCCCAGTCGGCGCCCTTCTCCTTTTCCGTCAGCTCCTTGAGCTTCTCGGCGCCGTCACCGGCGAGGTCCTTGGCGTCGTCCCAGGTCGAATCGGCGGTCGCGTTGACCTTGCCCATCAGCGCGTGCGCGTCGTTCATCATCGCCTGATGGTCCTTCACCATCTGCTGTCCGTACGCCTTGACGACGGAGTTCGTCGCCTTGGTGGCGGCGAGCTTGCCGAGTGCGATCTCGCCATTGTCGGCGTTATGGGTGTAGCCGAAGATGCGGTCGTTGGTCCACGAGCCCGCGGTGTTCGCCATGGCGGTGGCGGCCGAGTCGACGCGTCCCGCCGCGCTGTCGGTGCGGGCCGCCGCGGTGTCGGCCGCGTTGTCCGCCTTGCTGCATGCGCCGAGCGCGCCGACGCACAGCAGCGCGAACGAAAGCTTGGTGAATCGAAGTGCTTGGCCAGTCATGATCCGTCTCCAGTGCTGGGGATGCTTGTCAGGTAGCCGCGTGCCACCTCCGGGACGCCAAGTGGCGGCCGCGACGTTATACGAGGTGGCAAGGGGTGGACCACAAGCTTCACGCACATGGGGATAGCTGGCCGCTCAACTGTCGAGGCGGCTTCTTGGTGAGTTGGTGAGTTGGATAGGGGGTTGGTTGGAAACGGCCTCGGGAGGCTCCTGCCTCCCGAGGCCGTTCAACCAACGAGCGCGCGATCCAACTCGCCAACTCACCTGCTCGCTTTCTTGTAACCCTCCATGATCGTTCCGTACTTCACGAGCATGTTGGGCACTTCCCACTCGGGGAGCTTGCCCTCGCGCAGATAGCGCAGAAAGTCCGACGTCACCTGCGCGAAGTGCGCTTCGTGGCCGACGTCGTACTTCGCCGGGACGTCCACGGCGAACTTGTCGCCCTCGCGGCGCGCGGCGACGCCGGGCCACCTCCCCTGCACGTGCTCGATCGCCTTGGTGAGCGCCGCTTCGTGGGCTGCGGCCGGCACCGAGGGATTCCGCTCGACGTACAGCACCGGCTTGTACTTCTGCTCCGCGCCCTGACGGATGACGAGGTTGGCCTTCGTGCCGCGCATGACCGAGAAGTGCGTGTCGCCCGTGCCCTCCGGCGCCTCGAAGTTCCACGTCACCGACACGCGCGCATGCACGCCTTTCACGGTGTAGCTCATCTCGCCGTTCGAGTACGTATGCAGGACGCCGTCCTTCACATCGCGGGCGAGGAAGGCGGGGAAGTGCTTGGCGCCCGTGACCTTCTCGAACTGCGCGGGCGTGATCGGGGTCGTCCAGCGGCGCGCGCTCAGCATCTTCACGTCGCTCTGCTTCAGCGTCTGCCCCGGGAACGCCTCCCACTGCACCAGATCGACGAGATGCGTCGTCACGTCGACGATGCCTTCCCCCTGCTGGCGCACGTCGAAGAACCATTCCGGCCGCTTCAGCGGCGAGCCGGCGACGATCTTCGAGAAGTGGTGGACGCTCACCTTCGTGATCGCCGGATCGGCGAGCGTGCCCTTCACCAGCGTCCCGAACAGCTCGGGGCTCATGGACAGCTCGCGTTGCAGCGCCGTGGAGATCTCGTGGCGCTCGGTCATGATGTCGTACAACAGCACCTTCTTGCGCGCCGCCGTCTGGAACGCCTGGCGGAGGCGCACGAGATCCTGCGGCGTGCGCACCATCGGCTTGTCGGCGAGCACGTTCAGCCCCGCGTCGATCGAGCGGACGATGTACTCGGTCTTGCGCGCGTTGTTGCCGGAGATGACGACGACGTTCCCCGCACGATCGGCGAGCATGCGCTCGAGGAAGTCGGGGCCGGTGTAAGGCTTCGTCACCCAGCGCGTCGGCTGGTCGCGGCGCGTGTTGAAGCTGTTGATGCGCGCGAGATGCTGCGCGAGGTCTTCGCCGCCCGCCGAGTACACGTGCACGACGCTGTCCACGTCGGGATACATGAACTTCTGGACGAGCCCCGCGTGGAAGTGTCCGGGGTCGAGGGTGATGAGACGGAAGCGCGCGGCGTCGCCGCGCCCCGCCTGCTGCGCGACCTGCTGCGCGGACGCCGTGTGCGTGGCGGTCATGACGAGAAGCGCCGAGAGCGCGGTGCCGAGACGTCGACGGGAGCCAATCGAGAAGGACATGCTATCGGGTGGCGGTCTTGGATTGGGCGAGACGGAGCGCGCCGTACGGTGCGCGCTCGGGGCGCGTGAGCATCGAGTTGGCTTCGGCGTCGTTGACGAAGCGCTCGGCCTTCGCGTCCCAGGTGAGGGGACGGTTCAGCTTCATCGCGATCCAGCTGAGGATGCACGCGTTGTTGCTGGCGTGCGCGACCGGCGCGGGGGCGAGTGGCTGCTTCCGCGACTGCACGCATTCGAGCCAGTTCCTGTGGTGCGACGTGCTGTGCGGGAGCTCGACCGTGAGCCCCTTCGGATCGAGCAGCCGCGGATCGCTCGCGTCGAGCGACTTGAGCGAGGTCGCGCGCCCGGACGGATCGCTCGCCGTCTGCGACGAGTCGCGCGAGACGAAGATCCAGCCCTCGTCGCCGATGAACTTGATGCCGTTCGGGAGCTCGTCGGACACCGTCATCTTCACGTTGCCGGGATAGGTGAGCTCCACGTGGTACTTGCCGTGGACGTTCCAGATCTTGTTCGTCGGGAACACGCCGCGGCCCTCGATGCGCGACGGACCGGTGAGCTCCATGTCCATGCCCCAGTGCGCCGTGTCGAAGTGGTGCGCGCCCCATCCGGTGATCATGCCGAGCGAGTAGCTCTCGTTGCGGAGCCAGCCCGGACGCGACTGCACGTCCGGCTCGCCGTTCGGGAGGGTGCGCTGCGGGTGCACCCGCTGCTCGGTGTAGTACACCTCGGGGGTGGGACCGAGCCACATGTCGTAGTTGAGGTGCGGGGGCACCGGCTGGGCCGGCGCGTCGGGCGCCGTGGGATCGATCGGGAGGCCGATCTCGACGCGCCGCAGGTTGCCGACGCGGCCGCTGCGCACGAGCTCGACCGCCTTCCGGAACTGCTCGTTGGGACCCCACGAGCGCTGCTGGCTCCCGACCTGGAGGATGCGCCCGGTGCGAGCGACGGCGTCGCGGAGGATGACGCCCTCCGCATGCGTCATCGTGAACGGCTTCTGGAGGTAGACGTCCTTCCCCGCGTACAGCGCGCGCAGCGCGACCTCGGCGTGCTGGTGGTCGGGCAGGCTGATCGTGACCGCGTCGATGTCCGAACGCGCGAGCAGCTCGCGGTAGTCCTGGTAGACGCCGATGGTGGGCTTCGGCGCGTTGCGCGCCGCGAGCATGCGCTCGATCCGTCCCCGCCCGCTCGTGGCGCGGCGCGAGTCGAGATCGGCGACGGCGAGGATGTCGGCGAGGTCGGCGCCCAGGACGCCGGGAATGTCGTGTCCCACGGCGATGCGCCCCGCCCCGATGCAGCCCACGCGGATCCGGTTGCTCGGCGCGTCCTTGCCGAGCAACCGCGCGGGGACGACGAGCGGCGCGGCGAACACGGCCGCAGTGGCACCACTGCGTTGAAGGAAGGAGCGCCTCGAGATCGATTCCCGATGATCGGATGTCTTGTCAGTCACGGCTGGCTCGCTGAGAAAGAGATGAGTGGGCGCTCGTGTTCAGTATGTATCGCCGAACGCCAACATGGCGAGGTCGATGTTCGGTCCCGACGGAAGGTTCGAGTGGCGTCCGGAACGACGGAACGCTGAAACTGCCGGATTGAACGGGAACGGCCTGATGTGCGCCTCTCCCGGTCGTGATGCGTACTGGCGCGCATCCGTCCTCTCCAGCCACGACCCCAAAAGTCTCTCCTGGCTGCGGCGCACGGATCGCTCCGCCGACGCGGGGCTCATCCTGCCGGTTCCGTGCGATCGCCGTTCCAGATCCGCGTTCCGTCGTTCGACGTGCGCGATTACCGGTACGTCCGTTCGGTGGGAGCTACGGCGCGAGGTCGATCGGCGTTGTGGAGCGCCGCGGCTCGGGGGCCACGACGCCGGCGATGAGGAGACCGGCGACGAGCGACATGGCGGTGAGGATCATCGTGAACGCCGTATCGATCCCCGCGACCGTGTTCCGCTCCATCAGCGACGCCATGCTCCGGTAGCCGATGCTGCCCGGGACGAGCAGGAGGATCCCGGGTACGAGCACGACCGGCGCCGGCCGGCGGCGCCAGCGCTCGTAGGCGCTGCTCGCCAAGCCGACCGCGAACGCCGCGACGAACATGCCGAGCTCGACGCCGAGCATCGCCGAGCCGAGGCGTCCGGCGGCGACGCCGATCGCTCCGGAGGCGATGATCCACGGGGCGTCGCGGGGGTCGGCGCGCAGGATCACCACGGACGCGCTCGACGCGACCAGCACGGCGACGATCCCGACCCACCCGGGAAGCGCGCCGCTCGTCACGCCGCCGCTCACGCCGAACAGGGCGATCCCCATCCGCGATCCGAGCGCGACGCCGAAGACGATCCCGAGCAGCGTCATGAAGGCGCTGCTCAGCCGCAGCGTCCCCGACGCGAGATGGCGCGTGGCGAGCTCCGTGATTGCCGTCGTGAGCAGGAGGCCGGGGATGAGAACGATGAGCCCGGCGAGCGTGGCGATGAACACCGAGGTCGGCCCGACGAGCCGCGCGAGGCCGATCGCCGCGGCGCTGACGAAGAACGCCGCGGCGGGCTCGAACACGCGGCCGACGCGTGCGTGCCGCTCCGCGACGATGGCGAACACGCCGAGCCCGAGGCCGAGCAGCGTCGATACGATTATCTCGCGCCAGCCGCCGCCGAGGAACTGGCTGACCGCGCCGGAGATGGCGCCGTACGCCAGGGTCACCAGCGCGGGCCCGTACGGCGACGGCGCCGCGACGATCCGCTGGATGCGCGCCATCCCCTCGCGCGGCGAGAGCCGGCCGTCGGCGACGTCGCCGGAGACTTCCTCCAGCGCGGCGAGCTTGCCGAGGTTTACCTCGCCCGGCTCCACGCGCAGCAGATGCGTGTGCTGCCGCGACTCGGGACCGAACGCGGCCATGATCTGCGTCGGCATCGAGAAGAAGCGGTGCCCGTGGAGGCCGAGGCGATCCGCCGTGGCGCCGAGCATGCTCTCGAGGCGGGGCGCGGAGTAGCCGTGCGCGTGCAGTGCCCGCGCGAGCTTGAGGATGAAGCCGACGGCCAGCGGATCGGGCGGCTCGAGCCCGAGCTCTGCCGTGGTGCGCAGCGGATCGTCGCTCAGGGCAGGGCCGGCGTTGATGAGGGTGCCGCGGTGAAGCCTTCGCCGAAGGCCTTCACCACGGCGACGAGTGCGGCCAGCGCGACGACCGCAACGACGCCGCCGACGAGCGCGATGGAGCGGCCGGCGCTCAGCTGCCGCGTCTGCACATTCGCGACCTCGGCGCGCGCGACCGCCACCCGCGTGCGGTCGGCGCCGGCATGTCCGATCACGCTGTCGGCGCGAACGGTGACGTCGTGCAGCGAGTGACGCGTGCCGTCGCGCAGGACGACGAGCGCACGCGAATGGGACACCTCGGCGGCCGACGGCTCGGCGTCGGGCACCTGCCGCCAGGTCATGCAGCCGGTGGCCTCGAGCAGCACGGCGCCGCCGCACACGACGAGGAGCCTGGCGCGGCGTCGAACGCCGCGCCCACGCCACCCGTTCGACGCGCTAGCCGCCGAGGAGGCGCGCATCGCTCGCTGCGTCCTTGCGAATCACCACCTCGGCGGAGCTCATCGTCACGCGGCCGGTGAACCGGACGACGCTGGTGTTGCGGCTGGCTTCCGCCCAGCTCGCCGCCCGCGGGTGCCGGCGATACTCGAACGAGCCGAGCACCGCGCTCACGTGATCCTCGACGCCGACGTGCGGTGGGAGCTGGATCTCGATGTTCCCCATGAAGGCGTGCAGCGAGATCTCCGTCACCCCGGGAGCGAAGCTGGCTCGCGTGAGATCGAGCTCGATGTTGCCCATCACGGTGCGGATGTCGAGCCGGCGCGGGACCGCGTGCATGTCGCGCACGATGTTGCCGAGCACGACGCCGACGTTCATCGACGGAAGGCTCGAGCGGGCGGCGGGCACCTGGGCCTCGGCCAGATCGGCGGAGAGGACCGCGAGGTCGGCAGCCGAGCGCGCGGCGTAGGCGGCCGCGGCCCGGCGCTCGAACTCGTCGAGCGTGAGGCGATCCTGCGCGTAGTGCTCGGTGAGCAGCGCGATGACCTTCTCGCGGGCGTCGGGCGAGACCGGAGGCGCCATCATCGAAGCCGGCGGATCTACCGGGTGGTCGGTCGTCATCCGTCAGAATGCAGATCGGGGGGCCGCGGCGAAAGTGCCTGCGCGCGATCCACCTCGGCCACGCGCCGGCTGGCCTCCTGCCACTCGATCGCCGGTGCCACCTCGTCGTCGGCCAGGCGCATCGACTCCACGGCGCGCTGCACCACCGGCGCACCGTCGGGGACGGCGAACCCGAAGTCGAGCTCGGCCCGGCGACAGATGCGCTCGTGCCGCGCGCGCGCCAGCGCGAACGGCGTCACGCCGTACTTCGTCGCGAGCCGGTCGAGCCGCGCGTGCATCCCCTCGTGCACGAACGACGCGGCGACCTGCGAATCGGAGAACTGCTCGTTCGCCATGAAGGTCAGCTCGAGCATGCACAGCCGCTGGTCCGGGAAGTACGCGGCGCGGCACGCGTAGCGCATGACGACGATGCCGGCGATGTCGCGCCGGATGTGCGCCAGGCGCCACGGCTGGTACTG
>DASTSX010000076.1:0-3085 GCA_035760455.1 Gemmatimonadaceae bacterium | reverse complement strand
GAGCGCCGGCGGCATCGCCGCCTCCCCGGCGAGCACGCCGCGCAGCACGTCGACGAGCGTCGACGGATCCGTGCCCTTCAGCAGGTACCCCTGCGCGCCCGCGCGGAGCGAGTCGAAGAGGTCGTCGTCCTCGCGTGACTGCGTGAGCATCACGATGGCCGTGTCGGGCGCCGAGCGGCTGATCTCCTGCGCGGCCCGGATGCCGTTGCCCGGCATGTGGATGTCGAGCATGACGACCTCGGGGCGATGCTCCACCGTGAGGCGGATGGCCTCGTCGGCGGTCGCGGCCTCGCCGACCACCTGACATCCGCCCGATTCGAGACCCACGCGAACGGAGCGACGGATACGGGCATCGTCGTCGGCGATCACCGCCCGGAAGACCTCGGTTACCACGTCACCGTCACCAGGCAACCCTCTCCCGGCGAGGACGCGATCTGCAACTCGCCCGGAAGTCCTCGCGCGCGGTCGTCCATGCTGACGAGCCCGTAGCCGCCCGTGCCGGCGTCGGCCGCGGATGCCGACGACACCGACGCCCAGTCGAAACCCGACCCGTCGTCGGCGACCGTGAGTCGGCGAACCCCGTCGGTGCGTTCCAGCCGGATGCGCACGTGGCGCGCACCGCCATGCCGCACGCCATTCAGCACCGCCTCGCGCGTGATCCGCATGAGGGCGTGCCGCTGGTCGCGGTCGACCTGGATGGAGTCGTCGAGATCGACCTCGAGGTCGACGGCATGCCGCTCCGCGAGCTCCTGCGCCGTGCGGTGCAGCACGAACCCGAGGGACTCGTCGCCGACGCGGCCGAGCGCGTTCACCGCCGCGCGGGCCTCGTCGAGCGCGCGCTCGGTGGCGTCGGCGATGTGGCGCTTCGATGCGACATCCGCCGGGATGCCGTTCGTCTCGATGCGGATGTAGGCGAGCTCCTGCAGGAGCCCGTCGTGCAGCTCGCGGGCCAGCCGGCGCCGGTCCTCCCGCACCGCGCTGCGGGTGTGCGCGCTCCAGTAGTGCTGCAGCTCGCGCATCGCGCCGAGGAGCAGCAGGAGGTAGCAGCCCGTCCGGAGGAGGTCTCCCGTGTAGAGCCAGTCGGTGTAGATCGACGGGAAGAGGAGGTAGTGCACGCGTGCGAACGCGGCCAGCGTGAACGCCGGCGCCAGCCAGCGCAGCAGCTCGTCGTCGCGCCGGGCGGCCTGCCGGGCGAAGCTCAGCGACGCCACGAGGAAGCATGCGGCGCCGAGGGACTGGCTGGCGAGCAGAACCGGGTGCCCGGCGATCATCGGGGTGACGGCATCGGCCGGTGGCTGCTCCAGCGCGACGGGAAGGGCGTCGCGCCAGACCCACGACGCGATCGCGCACAGCGTGATGAACAGGGCGGGAGCGGCCAGTGTCCATCGCCGGAGCGACTGCGGGCCCGTCCGCGCCCCGCTCAGCGCGGCGGCCAGCACGAGGACCGCACCGCCCGCGCGCACGACCAGGGGCAGCCACACGTTCAACCGCCCGTCGCGGACGCCCAGCACCTCCTCGAGGAGGAAGGTCAGTCCGAGTCCGGCGAACGCGAGGAGGACCATGGCCTCGGTGAGCAGCCAGTCCTGCAGCCGCCATCCGCGGAGGAACCGGTTGTGCAGGAGGTACGCCACGAGGAGGGCGATGCACGCGTCCACCGAGTCGAGCACCAGGTGCAGGGAGCGGTTGGGGAAGCCGAACGGCAGGTACGGGCTCCACAGCAGCGCCGCGGTCACGAGGATGCAGATCACCCAGACGGCGATCGTCAGCGGATACCACGGGCTGTTCCGCCAGCGGTTGGCGTGCCCGTAGGAGCGCCCGCCCGGCTGCCGCGATTCGGCACGCGTCGCCGACCCGCCCTCCCCCGAGGCCGTTCCTCCATCGACGCCCATGACTCAGCTCCGAAGGTCGCATTCCCCCCGCGCGGCTGTACCGCTCAGTGGCGTCGAGTCTATCGAGGCGAGGTCGGCGTCGTCAGCGGGTTGACTGGCGTGGCCGGATGGCGCAGCCGATCGAAGGCGGCGGGCGTCAGGCTCGCGGTCGATTCATCCGATCGGGGGCATGCGATCAGCCGAACGGGTCCGCCGAGGCGCGCTGCTCGGCGAGGTCGCGAGCCAGTTCCGCGCGGCTCTCGGCGAGTTCGAGCATGCCCCGGGCCTGCTCCGCGTGGGCGGCAGCACGTTGCTCGGCGAGGGCACGCGCCATCCGCGCTCGGCTCTCGGCGAGATCGTCGAGTCCCGATCGCAGTTCGGCGATCTGGGCGCTCGTGAACTGCTGCACGCGTTCGTCGGGAGCCGACTGGCGCGCGCACGAGGCGAGGGCGAGCCCGGCCGTGACGATGATGACGACGGTGGCGATGATGCGCTGGGTGTTCTCCGTGGTGTTCATGAGCGCACCGTCTCGCCGACCGGTACTCGTCGCGCGTTCGATCGGTATTCATCGAGTACTCGCCGGCGCGACCCGTCATTGACGCGATCACCGGCCGGTTCGACAATGCAGTCGTGGGCATTCGTGTGCTCGGTGCAGTCGAGATCGACGAAGGACCGCTCAGCCCGCGAGACCGGGCGGTGCTGTCCGTGCTGGTGCTCCGTCACGGTGAGCCCGTCGCGCCGACCGTGATCGCCGATGCCGTGTGGGGCGAGCAACTTCCGGAGACCTGGCGGAAGCAGGTGCAGACCACGATCGTGCGACTGCGGGCGATCCTCGGACGTGAGTCGATCGCCACCTCGTCGATCGGGTACGTGCTCGACGGAGACCCCGAGGCGATCGATGCCGTCCGGTTCGAGCGGTTCGCACGGAGGGCCTCCGAACTGCGCTCCCGCGGCGACCCCGAGCGCGCCGTCGACGAGTGCCGGCGCGCCCTCTCGCTGTGGCGCGGAACCGCCTACAGCGCGATTCCGTCATGGGGTCCGGCCGTCATCGAGGCGGCACGCCTCGAGGAGGTCCGGAGCACCGCGGAGGAGGAACTCGCGGCGGCGCATCTCGACTGCGGGGAGCATCACAGCGTGATCGCGAGCGCCGAAGCCCTGGTTCGCGAGCAGCCGCTGCGCGAGCGGCGATGGAGCCTGCTCGCCACCGCGCTCTACCG
>DASTSX010000075.1:0-3374 GCA_035760455.1 Gemmatimonadaceae bacterium | reverse complement strand
CGCCATCTGCGCACCCGCCCGTACACGCCCCGCACGAATGGCAAAGCGGAGCGCTTCATCCAGACGGCGCTCCGCGAGTGGGCCTATGCCAAACCGTATCGCTCCTCCGCCGCGCGCGCTGGCGCGCTACCTCGCTTCCTCACATCGTACAACACCACGCGACCTCACACCGCCCACGGCCGCAAACCGCCGATCAGTCGCCTCTCCGCGTAGAAACAACCTCTCCGGTAGCGACACCTAGCGCACTAGCGCTACCTGCTTCCCCTCAGCTGCAGCTCCAGATCCAGCGGGTTCGCGGCGAGCTTCACGGCCATGTCGAACGCGACCTCGCCGGCGAGGACGAGATCGGCGAGGGACTGGTCGAACGTCTGGGTGCCGTACTGGTCGCGGCCCTTCACGAGGGCGTCGCCGAGGTTGTCGGCGGTGCCGGCGTCGAGGATCGTCTCGCGGACGTACGGCGTCATGAAGAGGAGCTGCGTCGCGAGCACGCGGCGACCGCCGCTCTGGCGCGGGATGAGCTTCTGCGCGACGACGGCGTGGAGCGCTTCGGCGATGCGCAGCCGCGCCGACTGCTGGTCTTCGCTCTCCATGCGCTGGAGCAGGTTGCGGATCGCGGTGCTCGCGTCGGAAGCGCCCATGCGGCCGATGACGAGCCGCCCCGCCTCGACGGCGCGGAAGGCGGCCTCGATGACGGCCGGCTGCTCGAGCCCTCCGACGACGATCGCGTCGGCGTCCTGGAGGATCGCGGCGCGCACGCCCGACTCGAAGGTGTCGGTGTCGCTCCCTACCTCGCGCTGCGTCATGCTCCACTGCTGGCTCTTGTGGAGGTACTCGATCGGCTGCTCGACGAGGACGCAGTGCCGGCGCGTGGCGGCGTGGGTGTTCAGGTAGTTCACGATCGCGGCGATCGTCGTCGAGCGGCCCGACTCCGGGGCGCCGCAGACGACGATGAGCCCGGCCTCGACGCGCGTGGTGTGGACGATCGCGCGCGGCAGGCCGAGCTGCTCGAAGCTCGGGAGCACGTCGGAGATGACGCGCATGATGATCATGAAGCTCGAGCGCTGGCGCAGGATGTTGACGCGGAAGCGCCCGACGCCGCGCAGGCTCCACGAGCCCTCGTGCTCCTTGACGTCCTCGACGCGGTCGGCGGAGCCGTTGGCCTCGAGGACGCGCATGGCGAGGGCGCGGGTGTCGTTCGGGGAGAGGGTCGGCGTGTCGAGGGCGACGAGCACGCCGTCGATCCGCGCCTGGACGACGTCGCCGGCGCGGACGTGGATGTCGGTGGCGCCGCGCTTGACGGCACCCTCGACGAGGGAGTTGAAGAGCTGCTCGAACGCGCCGGGCTCGAAGACCGCGCGGCCGCGCGGCGCGTCTGGGCGCCCCGGCTCGGACGGTCGTGCGGTCGTGGGGGACGGCGCTGCCGTCGCGCCGGGACCGTTCAGCGTGTTCGTCGGCATCTCGGGTGTGGAGTGCGCGATGCGCCGCTCGCCCATCGGCGGTCGTGCGGCGGGTTGCGGTGGGGACTTCATCGGTTTGGACGAACAGTTGTGCCGGCCGTCACGGCGGCGTCCGGTTCGGGTGCGCCGGTGCGCCGGTGCGCCGGTGCGCCGGTGCGCGGGTGCGCGGGTGCGCGCGTGCGAGGTGTCGCGTTGCCTTCGCAGCGCTCCGTCGGTCCTTCGCCTGAGACCGCTACCACCCGCGGCCTCTCCCTTCCAAAGAGCAGAGCCGAACACATCGTGTCACCGCTGGCCACGAGCGAAGACGCTCGCATCGCGACGACGACGGCGGCCGCCGAGGCCGTGCGTCCCGCCGCGCCGCGGGGTCCGGTGCACTCGCCGTCGTCGCCGTCGATGCTCGTGCGGCTCGAGGGTCGCCAGCACGTGCTGGCCCTCCAGCGGCGCCGGTTCTGGCGCGAGCTCGGGTTCGCCGCGGCCATGCTCGCCGCCGACGCCCTCACCGTCGCCGTCGTGTTCGTCGTCCTCGCGCAGCTGCCGATCCCCGTCACCGAGGCGCATCGCGAGTTCGTCACCGGGCTTCTCCCGTCCACGCCGCAGGCGCTGCTGCGCCGGATCACGTCGCTCGTGTTCTGCCTCGCGGCCACGCGCTCGTACTCCACGTCGAGCATGGGGAGCGCCTCCGGACGCATCGCCCTCGCCATCGTGCTCGGCATCGTGCTGCCCCGCTGGCCCGAGCTGTGGAGCGCCTCGATCGTCGCCCGCGGGCTGCTGCTCGGCGGCGTGATGCTCGCCCTCCTCGTCGCGCTCGTCGCCCAGCGGCGCGGCATGGCGGTCGCGCTCCAGAGCTACGACCCCCGCCGGCTCGACCAGGAGCGAACGCTCCTCGTCGGCGTGCGGAAGCAGATCGACACCTTCCTCGCCGAGCACGTCGATGCCGCCCTCGACCCGCCAGCGGTCTACGTCCTCGAGCCCGACTGGCCGGGCGATCAGCACGAGGGCTGGCACAAGCTGTACGAGGAGGTGCACCGCTCGAAGTCCGACGCGATCATCCTCGTCGGCCCATTCTCGGACGAGGCGCTACAGAACGTCCTGATCGCGGGGTCAGCCGCCGGCTGCCGAGTGTTCGGGCTGCGCAGGCGCCCGCTCCGCGAGATGAACAACCCGACGCTCATCCGGCGCGGCGAGGGGCCGATCTCGCTGCTGTCGAGCCCCGCCCTGCTCGGCTGGCAGCTCGTCGCCAAGCGGACGCTCGACGTCACGGGCGCCGTGCTCGGCCTCGTGGTCTTCGCCCCGGTGCTGGCCCTCTCGGCCGTCGCGGTGAAGCTCACGTCGCCCGGGCCGATCCTCTTCCGGCAGCGCCGCGTCGGGCTGGGCGGCGAGACGTTCGAGATGCTCAAGCTGCGCACGATGGTGCGCGACGCCGACGCGCGGGCCGCCGAGGTGCAGAGCGTGAACGTCTACGGTGACCCGCGGCTGTTCAAGGCGGCGGGGGATCCGCGCGTCACGCCCCTCGGCCGCTTCCTGCGGCGCAGCAGCCTGGACGAGCTGCCGCAACTATGGAACGTGCTGCGCGGGGAGATGTCGCTCGTCGGTCCGCGGCCACCGCTCCCGCGCGAGGTGGCGCAGTACAAGATCCGCCACTACGTGCGGTTCGAAGTGGCGCCGGGGGTCACGGGCCCCTGGCAGGTGAGCGGCCGGAACGAGATCACGGACTTCGAGACGGTCGTCGATCTGGAGCAGCGCTACATCGCCGGCTGGACGGTGTGGCGCGACCTTGCGCTGTTGCTCCGCACGGTTCCAGCCGTCCTCAGCATGCGCGGCGCGCTTTAGCTCGCTTCTCCCGCCTCCAGCGCCGGCGCTTCTCCGCAGTTCACACCCCTCCGTTCGTGACAACTCCCCTTCGCACTCGGTCCCGCG
>DASTSX010000074.1:0-6163 GCA_035760455.1 Gemmatimonadaceae bacterium | reverse complement strand
GCCGGCGTGAGCTGGATGCTGCCGCGTCACGTCGGGCTCGCGCGCGCCGCCGACATCCTGCTCACGGGGCGCGACGTCGACGCCATGGAGGCGGAGGGCATCGGGATCGCGACGCGCGTCGTGCCCGATGCCGACTTCGCGGACGCGGTGCGCGGCTACGCCGGGCAACTCGCCGCCGGCGCGCCGATCGCGCAGGCGCTCACGAAGCGCCTCCTCGCGCGCAGTCTCGACACGCCGCTCGATGCGGCGTTGCGCGACGAGCTCGTCTACATCAAGCAGTGCTTCACCACGGGCGACGTCGGTGAAGCGATCGCTGCCTTCCGCGAGAAGCGCCAGCCGACGTTTCGCGGCGTCTGAGGCGAGCTCGGCGCGCTGCGCGTGATGCGTCACACGCGCGCACGGTGGCATCGGTCACGTACCGAAAACCTCTCTCGAAAAGATCACGTTTCTGCGGCACAGGTGCATGGTACGTGCGATGAGGGGGAGGCTGTCCGTCATTCGAGGCGGAAGTCCCCAACATCATGCAGGAGAGCTCAACCATGACGCACCGTTACACACTCGCGGCCGTGCTGTTGGCCGCGCTGTCGGTTCCAGCAGCCGCTCAGCAGACCACGCAGCCCGACACGTCGAAGAAGGCCGGCGTGACCACCACGACGTCGCCGGGCGCGATTGCCGATCCGGCGCCGCCCGCGACGGCGAACCCCAACGCTGCCGCGCCGAGCACCGTGGCGCCCAGCCCCGGCGCGACGGTGACGACGCCGAACAGCACCGCGCCGTCCTCCATGGTGCCCAGCACGCCGCCCAGCACTGGCGCCACCGTCACGACGCCCGCGCCGACGAGCGGAAACGCTGCCAACACGCCGTCCGGTGTGACGGCCGGCGCGACGAACCCCGCCGCGGTCGAGGGCCAGGTCCAGCCGACGTCGGGCGCCATCAAGGTTCAGGTGAAGGTCGATCCGAGCCTCGCCAATACGGCCAAGATCAGCGCCGACTCCGCCTTCGCGCTCGCGCGCGCCAGCAATACGGCGGGCGAGATCAGCTCCGCGGAGCTCGAGATGACCGACAAGCGCCTCGTGTATCAGGTCAAGATGGTGAAGGGCGCGGGCGCATCCACCGTGTACGTCGACGCGATGACGGGCGAGGTCGTGAAGGACAAGAAGTTCGGCGGCCTGAAGGCCGCGGCCGAGAACCAGGAAGAGGCCAAGAAGCTGTACGACGCGAAGAAGGACGAATCGAAGAAGGCGCCCTGACGGCGATCCGTGCGGCGCTTGCGGAGCGCGCCGCGCGGAAGGATTTTGCACGAGATCGAAGCGCCCGTTCCGGTTCGCCGGAGCGGGCGCTCGCCTATCGCCGCATGACGACCCACCGGTACCTTCCTCGCCACTCGTGAACAGACTGCTCCACCCGGCCACCCTCGCGATCCTGGCGCTCGCCGCACCGGCGACGATCGCGGCGCAGGCCGCGCCGGCCATCGCGTATCGCCTCGCCATGCCCGATCCGGCCTCGCATCTCTACGAGGTCGCACTGGACGTCGACGGAGTGCGTGGCGCGTCGCTGGCCCTGCAGCTGCCCGTGTGGTCGCCCGGGCGCTACGCGAAGATGGACTTCGCCCGCAACGTCCAGGAGTTCCGCGCCACCGACGCCGCCGGGCGGCCACTGCGCTGGGACAAGTCGGACGGGTCGCGGTGGGTCGTCGCCACGGCCGGTGCGCGCTCGGTGCGCGTGCGGTACCGCGTCTTCGCCGACATGCTCTCGGGGACGTTCAGCGTGCTCGATACCGCGCACGCCAACTGGAACGGCGCGTCGCTGTTCATGTACGTCGAGGGACACAAGCCCGCCCCGGTCACGCTCGACGTCGAGCCGCCCAAGGGCTGGCAGGTGATCAACGGCGAGACGCGAACGCCCAACCAGACGCGCTTCCGCTTCGCGAACTACGATCTGCTCATCGACACGCCCACCGAGGTCGCGCCGGGAGTCCTGCTCGACTCGTTCGTCGTGGACGGGCGCCGCTACCGCACCATGGTCCATCACAACGGGCCGGTGCCAGCCGCCGCGCGCGAGCGCTTCGTGCGCGACGTCGAGAAGATCGTTCGCTACGAGAACTCCGTGTTCGGCGCGCCGCCGCTCGAGCAGTACACCTTCCTGTTCAACATCGGATATCGCGGTGGCGACGGCATGGAGCACCTGTACTCCACGCAGATCATCAACGCGGGCACGTGGAGCGATTCGGTTGCGGTCCTCCCCGGCCTCGGCACCGCGGCGCACGAGTACTTCCACGTCTGGAACGTCAAGCGCGTACGCCCCGTCGCGCTCGGCCCGTTCGACTACACGCGCGAGCAGTACCAGCCGAGCCTCTGGGTGGCGGAAGGCTGGACGCAGTACTATGGACTGGCCGCGCTCGGACGCGCGAACGTCGTGAACCGTGAGGCCTTCTACGGGACGATGGCCGGGCTGATCCAGTCCAATCTGACCGCGCCGGGCCGGAAGGAGGTTTCGGCGCGCATGGCGTCGTTCCACGCGCCGTTCTGGGACGGCGCGACCCAGCCGCAGCCCAACAACGGCTCGCGGACCTTCTTCTCGTACTACACCAAGGGTGCGGGCCTCGCGCTCTCGCTCGATCTCTACCTGCGCGCGAAGTCGGGGAACCAGCGCTCGCTCGACGACGTCTTCAACGCCCTGAAGCGCCGCTCGTGGAACGCGCCGGCCGCCTCGTACTATCTGCAGGGACGCGGCTACACCGAGCGCGACGTCGAGCTGGCCGCGAGCGAGGTCGCCGGCGAGGACATGCATCCATGGTTCGAGCGGTACGTCGGCGGCACGGACGACGTGGACTACGATGCGCTGCTCGCGCGCGCGGGCCTTCGACTCGTGCGCGACGAATCGTGGCGGATCGAAGAGCTGCCCGACGCTTCGCCGGCGCAGCGCGCCGTGCGTGAGGGCTGGGCTACCGGTCGGCGCGGGTAGTCGCGGTCGCGTCGCGCGCGATCGTGATGATCGCCACGCCGCCGAGGATCACCGCGGCGGCGAGCAGCGTGCGCGACGTCACCGGCTCGTGCCCGATCGCCCATCCGAGCAGCACGGCGACCACCGGGTTGACGTACGCATAGGTCGACGCCTTGGCCGCCGTGGTGTGGGCCAGGAGATAGACGTAGGCCGTGAAGCCGATCAGCGACCCGAACGTCAGCAGGTAGAAGAAGGAGACGATCGAGCTCGTCGACGCGTTGGCGAGATCGAGACGCGCCGGCTCTCCCGCGACGACCGCGGCCGCCAGCAGCGCGAGGCCGCCGGCGAGCATCTGCGTGCCCGTGCCGACGGTCGTCGAGGAGGCGCGGGGCGCGTGCTTGGTGTAGAGCGAGCCGGCCGCCCAGGACAGCGACGCCAGCATGAGCACGCTCGCGCCGACCGCGTCCGAGCCGCTGCCGCTCCGGATCGCGTCGGGCCCCACGAGGAGGGCGAGCCCCGCGAGCCCGAGCCCGACGCCGGCGAACACGGCCGCCTTGGGACGCTGGCCGCCCGGCCGCAGCCAGTCCAGCAGCACCATCCAGAGCGGCACGACCGCCACGAGCAGCGCCGCGATCCCCGACGGGACGCGCTGCTCCGCCCAGCTCACGGCGCCGTTGCCGCCGAGGAGGAGCAGGGCGCCGCTGATCAGCCCGACACGCCATTCCACCCGGCTAGGCCACCCGGCGCCGTCGCGCAGCCGAGCCCACAGCAGCACGATGATGCCCGCGATGACGAACCGGGCGCTCGCCATCAGCAGCGGCGGCAGCGTCTCCACGGCGAAGCGAATGGCCAGGTACGTCGAACCCCAGATGACGTAGACCGCGGCGAACGCGGCGATCAGGCGGACGCGCATGGCCACTAACATATCAGGGCGCACAAAGCGCCTTCCCTCGAGCCCACGAAGCCCCTTGCCCAAACGCTTCGGTAAGTGTATAGTTGCAGTGTAAACTAATGGGGGCTCGATGACTACCGCTACTCCGGTCATGTCACGCTCACCCGGCCACCAGGCCGAGGAGTCGGACGTGGCTGCTGACGCCGGGCTGCAGGTCGCCCGATCCGCCAGCGATGTCGCACGGGATGCCGCCTTCGAGCGCGATGCGCTCCCCTGGCTCGACGACGTGTACCGGTTCGCCCTCTCGCTCACGCGCGAGGAGTCGGACGCGGACGACGTGGTCCAGGAGACCTTTCTGCGCGCCTACCGCTCGTGGCATACTTTCATCCCCGGGACGGACTGTCGGCGGTGGCTGTTCACGATCTGTCGCAACGTGTTCCTGCGCTCGCGCGAGCGGCAGCGTCCCACGGTCGACCTCGAGGATGGTGAGCAGGACGCGGTCGCGGCCGGCTCGGTCTACGCAGCGGCACGGGAGAAGGGATATGACGACATCTACGCCCGACTCGACCTCGCGCCCGCGCTGCGCGACGCGCTCGACGAACTGGCCGAGCCGTTCCGCTCGGCCGTGATCCTCGTGGACGTCGAAGACCTCTCCTACGAGTCCGCGGCCGAGGTGATGGGAGTGCCGATCGGGACGGTACGGTCGCGCCTGTTCCGCGGGCGGCGACTTCTGCAGGAGAAGCTGGTCACCGTCGCCGAGGATCTGGGCTTTCACGGAGCGGGCGCCGCATGATGAGCGCCCCGGCACGATCGAAGCTCGAGGCGCTCGGACTGTCGGCCACCTGCGCCGAGGTGCTCACCCACCTCTGGGACTACCTCGACGAGCAGATCACGCCGACGAGCGCCGAGCGCCTCCAGTCGCACATCGCTACTTGCGCGCAGTGCCGTCAGTACGAGGCGTACCAGGAGTGCTTCCTGCGCGCGATGGCGAGCCTCAAGCAGGAGCTCACGGCCCCCCGGTCGCTGCGCGAGCGACTCGCGACTCAGCTCAAGGGGCAGGGCTGCGGATGCTGGGAGAAGGTGCGCTCGGAGCCCTAGCGCTCACATCTCCGGATCCGTCTCCGTAGCGGCCCACACCGAGCCGGGCTGCCGCGTCAGCGCTCCCGAGGTCCCATTCACCACGGCGAGCGTCTCCACGACGACGCCAGGGGCCAGCGTGGCCGCCACGGAGCAGTACTTCTCCAGCGCCAGCGCGATCGCGCGATCGGTCTGCTGGACGTCGATCCCGGTTCCGTCGACGGTGAACGTCAGCCGCACGTGCTCGACGCGGCGCGGATGCGCTGCGCGCCGCTCGGCGAAGGCATCGACGACGAGCCGGTCCGGCGGCGTGCGACGCTTCCCGAGGATGTCCACGACGTCGATCCCGGTGCAGGTGGCGAGCGCGCTGACGAGCGCGTCCACCGGGTTCTGCCCCGATTTGGCCGAGCCGTCGAACCGCGCGGTCGGTCCACCGGGCCGCCCGGTGTCGAAGCGATGCTCGCCGGCCCAGGTCGCCCGTACGGTGATCGTCGGCTTCGGCGCGGGATGCGGGACGATCTTGGGGTGGGACATGGGGGGCGCGCTGGTGCGCGGGTGCGGGGGTGCGGTCGTTGCTCGAATAGCATGGTACGCGCCAAATACGGCGTACCGAGTACCGAGTACCTGCGGGTGCACGCTATCCCCTGATGGCACCGTGCACCAGCCACGCGCCACGCCTCAGGAGTCGCATCGCGCACCGCGCTCCCGCACACCCGCGAACCCACGGCGTCGCTCGCGCGTTGGCGAGTAGGTCCCTCTCACTAGACTTCGCGCCGTGACCACTCGTTCTCCGAAGCATCTCGCGGCGCTCATGGAGCCCTACTCGCGCCATGTGCTCGTCTGCATCGGCGGATACTGCTCACCCAACCGCGAGGGTCGCGCGCTCTACGCGACGCTCGCGCGGCTGCTCGAGCGCGAGGGGCTGCTCTTCGGGCCACGGCGCGTGAAGCGTGGCGAGACGCCATGCCTCGGCGTGTGCACCGGCGGGCCCATCGTAGTGGTGTACCCCGAGGGCGTCTGGTACGCCGGCGTGACGCCCGCCCTGCTCGAGCGCATCGTCGTAGAGCACCTGCGGGACGGAAAGGTGGTGGAAGAGGCGGTGTTCCACAGGCTACAGGGTTGATCGGGGCGTCAGTTCCTCGGTTCGTCAGCCGACCTCGGGACGGTGGGCTTCCCGAGGTCGGCCGTGAACCCAAGAACCGAGAACCGACGAACCGTTTCACCGACGACCCGCTTCACCCCCGACCCGCC
>DASTSX010000073.1:0-57942 GCA_035760455.1 Gemmatimonadaceae bacterium | reverse complement strand
ACAGTGCCCAGCCGGGCGGTAGAATGGCGGGCGGCAGTCATCCGATGACTTGAGGCACGATGAAGTCTGACCCTATATCGGGGTTCTCGTACGCGCCGTCAAGAGTCATCGGATGACATGATGCTCTGCTGATGCGTTGAATGCCCCGTGGTCGCTGCGTCCGTGCCCATCCGCCCGACGCACGGCACCACGGGCCCGCCGCACGGAGCCACCCGCTCGCTGCCGCGACGGCGCTCCGCCCACCACGGAGCGCCGAATTTGTCGCCACGCCGTACGAACCATTTCCTCGGAGGGCTGGCGCCGAAGAACTGACCGCGGAGCGGGATCCAGCTGCCGCGTCGCCTTTAGCCGCGCGTCGTCGATCGCTCCGCGTCGGTGAACACCGGCCCGACGTCCGCTAGGCCGGTCGCGCCCTCGAGCTGCGCCGTGACGGTCGCGAGGAAGTCCTTGTAGCGCATCGGTTTCGCGATGTAGCCGTCGCATCCCGCCGCGCGGATGCGCTCCTCGTCCCCCTTCATCGCCAGCGCCGTGAGCGCGATGACCGGGATCGCCCGCGTGGCGGGGTCCGCCTTGAGGTGCGCCGTGGCCACGAGCCCGTCCATGTCGGGAAGCTGGATGTCCATCAGGATCAGCGCGGGGAGCGCGTCCCGCGCGATCGTCAGCCCGGCTTCCGCGTCGTTCGCCGTGAGCACGGTGTGCCCCGCTGATTCGAGCACGTACGCAGCGAGCCGCATGTTGGTGGGATTGTCCTCCACGATGAGGATGGTCGCCATCTCAACACGCCGCGTGGCGGCCCGACAACGCGCGCCGGACCTCGGAGCTGAAGCGGGCCCGATCGAACTGCCCCTTCTCCATGATCGCCGCGACCGATCCGTCGAGTCGCTGGTAGTCGCCCTCGGTGATCCGCTTCGCGGTCACCACGATGACCGGGATTCGCGCCGTCTCGGCGCGCTCCCGCAGCGCCTCTACGACGTCGAACCCGTTCACGGACGGCATCATCAGGTCGAGCACGATGAGCCCCGGCAGCTCGGCGCGCGCGAGGTCGATCGCTTCCTGGCCGCCGTGGGCACGGAGGACCGATGCGCCGATGGCCGCGAGCCGCACGGCCACGAGCTCCACCGCTCTGGGGTCGTCGTCGACCACCAGCACCTTGAGCGTCTGCGCCTCGGCCGGCACGAACAGCCCGAGCTGCGCGAGCGAGCCGTACAGCTCCTTCCGCGTCACCGGCTTCTGCATCACCGCGGCCGCGCCCAGGGCGAATCCCTTGGTGAAATCCGCCATGATCGAGATGATGACGACCGGCACGTGGCGGAGCGCCGGTACCTTCTTGATCCGCGTGAGGAAGTCCCAGCCGTCCATCTTCGGCAGCGCGATGTCGAGCGTGATCAGCGCCAGCGGCTGGCGCGCGGCCAGATGCAGCGCGGATTCGCCGGACAGGGCATGCAGCACCGCGAACCCCTCCGCTTCGAGCTGAATCCGGATCAGGTCGGCCGACGTGAGGTCGTCGTCGACGACGAGCGCGGTGCGCACGTGTGATGCGTCCGCCGCCGCCGGCACCGTCTCGAGCACGGCGACGTCCGGCGGCGCGGGCCGCTCCAGCCGCCGCAGCGGCAGCCAGACCGTGAACCGAGACCCCGCGCCGACCTCGCTCTCCACGGCGACCGACCCACCGTGCAGATCGGCCAGCAGCTTCACCATCGCCAGCCCGAGCCCCGTTCCCTCGAACCGACGCGCCAGCCCGCTGTCGATCTGGCTGAACGGCTTGAAGAGGTGATCGAGGTCCTCGGCCGCGATCCCGATGCCGCTGTCGGCGACGCTGATCTCGAGGAATTCGGCGAACGTGTTCTCGCCGGGCATGAACGCGCGACCGGGCTTGCCGTCGAGCTGTCCGACGCGAGCGCGCTCGACTCTCGCCGCGCGCAGTGTCACCAGTCCGCCCTCGCCGGTGAACTTCACCGCATTCGAGAGCAGGTTGTAGACGATCTGCTTGACCTTGCGCGCATCCACCATGATCGAGCCCAGCCCGTCCTGCGCTTCCAGCTTCAGGCGGATGCGCCGTTCCGCCGCCTTCTCCCGCACGATCGTGAGGCTGTTGACGAACAGCGACGAGACCTCCACGGGATCCAGATCCAGGAGCATCTTCCCCGCCTCGACCTTCGACAGATCCAGGATGTCGTTGATCAGCGAGAGCAGGTGCTGGCCGCTGCGCAGGATGTCGCCGGTGAAGTTCCGCTGCTGGTCGCTCATCGGGCCGACGAGGCCGTCGCGCAACACCTCGGAGAACCCGATGATCGCGTTGAGCGGCGTGCGGAGCTCGTGCGACATGTTGGCGAGGAACTCCGACTTCATCCGGCTCGCGTCTTCGAGCTCGGCGTTCTTCTGCTGCAACGTCTGCTCGTAGCGCTTGAGCTCCGTCACGTCGCGGGCGGCGGCGAACACACCCTGCAGGCGGCGATCGCGGTCGTGGAACGTGGTGGCGTTGTAGGACACGACCGTCAGCGTCCCGTCGCGCCGGCGCGCCGTGAGCTCGTAGTTCGTGACCTTGCCCTCGGCGAGCACGCGATTGATCCCCGCCTCTGCGCGGTCGGCGTCGGTGAAGTAGTTCCGGAACGGCGCCCCGATCAGCTCGTCGCGCGTGCACCCGGTGAGCGCCTCGGTCTGCTTGTTGACGTCGGTGATGATGCCGCGCGGGTCCGTCGTCATCAGCGCGTCGATGTTCGACTCGATGAGCGAGCGGGTGTAGAAGTGCTGGTCGCGCAACCGCTGGTCGAGCCGCATGCGCTCGTCCTCGACCTGCTTGCGCGCGGTGTTGTCCGTGCCGATCAGCAGATAACCGATGATCGTCCCGGTCTCATCCCGCAGCGCGGTGACCGAGACCACGGCGGGGAAGCGGCTACCGTCCTTCCGGATGTACGTCAGCTCGTAGATGTCCTCGATGCCGCGCGACGCCTTGAACACCAGGGCCTCGAAGCCCGGTGTGATCTGCGTGCCGACCTCGACGCTCAACGCCTTGGCGCGGGCGATGATCTCCTCCGAATCGGAGAGCGCCGCCGGGGTGATCGTGTTCACGACGTCGGCCGCCGCGTAGCCGAGCATCCGCTCGGCGCCGACGTTGAAGATCTGGATCACGCCGGCGGCATCCGTCGCGATGCTCGAGAAGTTGGCGCTGTTGAAGATCGCGCTCTGTAGCGCCCCCGCTTTCAGCAGCGCCGCCTCGGCGTGCTTGCGCGCCGTGTTGTCGGTGCCGATGAGCAGGTAGCCGATGATCGTCTCGGTCTCGTCGCGCAGTGCCGTCACGGAGACGACGGCGGGAAGTCGGCTCCCGTCCTTTCGGATGTACGTCAGCTCGTAGATGTCCTCGATCGTGCGTGACGCCTTGAAGACGAGAGCCTCGAAGCCCGGCGCGATGGGCGTGCCGAGCTCCAGGCTCAGCTCCGTCGCGCGCGCGATGATCTCGCGCGGGTCGGAGATGTCGGCCGGGGTCTTCCGGTTCACCAGATCAGCCGCCGCGTAGCCGAGCATCCGCTCGGCACCGACGTTGAAGATCTGGATCACGCCCGCCGCGTCGGTGGCGATGCTCGAGAAGTGGGCGCTGTTGAAGATCGCCGTCTGGAGGGCGCCCGCGCGCATCAGTGCGGCGCTGTGGCGCTCCGGTCCCAGGGTGAGCGAATCGCTCTGGCGGGTCCGCAGGGTCGAGGTCTGATCCATCGCTCAGACCGCCGGTGGGGCTGTCGAGGATCGATCCGCCTCGGCCCACGCGTGCATCGCCGCCAGCACGCGATCCGAGTACCGCTCGCGCGTCACGATCAGCATGCGGTCGTGCCGCGCGCAGGCGGAGTGCTCCAGCACCGAGCGCTCGAGCGCCTGCCGCACCATCGCGGGCTCGGCGCCCACCGCTTCCATCTCCGTCGTCACGCGGCGCACGGCTCGCCGGAGCGTTGGACGCCAGGTGCCGGGTCGCGTGAACGCGCGCTCCACGTGATGACCGAGGAACGACCACGTCTCCGACGAGAGCAGCTGCGGGCATGCGACGTCGACGTGCTGGCGTGATCGTCCCTGGGCGGTCGACCGCGGGGCGTCGTTGGGCAGACGGGCGCTCATTCGGAGGCCCGCGGCATGCGCAGGTCCGGTAGCGTCAGGTCGTAGTACGACGCGATGAACTGGCGCAGGATGAGCGTCTGCAGTCGGTCGCCGTGCACCTCGTCGACACCATCGACGAAGTAGGGGCGCGTCGCGCTCTTGATGACGGCCAGGACGCGCTCGGGAGGGGATCCGTCGGCTCGTCCCGCCACCACGAGAGCGCGGACGGCGCCTGCCAGCTCGGCGCAGCCGCCGGTCGAGGCGTCGGACCGCTCGATGCAGCCAGTCTCCTGCTGTGCGCGATCGAAGGCGTGCGCGAGCTCGCTCATCCGCGTGATCGGATCCGAGGCGGGATGCGGCCCCACGACGGGCGCGAGATTGGGCGGGGAGCCGGTCCAGAGGCGCTGCAGCTTCATGCGATGGTCCGGAAGGGACGGTGACTACGGGGGTGCGACCCCGTGCGCGCCCCGCATTCGCGGGAGCTCGCGTCGGTAGCCTCCGTGCAGCCGAGTGGGCTGCTCGTCGCCGGCGTGCGCGGTGCGCGCCGGCGACGGCTGTCTCACTGGGTCGGTGGCGCCAGGTTGCCGCAGGCGACGATCGTCTGCGCGTTCGCACCCGAGGCTCCGACGCTCACGAAGTAGCGGCCATCGCTCGGCATGGTGAGCGGCACGTTGGCGGTCACCGATGCGCGACCACCCTCATCGACCTTGATCGCGTTGTAGTTCTCCGGCGTGCCGAACACGCCCTCGTCCATGCCGCACTGACCGCGGTGCAGCTGCCACGGGTGAAGTCCACCAGGCGAGGCGTTCGCGAGGAGAAGGACGACGTGCGTGTTGCCCTGCTTCTCCGCCGGCGCCATCGAGATCTGTCCGGTCATCTGGACCGCGCCGGCGAGCGTCGATGGCGTGGAGAGGGTGCCGTGCCAGCGCGAGTTGAGGTTCGCGTCGCGATTGCTCACCTGGACGACGGGATCCTTCTTGAGCGGGCTGCGGAGCGGATTGCACGCGCCCAGCGCGAGTGCCCCCGTGACGACGAGGACGGGGTAGAGCGACGATCGAATCATGTGACCTCCGGCGTGGACCTGGTGAGAGCGTGAACGACCGGTCCGACGCCGTCCATGCACTCAACCTAGTGCGCGGCGCGGAGTTTGTCAATATTTTGTTTAGGACATATCCTGGACAAACGGCGTCCTCCCCGTTATGCATTCCACTATGCCGAAGCGCACCCCGGCGTCCGCCGCCACGCTGCACCCCATCCAGGTCGTCACCCGTCGCACGGGCATCAGCGCCGATGTGCTGCGCGTCTGGGAGAAGCGCTACGCGGTCGTCACCCCCGTGCGCTCCACGACCGGACGACGTCTCTACTCCGACGCCGACATCGAGCGTCTACGTCTGCTCGTGGAGGTCACGCGCACCGGTCGCGCGATCGGTCAGGTCGCGGCGCTGCCGACCGCGACCCTCGTCGCACTGCTCGACGAGGATGCTCCGGCCCCGCAGCGACCGCGGCGTCGCGGGTTCGCCGACGTCGCGCCGGCCGCGCCGCCGGCCGGCGGGGACTTCCTCGATGCGTGCATCGGCGCCATCGGAGACTCCGACGCGGTCGCGCTCGACCTGCTGCTGCGCCGCGCCACCGTAGCGCTGTCGGCCGACGATTTCCTCGACGCCGTCGTGGTGCCGCTCGTCGAGCACCTGCGCGTGCGCGTGCTCGACGGGTCGTTGCGCCGCGCGCACGGCCACCTCGCCCACGCGGTGTTGCGTCGTGTGCTCGATCATGTCGTCGCCACCGCCACCGCGCCGTTGGCCACGCGCGATCTCGTCGTCGGCCTGCTGGGGGGACACGCGCACGAGCTCGACGCCCTCATCGTCGCCGCCGCGGCGGCCTCCGACGGGTGGCGCGTCACGTACGTCGGGCCCGGCGTGCCGGCGGACGACATCGCCGAGACGCTGGAGCACGTCGGCGCGCGCGTCCTCGCCCTGAGCGTGCCGGCGGCATCGGGCGACCGCCTGATCCCGCGCGAGCTCCGCCGGCTCCGCGTCCTGCTCCCGCCGCGCGTCGAGCTGCTCGTCGTCGGGACGACCGCCGACGTCCAACGCGCGGCGCTCGCCGAGACGGGTGCGACACCGTTGGTCGGGCTGGCCATGCTGCGCAGCCGGCTTCGCGCCCTGCGCGGAGCGGCGACCGACGAGGGCGGCAGGGTCGATCGCCCGTCGAATCGCCCGCGAATCCGGGCGGGGCGATGACCGATCGAGCACCGCTGCGCGCCGACGACGTCCCGCTCACCGATCGCGAGCTCCGCGAGATGCTGGTGCTGGCCCGAGCGCAGGACCACCCGCAAGTGGTCCGGCTGGTCACGAGCTACGTGACGCTGCGACGCGTCACCGCGGACGTCGTCGCCGCGATCGAGGAGCGCGAGGGCGGCGCCGCCGTGGCCAAGAGCCCCCTGCTGCTGCGGGCCCGCGAGCTCTCCGCGCGAATCCTTCCGTCCGGAACGACGTGACGTCGGCCGGTCGTTCCGACCTCACCTTCACTCCAAGGTCCACAATGGCGTCTCGTCTGCCCACCACGCTGCTCGCGGCGGGTGCCGTCGTCTACTACCTCAGGGTGCGCCGAGAGCGCGACCGCGTCGAGCGGCTCGCGGCCGCCGCGCTCGAGTCGTTGCTCAACGCGATCGACGCGAACGATCCCGCCACGGGCGAGCACGTGCGCCGCGTGGCCGCGGTCTCGCTCATCCTGGCGGACGCGCATGGGCTCTCGACCCGCGCTCGTTCGAGCGTGGAGCGCGTCGCGCTGTTCCACGACGTGGGCAAGATCCACGAGGCGCTGTTCGACATCACCCACGACGATCATGCGCTCTCCGCCGCTGAACGGCTGGAGATCGCGACGCATCCGCAGCGTGGTGCCGACGTGGTCGCGCCCCTCTCGCGGTTCTATCCCGATCTGGGGAACGGCGTTCTCGCGCATCACGAGCGCTGGGACGGGACGGGGTATCCGTGCGGGCTCCGCGGGTCCGAGATCCCGCTCGCCGCGCGTATCGTCGCGCTCGCCGATACCTACGACGCGATCACCCGTCGTCGCCGATATGGAGCCGCGCGCAGCGCGCCCGCGGCGGTCGAGGTCATCGCCGCCGAGCGCGGGCGACAGTTCGATCCCGAGCTCACGGACCTGTTCCTCTCGCCCGCCGTTCAGGCACGGGTGCACGCCGCCATGCGGCCGGCGCTGCCCGCCCGCACGATCGTCGCGTGCAAGCGAAAGCCGTCGCCGGCCCGCGCCGCGGTCCCCGATGTCGCCTTTCGCTGGCGCGCCGCCCACGAGTGAGGCCGCGCGATGGGGCGCTCATCGGGTGGTGCGGACGGACACGGCGAAGGCCGTCGCCGGATTCCGCACCAGCAGCGTGTCGATCTCCGCGGTGGTGAAGCCTCGCGCACGCAGCGCCGGCAGGAAGTCGGTGAACAGCACCTCGTAGCTGCGGGCCATGTGACCACTCGGCCGCCCCACGTCGTACCAGCCGGCGTCCTGCGAGACCAGCACGCGTCCCAGCAGCCCCGCATCACGCAGGCGTGTCACCAGCTCCAGGTGGCGATCCAGCGACCGCGGGTCGATCCCGTCGAACTCGATCCAGGCGCCGCGCCGAGCGGCCGCGATGTGTCGGGCCGCGTCGGGCTCGCCCTGCGCGTGGATCCAGATCCACGCCGAGGGATGCACGCCTTCGCGCTCGAGAATGGCGAGCTGCTCGAGCGCCGCGACAGCCGGCCCGGTGTGCGCCCCGATCGTGAGTCCCGTCGCGCGATGGGTCAGCGCTCCGGCGTGGATGAGCTTCCGCTCGACCTCGCTGAGCGATCGGCCATTGAAGCCCAGCTTGATGAAGCCCGGCCGTACCCCGGTGTCGTCGATGCCGTCCGTCCACTCGCGGGTCCAGCGGCCGGCGAGCGCTTCGGCGGTCAGCGATAGGACGAGTGGTGACAGGAAGCTGTTCTCGCGCGCGGCGTAATTCCCCGTCGGCGTGAGCACGTGCAGCCCGCTCTCCTCCGACAGCCGGCGCAGCAGCGCGGGGTCGCGGCCGACGTGCATGGGAGTCGCGTCGACGAAGGTCCGGCATCCGAGCTCGCGCAGCCGGCGCAGCCGCGGTAGCACCACGCGCACCACCTCGTCACGGTCGTACACGAGCGGCTGCCTCGTCCACTCGGCGTACGGCTGGAAGCTGACCAGTGCATGCTCGTGCGGCAGGGTCAGCCCCATGTCGCTCGTGTCGATCCACCCGCGCACGGTCATCGCGCGCGACGCGAGCTTCGCCGTCCCGGGCCGGGTTCCCACGCGTGGGCATCCGCCGGCGAGCAGTGTCGTCGCCGCCGCGCCGAGCATCTCGTGAACGAAGCCTCGTCTGTCCATGCTACGTGTCCGCCTTCTCCTCGGTGATGGTCGCGTGCGCGTCCTGCGCGGCGGAGGCCTCCGGCTCGTGGCTCAACTCGATCTTCCCACGCCGGGTCGGCGGTTGACACGCGGCCCGAAATGGGCCGACGCGCGCGACCGGAACAGCAGGAACGTGATGACCCCGAAGATCACCACATGGGCCGCCAACTGCGCCGGTCGTCCCGCGCTGATCGCGACGTGCAGCGCCATCCAGGCCGCGAGCAGCCAGCGCGCCCAGTTCCGACCGAGGAGCAGAAAGACCCCGCCGACCAGCGCCGCGACGCCGATCGCGAGGACCAGCATGTCGTCGCCCGCGACGGGCGGACGGCGGGCGGACCCCAGGTACGGGGCGACACCCTGATAGATGTCGACGACGCCGAGCCCGACGAAGAGCACGCCGACGGCCAGGACGGACGGGAGGGGGCGGCGCGCGGCGCGCTCGGTAGGCGAAGTGGACTGCATCATGGCACGCGAGCACCCAAGTCCCGCTGCCACTCGACGAGCGTCTCGACGATCCCCTCCGCCGGCTCGTCGCCCGGCTCCCACTCTGTGGACGATCCCGCATCGAGCAGCAGGCGCCCGACCTCGGCGTACTCCCGCGCGCGCTCGTGGTGCGATCGCGCGCCCTCGGCCGCCCAGACGAGCGGCTGCGCGTGGAACTCCCGGTCGCGCACGTTCGGCGACGCGCCGCGCGCGAGCAGGAGACGCACCGCGTCCGGCCGTCCCGCCATCGCCGCGCTGTGGAGCGCCGTCTTGCCAATCTCCTCGTCGCCGCGGCTCGGATCGAAGCCGCAGTCGAGCAGCAGCGCGAGCGCCCCGACGTCACCCGCCTCGGCGGCGCGGTGGAGCACCGCGTAGTGCTCGGCGGTGATCTCGTCGCGCAGCATCGGCCGGGCCGCGAGCATGGCGTCCGCCGCGGCCCGATCGCCGCGCGCCGCCGCCGCGACGAGCCGGTCGACCTCGCCGAGCTCGTTCCACGCTCCGCGCGCTCGCAGCCAGTCGGCCACGGCGCGATTGCCGTTCAACTCCGCCACGGCGTACGGCGTGCGGCCGTCGGCGCGACGGCGCGAGACGTCCGCGCCGCGCGCGACGAGCTGCTCCGCAACCGCGACGTCCCACCGCCGCGCGACGGCGTGCAGCGGCGTTTCGCCGTTGGCGGCGAACACCGGGTCGGGGTCGGCGCCGTGCTCGAGCAGCCACTGGATGCCGACGGGCGTCCTCGCCCATTGGAGAATCGCGTAGAGCGCGGTGGCCCCGTCGCTCGCCCAGGGCTGGTTCGGGTCCGCGCCGTGCGCGCGCAGCAGCTCCAGCGTGCTCACGTCGCCGGCGCTCGCCGCGATGGGCAGCGTGACGCCGTCGTTCGGGTCGGCGCCCGCGTCGAGCAGCAGCGCGGCCAAGGCGTGCAGCCCGGTGGCCCGGGTCGCGCCCCACAGCACGGGACGTCGGACGCCGTGATGCAGCCAGGGAAAGCGTGTGTTCGGATCGGCGCCGAGGGCCAGCAGACGGCGGGCGATGGCCACCAGCCCCTCCGCGCTCGCGACGGGAGAGCGACCGAGCGAGGTGTGACACACGTAGTGGAGCGGCTCCCAGCCGCGCGGTCCGCCGGCCTCGTGGGCGAGCGCGGGGCGCCGTGTGAGGTGTGACTCGACGGCCCCCGCGTCGCCGAGCACGAGCGCGCTGTGCAGGCTCGCCCCGGCGATGCGCGGATGCAGCGCGAGCAGACGCTCCGCGCGCGACGTGCGGCCGTCGGTCGCGGCCTCGACGAACTCACGCACGGCGTCGTCGAGGCCGAGCGTCAGCTCCTCCACGCGCTCGCGCAGTGCGTTCCACGACGCGAAGCCATGCTCGCGCGCGATCACCGACTGCGCGTCGTGGAGCGCGAGCGGCACGCGGGCGAGATCCTCGTCGCCGGCGCGCGTCAGGGAGGGGAGCGACCTGAAGCGCGCCAGCGCGGTGGAGTCCGCGGCGCGCGCGGCGCGGAGCAGGTCCTTCGCCTGTCGCCTCAGCTGGTCGAGGTCGGGCGAATCGGGGAGGGGGCGGATGGGCGGCATACGATCTCCATGCTCGTGGCCGCGGTCCGCAGGCAGCCAGCACGGAGACGTTGTGCCGTCACCGGATGCTTCGACGGGTGGACTCTGCCCTTCGCGCGGACCCGCGGGCGCCCCGAACGCCCGCGGTATGATGCACGGCTACCGGAATCCGCGTCAAGCTCGCCTCGCGAGCTTGCCTGCGCATCCACCGCCCTGTAGCGTGAGCCGTTCGCGCTGCGGCGCCTCACCCGGGAGCTTCCGATGACCGAAGGCATCACCTACGTCGTCCCGTCGACGACCGCCCCCGCCCTGGCGAACGGCGTCGTCGCCGCCGAGAGTCTCCGAGCGGAGGGCGACGCGCCGGGAACGGCGGCCTACGTGCATTACAACGGCCCGACCGACCAGCTGGCGACGATGTGCACCGGCATGTGCGTGCTCGAGCCCGGCGCGACGCCGCACCCCCCGCACCGGCACCCGGAAGAGGAGTTCATGATCGTGGCCAGCGGGACGGGCGTCATCGAGGTCGATGGCAGGCCGACGCCGGTGGGTCCGGGCGCCATCATGTATTGCGGCGGCAACGTCTCGCACGGGATCACCAACACCGGCGACACGGCCATGACCTTCTACTGGTCCAAGTGGACGGCGAAGGGCTTCGAGTAGCCGAACGGCGAGCATGTTCGCGCACCTGACGCTTCCGACGCAGCACGTCGAGGAGACGACGCGCTTCATCGAGCAGACGCTCGGCTACCGCCGGAAGCCCGTTCCCCCAAACTCTCCGGTCGAGGCGCGCTGGCTCGACATCGGCCACGGGCAGGAGCTGCACGTCTTCTTCGTCGAAGGCTTCGTGGTGTCGCCGTTCGAAGCCGAGTTCGGACGGCACGTCGCGCTGTTCCATCCGCTCGACGACCTCCCCGCGCTCCGCCGGCGCATCACCGACGCCGGCGGCGAGCTCGTCGAGCCGCTGCGCGCCACGCCGTTCGAGCGGCTGTTCTTTCGCGAGCCGGTCAACGGCTACCTGTTCGAGGTGATCGACAGCGCGCGCCACCGCCAGCTGCTTCGGGAAGCCTAGTGGATAGAGTCGGCGCGCTGTGCCTGCGCGCGGGCGTGCTCGACGCGTATCGCGACGTGTTCACTCCCGATGCGCTCGACGCGATCGGGATCCTCGCGCCGTTCGACGCCAGGCGGCGCGCGCTCATGCAGGCGCGCATCGATCGGCGCACGCGTCGTCAGCGCGAGCGCGAGCGGATCGACTTCCTGCCGGCCGACGCGACGATCGATGGGACGGGCCTCGCGGTTCGCGATGCCCGCGCGGGCAACTTCGACGGCGCCGACATCCCGGACGACCTTCGGCGCCAGTGGATCCAGGGCACCGGGCCCGCCGCGCGCCCACGCGCCCGGACGGCCGAGAGCATTCGCAACGTCGCCTACGCGCTTCTCTCGGGTGCCGACGGCTGGATGTTCGACGGCGAGGACGCGCTCGGACAGGTCGACACGATGTCGCTCGAGAACCAGCGCAATCTGAAGCTGGCCTTCGAGCGGGCCGACGTGTTCATGACCGCGGCCGAGCGCGTCGCGGGCGAGATGAATGCGTGGGCCCGCGGCGTCCTGGGCCGCGACATCATCACGGCATGGCGCACGCAGCTCGACTTCACGACGCGGATCTTCCGGGCGCGCGGGCTGCATCTCGACGACCGCCACGTACGACATGCCACGGGCGAGTCACTCGGCGCGTCGCTGGTCGACCTGGCGCTGTACGTCGCCGGCAACCATGCCCGCCTGCGGGGCGAGGGCCGGAGCGTCGTGCTCTACCTGCCGAAGATCCAGACGGCCGAGGAGGCCGCGCTCTGGAGCGACATGCTGGATGCCCTCGAAGCGCACCTCGGCCTGCCGCGCGGCACGATCAAGGTCTACGTGCTCGTCGAGCAGCTCGAGGCCTCGTTTCAGCTGATGGAGATCCGCGCCGCGCTCGGCCCGCACTTCGTCGGCTTCAACACCGGGCGGTGGGACTACATCAACAGCGTCTCCGACGCGGCCTCGTGGGATCCGGCCATCGTGCATCCGAACATCGACGCGATCACGATGACCTTCGGCTACATGCGCGTCTACGAGGATCGCGTGCGCCGAGCCGTGAACACCCCCGACCGCAACGGTCGTTTCGCCCTCTGGCAGGGCGGCATGGAACCGAACATCCCCGTCGGCTCGCCGGCGGGCGTGCAGGCCGGCATGGCGCGCGCGATCGCCGGCGCCGAGCGCGAGCAGCGCGAGGGCGCCAGCGGGAAGTGGGTCGCGCACTGGAAGATGGTGCATATCGTCCGCCCGGTATGGGAGAAGGTGGGTCAGGCGAATCAGCTCGGCCGCGAGTTTCCACGGCTGACGTACACGCGGGCCGACGCGGACGGGCTGCTCGCGCTCGACCCTGCGCCGCGGACGATTCGCGGTGCGCGCGACCTGATCAGCGTCGCGCTCCAGTACGGCAATGCGTTCGGGCGGGGCTTCCAGGCCGCGGCGCTGAAGCCGGCCGATTTCTTCGGCGACGACGACGTGCTCTATCTGATGGAGGACATGGCGACCGGCGAGATCCGCTTGAGCATCCTGTGGGAGTGGGTGCACAAGGGCGCGCGGCTCACGGCGGCCGATCCCGCCGCGGGCGTCGGCGAGGGCGACGCGTTCACGCTCGATCTCTGCCAGCGATTGATCGCCGAGGAGTTCGGGAAGCTCCTGCGCGCGGGGAACCGCGACGTGCACGACGACTCCAAGGGCACGACGCTGCCGATCGCGCGGGAGATCGTGGAGGCGTACGTCGCGCAGCCGGTGAAGGCGCCGTGGTACGTCGATCTGCTGAACGTCACGCTCGGCGTGCAGGACGTGTCGACCGCTCGGGCGCGCATCGCGCGGTACATGGAGGCGTTCGCCGCCGACGGGACACGGATCACGGACAACCTCGACTTCGCCTGAGGGTCGAGCGCCCTTCGCGCGCCTGTGGACCCCTGTCCTGATTCCCGGCGAGTTGCCGCCTACTGAGTGGCACAGGGACACCGTCGAAGTGACCTCCTGGTGAGCACCACGTGGTGAGGAGACCCACGGCCACCGTGGTCGTGGAGACCGTGCCCTCCTCCGACGAGGTGCCACCATGCGAGAGCTCCGCTCGTTCACCGCCCTGCTCGCCGTCACCGCGCTCGCGCTCGGCTGTCGAGAGGCCCCGACCAGTGTGCGCGTCCCGCTCGACGGCCCGCGGCTCCATGAAGAGGAGCCCACCGATCCCGGGGCCACCGGACCCAGCGTTCAGAGCAAGAACGTGAAGCTCCTGGCGAACGTCGCCGCGCTCGAGTCGCGCAGGCCGTCCGATCTCGCGTTCGCCGGACGATTCGCGTTCGCCGGCGACTACGGCGGCTTCCGCGTCATCGACGTCTCCGATCCGGAACGTCCCGCGGTCGTGAGCACCGTCGCGTGCAACGGCGCTCAGGGGGATGTCTCCGTCTACGGCACCCTGCTCTTCCAGTCCGTGGACGTACGGCAGACCACCAAGGATTGCACCAGCGCCGACGCGCCCCTGGAGGCGCTTACGCCGTTCGAAGGGGTTCGCATCTTCGACGTGAGCAACCCGGCGAGTCCCCAGCTGCTCGACTTCGTGACCGTGCCGTGCGGCAGCCACACGCACACGCTCGTTCCCGACCCGGCGCGGAATCGCGTGCTCGTCTACGTCTCGTCGTATCCGGCGTCGAGCCAGGCCGGACCTCCCTGCACCACGGCGGACGGGTTCGGCTACATCTCGATCGTCGAAGTGTCGCTGGCCAATCCCGCCGCGACGCCGAAGAACGTGTGGCCGTACTTCCTCGACCCCGGAACCGAGACATACTCGACGGCGGGGCTCCAGGTGACGGGCTGCCACGACATCACCGTGTTCCTCGAGATCAAGCGCGCGGCCGCCGCCTGTCTGAGCGAGACGCAGCTGTGGGACATCAGCGACCCCGAGAAGCCCCGCTTCCTCTGGCGATTCGACGATCCGGCCGTCGACAGATTCAATGGCGACATCTGGCACTCGGCCGCGTTCAGCTGGGACGGGAAGACGGTCGCCTTCGGCGACGAGTCCGGTGGCGGGGCCGACGCCCGCTGCGCCGACCCGAACGACCAGCAGGGACGCATCTGGTTCCTGAGTGTGGAGACCGGCGCACTCCTCGGCAGCTACAAGATCCCGCGCGCCGAGACGGGCAAGTGCACCGCGCACAACTTCAACTTCGTCCCGCTGCCGAAGGGCCGGCGCGTGCTCGTGTCGGCGTACTACACGGGTGGGACGACCATCGTCGACGTCGACGCGCTGCTCGTCGCCGGCGCCAGCGCCGCCGACGCCGAGGTGGGCGTGTTCCGTCCGGCGGGGGGCCGCGTGTGGTCGTCGTACTGGTACAACGGGTTCGTTTACACGAACGACATGCTCCGTGGGGTCGACATGCTGCTGCTCAGCGACAACGTGCGCAGCGGGGCGCGACAGCTTCCGTACATGAACCCGCAGACGCAGGAGTCGGTCATCCCATGAGCGCCGCGGGCTTGCTTCGGAGCGACGCCTTCCGTCGCGTTCCTCGCCCCGACCCCGCGTTGCCCGTGTCCCGGCTCCCCCTCGCGTGCTGATCGCCGACGACCAGCCCGACGTGCTCGAGTAGCTGCGCCTGCCGCTCGAGGGCGAGGGTTTCGTCGTCGAAGCGGCGGGCTTGCCGGCAGCGACGCTGCGTGCGGCCGACGCGCGGGAGTTCGACGCGGCGCTCAGCCGTGGGACAACGCGCGTCTGCTGTCGACGTTGCCCACCCAGGTCGAGCTCGGGCACGCCATCCGCGCCTCGCGGCTCGCGGCGGGCAATCAGCGGCTGCGCGGGACGGACGCCCGCCCGACGATCGTCGCCGAGTCGCGCATCCGGATCGCGCTCGGCGCCGTGCGTGCCCGGGTCCTGCGGCTCGTGCTCGGCCCAGTCGGGCGACTGGTGGCCGCGGGGGGTCGTGATGGGCGGCGCGATTGCGTATCTGGCGACGCGATGGAGGGCCCCTGCTCGGCGTCTCGCCCCTGCACCCGTGACGTGCGCGCGCGGTGGCGACGGCTCGCGACTTGACGGGATCGATACCCGCGCCGACCATGGCGTATGCGCGTGGCCGCGATGGCGCGGCCAGGCGTGAACCCGCCATTTCCAGCATCCGTGCACATGAAGACGAGGCGTGACTTCCTCAAGCAGAGCGGGATCGCGGCGGCCGGGCTCGCCGCGACCGGGGTGCTCGACCCGAGGCAAGTGGGGGCGGGGTTCGCCTCGCTGCGTCACGCCGAGGAGATGCCGCCCGACGACGTGGTGCGCGAGCTGATGATGACGGCGCTCGACGCGGCGAAGGCTGGCGGCGCCAGCTATTCCGACGTGCGCATCGGCCGGTATCGCGGCAGCTCGCTCTCGACGCGCGAGCAGCAGATCGTGAACACCAGCGATACCGACTCGGTCGGTGCGGGAGTTCGCGCACTCGTGGACGGAACGTGGGGCTTCGCGGCGACGAGTCGCTTGACGAAAGACGGAGTCGCCACGGCCGCACGCGAGGCGATCGTGATCGCGAAGGCCAATCGGGTCGCGCGCGACACACCGGTGCAGCTCGCGCCCGCAGCGGTCCACAAGGATGCGACCTGGAAGAGCGCGTTCACGATCGACCCGTTCACGATCCCGATCGAGCAGCGCGCCGAGCTCCTGCTCAGAGCCAACGCGGCGGCGATGGCGGTGAAGGGCGTGAGCTTCGTCAGCTCCGGGCTCGACTTCATCAAGGAGGATCGGAGCTTCGCGAACAGCGACGGCTCGCTGATCGTGCAGACAGTGGTCCGCTGCGCCGTGCCCTTTCAGGCCACCGCGACCGCGCCCGGCGACTTCCAGACGCGTGCCAACGTCGTCGCGCCCGCGCAGCGCGGGTGGGAGTACGTGCTCGAGCAGGACCTCGTCGGCAACGCCGGCCGATGGGCGTCGGAGGCGGTGCAGAAGCTTTCGGCGAAGCCCGTCACCGCGGGACGCCACGATCTCGTGCTGCACCCGTCGCACCTCTGGCTCACGATCCACGAATCGATCGGGCACCCGACGGAGCTGGACCGGGCGATGGGGTACGAGGCAAACTATGCCGGCACGAGCTTCCTCGCGCCGCCCGAGCGCGTGCTCGGCACGCTGCGGTACGGTCCCGACTTCATGAACGTCCGGGGCGACCGCTCGGAGCCCGGCGGGTGCGCGACCATCGGCTACGACGACGAGGGCGTCCAGCCCGAGGACTTTCTGCTCGTCAGGAACGGCATCCTCAACGACTACCAGACCACCCGCGAGCAGGCGAGCTGGCTCAAGTGGTGGTACGACAAGCAGGGGAAGCCCGTGCGCTCGCACGGCAACTCGAACGCCGACTCGTGGGGCACTGTGCAGTTCCAGCGCATGCCGAACGTCTCCCTCATGCCGGGCGAGCGGGACATCGGGTGGGACGATCTCATCGCGGCGACCGATCGCGGCATCGCGATCGTGGGCGATGGTTCCTTCTCGATCGACCAGCAACGCTACAACGCCCAGTTCGGCGGTCAGGTCTTCTACGAGATCAGGGGTGGCAAGATCGTCGGGATGCTGAAGGACGTCGCGTACCAGATGCGCACACCGGACTTCTGGAACGCGATGGACATGATCGGCGGCAAGGCCAGCTACGAGCTCGGCTCCGCATTCTACGACGGCAAGGGCCAACCGAGTCAGTCGAATGCGGTGAGCCACGGCTGTGTGCCGAGCCGGTTCCGACAGATCGACGTCATCAACACCGGGAGGACGTCGTGAGCGGCGCGCCCGAGAGGAGCCGCGGCGAGCCGAAGCGACTGCTCGCTCCGCGCGAGGCGGCGGCGGACGGCACGCTGATGACACGCGACCAGGCGCGGGCGATCGTGGACCGGGTGAAGGCGCTGTCCAGGGCAGACGAGGTGCTCGTGAGCGTCGGTAGCGGCCATCAATCGGACGTACGCTTCGCCGCGAACCAGATGTCCACCTCGGGGAGCGTGCGAAGCACCAGCCTCACGGTCACCAGCGTGATCGGGCGAAAGCACGCGACTGCGGTGACGAGTGATCTGTCGGACGACTCGATCGGACGTGTCATCGAGCAATCGGAGCGATTGGCGAGACTGTCCCCCGACGACCCCGAGTGGCTTCCCCTGCTCGGTCCTCAGCGCTACGTCCCCGTGCAGGGGTACGTCGACGCCACGGCGAACGTCTCGGCCGCCGATCGCGCGCGCGTGGCGCTCACCGCGCTCGAGCCGGCGCGCAAGGCCGGAGACCTGCAGGCGGCCGGTTTCCTCCTCGTCAACGCGCGATCCTCGGCACTCGGCACCAGCAAGGGACTGTTCGCCTACCACCGCTCGACGTCGGCGAACTACACGGTGACCGTTCGGACGGCCGATGGCACTGGTTCTGGATGGGCGGGCGCCGACGACAACGACTGGAGGAGGATCGATTTCGCGAAGGTGAGCCGCGCCGCGATCGAGAAGGCGCGGCTCTCGCGAAATCCGGTCGCGCTGGAGCCGGGCCGGTACACGGTGATCCTCGAGCCGCAGGCGGTGGGCGACCTGGTGAGTCTGCTCGGGAGCGCGCTGCAGGCCCGGCTCGCCGACGAGGGGCGCAGCGCGTTCGCCAAGCCGGGCGGCAACAAGATCGGCGAGCGGATCATGGATCCGCGCGTCACCATCTTCTCCGATCCGCGGGACCCGCAGCTGTTCCTGCAGCCGTTCACCGAGGAAGGACTCCCGTCGAGACGGATGACGTGGATCGAGAACGGGGTGCTGAAGGCGCTCTCCTACTCCCGGTTCTGGGCGCGAAAGCAGGGGAAGGAGGCGACCCCCTCCGCGGGCTCGCTCAAGATGCTCGGCGGCCCCACGACGGCGGCGGAGATGATCCGGTCCACGCCGCGTGGCATCCTCGTGACGCGGCTCTGGTATCTGCGCTCGGTCGATCCGCGCACCATTCTCTACACGGGACTCACGCGCGATGGCGTCTTCCTCATCGAGGACGGCAAGATCACGCGGGCGGTGAAGAACTTCCGCTTCAACGAGTCCCCGCTCTTCATGCTCGACAACGTCGAGGCGATCGGTCCGGCAATCCGCATCGCCGGCACGGAGACCGGCGGGTCGTTCGTCATGCCCACGCTCAAGGTGCGGAACTTCAACTTCACGTCGCCGTCCGACGCGGTGTGATGCGTTGCTGCTTCAGGCGTGCAACGAGTCTGCCTCTCAAGCGAGGCGCAGGTCCGCCGACGCGCGGAGGGACCGCCGGCTCGAGCGGTCAGCGCCAGCACTGGCCAGCGGCTTGCGCTGGATGGCGCTGAACCCCCGGGAGGAGTCATGGAACGCTCAGATAGCGAGACCGAATCGCTTCGCGCCGAGCAGGGGAAGCGTCCGGACGACGAGAGCTCGGACGATCAGGCCACGGCCTTCATGTCGCTTGGCAGCATGATCCGCGGACCGATCGGTCGCGAAGGCGCCGACGAGCGCCGTACGGCCTCCGACGGCGCCGACGACGATCGGGAAGTAGCCGAAGGGCGAGAGGGGTAGGGTCTCGCTTTCAGGCCGGTGCCGGCGCGTGCTCGCCTCGTTTGGCGATCGTAGCCCCTGCGGGATTCCTCTCGCTCGTCGACGCGGGGACTCGCGTACACACGGCCATGAGATGGGATGTAGTCAGTCGAAACTCTCCGCGTCCACTGTCGCGCCATTGGGTGAGGAGCAGACGCACCACGCTCGTGACCTCGGCGGTCATGACGCGGATGGCCCGGAGGTCGAGCCGAAGTGTTCGGACGGAGACAGGAAGCGCCGCACACGCCTTCAGCATCGCGGCGTGGCTGCCATGGTCGAGGCGGCCATGGAGATACAACGTGGCCGATTCCCCCGTGAGCTCGAGCTGGAACGGCATCGGGTTGCGCATGAACGCGCTCCGTTGATCGAGGAGCGTGAACGTAGGCGCTGCGGCGCAACGGACGGCCGTCGGCCAGTGGACGACGAGGTAACGATTGGATCGCGTTCCTACGCACCCTCGCAGAGGGCGGAGGCGCGTTGCTGCCGTCCCTGAGCCGGGCGATCGCCAGTGCTCGCTCCACCGAGTTCGCCGCGCAGCTTGGCGACGGTTGGTTCGCCATCGTCGTGAACGCCGCCTATGGCAGGCTCGCTGGATGGGTCGTTGGCGTTGGTCGCGCACTTCCTCGGCAAGCGCTAGGAAGGCCTCCGGGAACACCGACCGCGAGCCCGTTCCGGCCAAGAACGCGAAAAGCGCGGCCCCCTCGCCAGCGACTCCCGTACAGACTGTCGTACGGAGTCGGGCGGGTGACCGCGCCGGATCTCGCAAATTGTCGTGCTGCTCAGTGGCCAGGGGCAGAATCGAACTGCCGACACGCGGATTTTCAGTCCGCTGCTCTACCAACTGAGCTACCTGGCCGCCGTCGCGCTCGGCGGACGTACCGCCGGGGACGAACGATAATCCTAACGGGTCGGCCGGCTCGCGTGGAACCCCTGCGGCCGTCCGGAGGCACCCCAAGCCGCAAATGAGGCCCTACCTGACCTCCGGCTCCACCGTCGCGCCGAACCGCGCCCCGAGCGCCTTGAGATACGCGCTCGCCGTGGCCGAGTGCCCCATGATGAACCGCGACACGAACCGGAACACGGGATTGTAGACCTCGCCGTGCTCGGTGATGCGCACCCGGCTCCCCGTGCCGTCGGGGGTGACCGTGTATTCCCACGTGCCGCCGAACGGCAGCGACTTGTCGGTGATCCGCGTGACGAGCCGGCGCGGCGGCTCCGCCTGTTCGATCGCGAAGGATATGGCGCCGTTCTTCCCCATTTCGCGCCACGCCACGTGCCCCGAGTCCACCGGCAGCATCTCGACCGAGGTCACGTCGCCACGCCACTTCGGGTACGCACCGACGTCGGTCACCGCCTGCCACACCTGTTCCGGCGTCGCCGGCACGTGCGTCGCCACGGTGGCGACGTGCTTTACCGGCAGCAGGTACCCCACGAGGACGACGAGCAGCCCCAACCCCACCACGACCGCCAACAGCACCGCGACGATGCGCATCGGAGCTCCGGGAATTGAACGCCCCGAAGCTACATCCCGCTGGGTTGATCTTCCACACTGCGTCGGTCGTACCGGGTACTCGCCGCTTCAGTGAACTAGTGATAGTTGATCTTCTTCACCGCGGCGCTCTTCCGCGTGTTCTCGGCCAGAAACGACTCGAGGAACGGATTGGCCGAGCCGCGCGCCAGCTCCGCCGCCGTCCCGATCTGCGCGATCCGCGCGTCGTGCATCACCGCCACGCGGTCTGCCACCTCGCACGCCTCCTCGCTGTCGTGCGTCACGAGGATCGTCGTCACCTGCACCTCGTCGTGCAGCCGTCGCAGCCACTGCCGGAGCTGCTTGCGCACGCGGGCGTCCAGCGCGCCGAACGGCTCGTCGAGCAGGAGCACGCGCGGCTGCACGGCGAGCGCCCTGGCCAGGGCGACCCGCTGCTGTTGTCCACCGGAAAGCTCCGATGGATACCGCGCGCCGAGCGTATCGAGCTCCACCAGCGCGAGCAGATCCTTCACCGCCGCTTTGATGTCGCTCCCGCTCGGTCGCTCGCGCCGCGGGCGCACGCGCAGGCCGAACGCCACGTTCTCGAACACGGTCATGTGCCGGAACAGTGCGTAGTGCTGGAACACGAAGCCGATGCGCCGGTCGCCCGGGCCCAGTGGGGCCGCGTCCTCACCGTGGATCCTCACGGTTCCCGCGTCCTGGCGCTCGAGCCCGGCGACGACGCGCAGCAGTGTGGACTTCCCCGAGCCCGATGGCCCGACGAGTGCCACCAGCTCCCCTTCCCCCACGGCGAAACTCACTTGATCCAGTGCCGTGAACTCCCCGAACTGCTTCGAGACCCGATCGAGCTCGACGCTCATGGCTGACGCTCCTGTTGCTCCTGGATGATCCGCGCCCGCGCTGCGTGGTGGCTGCGCTCGAGCAGGTGTTTCGCGGCGAGCGTCACCACGGCGAGCATCGCCAGCAGCGACGACGCGGCGAACGCCGCGGTGAAGTCGTACTCGTTGTAGAGGATCTCGATGTGCAGCGGCAGCGTCGTCGTCTGGCCCCGGATGCGCCCCGACACCACCGACACCGCGCCGAACTCGCCCATCGCGCGCGCGTTGCACAGCACCACGCCGTAGAGCAGCCCCCAGCGGATGTTCGGGAGCGTCACGCGGCGGAAGATCTGCCACCCTGACGCGCCCAGCGTGACGGCCGCCTCCTCCTCCGTCACCCCCTGCTCTTCCATCAGCGGGATCAGCTCGCGCGCCACGAACGGCAGCGTCACGAAGATCGTCGCCAGCACCACCGCCGTGACCGTGAAGGCGATCTGGATGTCGTGCGCCTTGAGCCACGGCCCGAACCAGCCCTGCATGCCGAACAGCAGCATGAATGTCAGCCCCGCGATCACGGGTGAGACGGCGAGCGGCAGGTCTGCCAGCGCGACGAGCAGCGCGTGCCCGCGCACCTTCCCCTTCGTGATCGCCCACGCCGCCGAGAGCCCGAACAGCACGTTGAGCGGCACGGCGATCCCGGCCACGATGAGCGTGAGCTTGAGCGCGTACAGCAGGTCCGGTTCTTTGAGCGCGGTGAAATACGCGGTGACACCCTTCTTGAAGGCCTCCTGGAACACCACGAACAGCGGTAGCCCCAGGAACAGGAACAGGTACGCCAGCGCGACGGCGATCAGGACCCACCGTGCCCCCGCGCTCTCCCCCGTCGCCGCGGCGGCGGCACGAGGCTTCGTGCGGGGTCCCGGGGGAATGCCGTGTCTCGGCGCTGGCGGTGCGATGGTCGTCGACATCGATGTGGTCTCCTAGGCCGCGCGCTTCGCCGCGCGGCGCTGCAGCAGCCCCGCGCCGATCAGGATCACGGCCGACAGCAGCAGCATCACCACGGCGATCGCCGTCGCACCGCCGTAGTCGTACTGCTCCAGCTTGCTCATGATCAGCAGCGGCGCGATCTCGGTGAACCCGGGCATGTTCCCCGAGATGAACACCACCGAGCCGTATTCGCCGATCGCCCGCGCGAACGAGAGCGACACGCCGGCGACGAGCGCCGGCGTCAGCGCCGGCAGGATCACGCGCCGGAACGTCTGCCACCGGTCCGCGCCGAGCGTCGCCGCGGCTTCCTCGATCTCCTTCGGCAGCGTCTCCAGCACCGGCTGCACGCTGCGCACGACGAACGGCAGGCCGATGAACGTCAGCGCCACCGTGATGCCGAGCGGCGTGAACGCGACCTTGATCCCGTGCGGCGCAAGCAGCGCACCGATCAACCCGTTCTGCGCGTAGAGCGTCGTCAGCGCGACCCCCGCCACTGCCGTCGGCAGCGCGAACGGCAGGTCCACCAGCGCGTCGGCGATCGACTTCCCCGGAAACCGGTACCGCGTCAGCACCCACGCCACGAGCAGCCCGAATACTCCGTTCACGAGCGCCGCCGTTACCGACGCACCGACACTCAGCCGGTACGCGGCGATCGCGCGGTCCGATGTCGCCGCTTCGAGGAACCCGGTCCACCCCAACCGTGCCGAGCGCACGAACAGCGTCGAGAGCGGGATGACGACGAGCACCAGCAGGTAGGCGAGCGTGAAGCCCAGGGTCAGCCGCACCCCGGGCAACACGGACCGCACGCGCGGCAGGGCGGGCGCCACTCGACGCGCCGGAAGCACGCTCACCGCTTCGCCACCGAGTACACCTGATCGAAGATGCCGCCGTCCGCGAAGTGTGTCTGCTGCGCCTTCGCCCAGCCGCCGAACACCTTGCCGATCGTGAACTGCTGGACCTTCGGGAACTGCCCGCCGAACTTGGCGAGCGACCGCGGCCCCGTCGGTCGGTAATAGTGCTTGGCGCCCAGCGCCTGGGCGGCCTCGGTGTAGAGGAACTCGAGGTAGGCCCGCGCGACCTTCGTCGTGCCGTGCTTCGCCGCGACGCTCTCGTTCACGGCGACGGGCGGCTCGGCGAGGACGCTCACCGATGGGATGACGATGTCGAACTTGTCCGGCCCGAGCTGCTTCACCGAGAGCAACGCCTCGTTCTCCCAGGCGATGAGCACGTCGCCGATCCCGCGCTCGACGAACGTCGTCGTCGACCCGCGCGCCCCCGCGTCGAGCACCGGCACGTTCTGGTAGAGCCGCGCGATGAAGTCGCGCGCGGCCGGCTCGCTCCCCTTGCTCTTCTGGAGGGCGTAGCCCCACGCGGCGAGGTAGTTCCACCGCGCGCCCCCCGAGGTCTTCGGGTTCGCCGTGATCACCTGCACGTCGGCGCGGATCAGGTCGTTCCAGTCCTTGATCGCCTTCGGATTTCCCTTACGAACGACGAAGACGACAGTGGACGCGAACGGCGTGCTGTTGTGCGGCAGCTTCTTTTGCCAGTCGGCGGGGAGCGTCTTCCCGCGCTGCGCGATCTCGTCGATGTCGTAGGCCAGCGCGAGCGTCACGACGTCGGCCTCCAGGCCGTCGATCACCGCGCGCGCCTGCGCGCCCGAGCCGCCGTGCGACTGCTTGATCTCCACGTCCTGCCCGGTGCGGCGCTTCCACTCGCGCGCGAACGCGGCGTTGATGTCCTTGTACAGTTCGCGCGTCGGATCGTACGACACGTTCAGCAACGTGACCTTCTCCTGCGCGGCGGCCGCCCCGCCGGCGGGGGCAGCGAGCGCGAGGGCGAGCGTCAGTCGAGCGATGGTTTTCAGGGTCTGCATGATTCGATTCGTGTAGGTCGCGCGAAGCGCGGTGATTTGTCGGTGATCGGTCGTCGGTCGGCTCGTAGCGAGGCAACGGCTGTCATCCCGAGCGAGCGCAGTGAGTCGAGGGATCTGCACTCAGGGTCATCCCGAGCGAGCGCAGGGAGTCGAAGGATCTGCACTCAATCGAACTCGCCAACGCTCACTCGCCACGTCTCTTTCAACAGCAGTTCATCCCCCCGTTCCCGCGACATCGCCGCTCGAATCCGTGTTCCGTCGTTCGACCTGCGCGCGAAGCATTCATGTCAGAACCCCAACTGGAATCGCGTGAGCACCGCGTGCTCCGTCTGGCGCACCGTGCCCGTCTCCGGGGCGTCGAGCTGGGTGCGCTCGTAGTTGGCCGCGAACAGCAGCCCGCGCGTCAGCCGCCAGTTGAGCCCCACCCCCGCGGCGCGCGCGCGCCGTGGCTGCGTCGCCGGATCGGCGAACGTCGGAAATGCCGCCGCATCCGTCGTCAGCACGCCGTATCGCGCGACGAGCTCGAGCGCGCCCAGCCCCCCGGCCTTCGATCCGTCGAGCGGATGGTCCGGCGTGATGCTCGTGTACGACTCGCGCTCACCGGTCAGCACCCAGCCGCCAGAGACCTGCCACGCCTGGTTCGTCAGCTCGGCGACGTTGGCCGCGCGCCGGACCTCGTGCGTCGAGCGCACGTACTCGGCGAGCACGCCTACGGGCCCCACGTACAGGTATCCCTGCGGCGACACGCGCGTGCGTCGCCCCTGCGCGAGCACGGTGTTCGCCGTCGTGCCGTCGGCGCGGTAGCGGAACAGCGCGAGCTGGCCCGTCGTCCGATAGCTGCCGAGTGCCGGCACGGCGGCCGTCCCCTGCTCCGTCCCCGAGCTCGCGGCGATGCCGATCCCGAGGTCCGGCCCCGACGTGTTCGTCGCGAACGGCCGGAGGAAGACGCGGCCCACGACGTCCTTCCCGGTCGCCGCGTCGCCGTCGAGGTTCGCGGCATCCGGCGCGCCGTCGAACGCACCGATCTGGTACTGCACCCGCGCCTTCGCGAGGTCGCCGGAAAGCTGCACGCCTACGTCGCGGTTCGGGACGAGGGCCGTCGGCAGTCCGCGCTCGATGAATCGCACGTCCGTCGCCGACTGCAGGCGCTCGAGCCCGATCGGCGGCTTGAACTTGCCGACGCGCAGGTTGAGCGCGGCGTTCGGCTTCGCCTCGGCGTACGCGTCGTACAGCACGACCTGACCGCCGCCGAAGTCGGGCATCAGCCGCAGGCCGAAGTACTTGTACGCCGTCGCTTCGAAGACCGGCCGCACGCGGCGCAGCAGGAACGTGCTCGACCCGGGCGCCACCGGGCCCTTCGCGCCGAAGAACCGCGCGTCGGACTGCACGTAGCCGCGGAGCCGGAAGCTGAACGCGTTGTCCGCCGAGCGGATCTGGAGTCCATCGCGCGACGCCGAGACCGTTGGTGCCGCGGCTGCGGTGATCTTGTTCTTCGCCTCCGCCTTCTCGAGCGTGGCGATTCGATCCTCGAGCTGCTTGATCCGGGCCTCGGCCTCGCTCGTCGTGGCCGACTGCTGCGTGACGGTCGATGCCGGCACGGTCCGCGCGGCCGACTCGTGCGTCGCGGTCGTCGCCGCCGATGTCTGCGCCGCTGCGGGAGCCCCGCCGGCGAGAGCGACCGCGCCGAGCGCGAGAGTGATCGTGGTGATGCGTGAAGCGAACATCAGGCTGGGTTCCTCGAGTGGATTGCGTCGACGAAGAGCAGAGAAATGCGAAGCGGGCCCGCTCTCGTCGTGGAGAGCGGGCCCGCGGTGCGCGTGCGGTGTGGTCAGTCGGCCGTCGTCAACAACATGGACACGGGTTCGTGAGCACAGCGCGGCCACCGTGAGCGCTCTCCAGGGAGCGGCCACAGCACCGGCAGCGACAACACATCGTGTTCAGGGCGAGGACGAGCGACATCGCGATCTCTGGCGTGCGTCGAACGTGAGAATCTCAGGAACCCGTCCGCTCGGCGACCAGCGCGGCCACGTCGCGAACCTTCGGAGCAATGACCGGCGCAGCGGGCAGAACGTCACTCACCGCTTCGGTCGTCTTCAATCCGTTGCCCGTAATACACAATACAATCTCGTCGTCGGAACGGAAGTGCCCGGCCTCGGCGAGCGCCAGCGCTCCTGCAACGGTGACGCCGCCGGCGGTCTCGGTGAACACGCCCGTCGTCTCCGCCAGCAGCCGGATGCCGGCGACGAGTGCCTCGTCGCTCACGTGTTGCCCTCGGCCCCCCGACTCGCGCATCACCTTCGCCGCGAACGCGCCGTCCGCCGGGTTCCCGATCGCGATCGAGCGCGCGATCGTGTTCGGGATCTCCGGCACGAGCGTGGAGTCGCCGCGCTCCCAGAGCCGAACGATGGGCGCGCACCCCGAAGCCTGGGTGCCGTAGACGCGTGGCGTCGCGCCGCTCACGAGCCCTGCGTCGATGAACTCCTTGAACCCCTTTCCGAGCTTCGTCACGAGCGACCCGCCCGCCATCGGCGCCACCACCGCGCTCGGCAGTCGCCACCCCAGCTGCTCGGCGATCTCGTACGCCATCGTCTTCGAGCCCTCGCCGTAGTAGCCGCGCAGGTTCACGTTGACGATCCCCCAGCCGAACCGGTCGGCGAGCTGCGCGCACAGCCGGTTCACGTCGTCGTAGTGCCCTTTGATGCGGACGAGGTTCGGCCCGTATACCGCCGTGCCGATCACCTTGCCGATCTCGAGGTCCTCGGGGATGAAGATCCACGACGCCAGCCCCGCGCGCGCGGCGTGTGCCGCCACCGCGTTGGCGAGATTCCCCGTCGATGCGCACCCCACTGTGTCGAGCCCGAACGCGAGCGCCGCGTTGATCGCCGTCGACACGACGCGGTCCTTGAACGACAGCGAGGGATGCGACACCGCGTCGTTCTTCACCCACACGCGCGCGATGCCCAGCTTGTCCGCGAGCCGCGGCGCGTCGATCAGGGGCGTGAAGCCCGTGTCGAGCGACGCGACTGGTTCCCCCTCGAACGGCAGGAACTCGCGATACCGCCACATCGACTGCGGCCGCGCGGCGATCGTCGCACGGTCGGGGATGCGGCGCGTCGCCGGGTAGAGCGGCTCGAGGGGACCGAGGCAGTTCTCGCAGATCGCCACGGGCGCCGATTCGTTCTCGGTGCCACACAGCTTGCAGCGCTGCGGATAGGGCCGCAGGCTGGCCGTTGTCGGAGCGAGCGACGCCGGGCCGGCGTCGGGAAGAATCGAAGTCATTGCGTCAGACTAGCGTCGAGGAAACCAGAAAACGGCGAACTCCAACTAACCAGCTATCCAACTCACCAACTCACCAACTCACCAACTCACGCTTTTCAGTACTTGGGAACGGTCGGATCGACGTCGTCGCTCCATCGGAGGATGCCGCCGGCGAGGTTCCACACGCGCTTGAACCCCGCCGCCTGGAGCTGCCGCACCGCCTTCGCGCTCCGGCCGCCCATCTTGCACGTCACGACGATGTCGCGAGCGCTGTCGAACGAGGAGAGCGACTCCGTGAACGCGCCGAGCGGCACGAGCCGCGCCCCGGGGATGCGCGCGATCGCCCACTCGTGCGGCTCGCGCACGTCGATCAGGTCGAAGTCATCGCGCCGCTGCTGCTTCGTCGCCAGCTCCGACGGGGTGATCTCCGGGATGCCGTGCGGGTCCTGGAGCGGATCGCCGCCGATGCCGCAGAACTGGTCGTAGTCGATCAGCTCGCGGATCTCGCGCGTCCCGCACGCCGGACACTCCGGGTTCTTGCGCAGCCGCATCGTTCGGAACTGCATCGACAGTGCGTCGATCAGCAGCAGCCGCCCGATCAGCGGCTCGCCGATGCCGAGCAGCAGCTTGATCCCCTCGGTCGCCTGGATCGTGCCGACGAGCCCGGGCAGTACGCCGAGCACTCCTCCTTCCGCGCAGCTCGGCACGAGGCCGGGCGGCGGCGGCTCCGGGTACAGGCAGCGGTAGCACGGCCCGTTCTCGGTCGCGAACACCGACGACTGCCCCTCGAACCGGTAGATGCTGCCGTACACGTTCGGCTTGCCGAGGATCACGCACGCATCGTTCGTGAGATAGCGCGTGGCGAAGTTGTCGGTCCCGTCGATCACGATGTCGTAGTCGCGCACGATCTCCAGCGCGTTCTCGCTCGTGAGTCGCGTCTCGTACCCCTCGACGTGTACGTGCGGGTTCATGTCCTTCAGCCGGTCGCGCGCCGACTCCAGCTTCGGGCGACCCACGTCCTTCGTGCCGTGCACGATCTGCCGCTGCAGGTTCGTGACGTCCACGACGTCGAAGTCCACGAGGCCGATCGTCCCCACCCCCGCCGCGGCGAGGTACAGGGCGAGCGGCGACCCGAGGCCCCCCGCGCCGATGAGCAGCACGCGCGACGCCTTGAGCCGCTGCTGGCCCTCGAGCGCGACCTCCGGCAGAATGAGGTGCCGGCTGTACCGGAGAATCTCGTCTGACGAGAGCTCCTCGAGCTGCGTCGCCAGTGGTGCGGTGGCGGTGGCCATGATGCTCAGCCCCCGGCGATCGCCGGCACGACGGTCAGCTCGTCGCCGTCGCTCACCTTCGCGTCGAAGCCGCCGTTGAAGCGGATGTCCTCGTCGTTCAGGTAGAACGTCACGAACGGATACGGCTGTCCCGTCTCGTCGCGCAGTCGCGGGGCGAGGCCAGGATAGCGCGCCGCCACGTCGGCCACCACCGCGCCCACCGTGTCGCCGTTCGATTCGATCGCGCGTCCGTCGGCCAGCTTGGCCAGCACGGTGGGAAGAAAGAGTGTTACTGCCATGACGAATCTCCGAAGGAGAATGAGAAAACACTGTCGAGCGCGGGAGCCGTGTGCGTCATCGCGTCAGCTCGCCGCGGCCGTTGCCGGCGCGTCCTCGCAGTCGAGATGCACCACGAGGCTGCGCCCTTCCACGTGCGCCGGGTTCGCGAAGACTTCCGCCTGCACGTCGTGCTGCCGCCAGGCCGTGCGCATCGCCTCGGCGACCGCGGGAGCCTGACGCTCCGGCACGACGGCGCAGAGCGTCGAGCCCGAACCGCTCAGCGTCGCGCCGAGCGCCCCGGCGGCGACGGCCGCACCGCACACCTCGTCGTAGCCCAGCATCAGCGAGCGCCGATACGGCACGTGCAGCACGTCGTCGAGCGCGGCGCGGAGCGTGTCCCCGTCGCCGGTCGCGAGCCCGTGGACGAGCGCCGCACCCAGCGCCGCGGCGCGGGCGGCCGTGCGGTGCGGCAACTCGCGCGGCAGCACGGCGCGGGCATCGCGCGTCGTCACCTCGAAATCCGGGACCGCGAACACCAGCGTGAGCCCCCGCGCCACCGTGAGCGGAACGACGCGTGCCGGGGTGCCTGGAACCACCAACACGAATCCACCGTGAATCGCCGCCGCGACGTTGTCCGCGTGCCCCTCGACCGCGGCGCACACCTCGAGCAGCTGCGCGTCGGTGAGCGAGAAGCCGCAGATCCCCGTGGCCGCCACGGCACCGGCCACGACCGCGGCGGCCGACGAGCCGAGCCCGCGGGCGACCGGAATGTTCGAGCTCACGCGAACGCGCAGCGCGCGCGGGGCTTCGCGCCCCGCCGCCTTGCACGCCGCGCGCAGTCCCACCAGCAGCCAGTCCTGCTCCGCCGCCACGTCGAGGCGCGCGAGCGCGCCGCCTCGCTGGATCACCGTCGTCGCGTCGGGCTCCGGCTGCGCCACCACCGACGCCGTCAGGCACCGGTCCACCGCGGCGCCGACGCTGTCGAAGCCCGCGCCGAGGTTCGCCGTCGATCCCGGCACGCGCACCACCGCACGCCGTCTCATGCGCGCCACCCCCGGAGGGAGGTGGCGCGCGGACAGCGCACAGCGATGCGCAGACCCGAGGACCGGAGCGGCATCACCGGCCTACTTCTCGACCGGGAGCCGGACCGAGTTGCCCCACTCCGTCCAGCTGCCGTCGTAGTTGCGCACCTTGTCGTAGCCGAGCAGGTAAGTGAGCACGAACCACGTGTGGCTCGACCGCTCGCCGATGCGGCAGTAGGCCACCACGTCGTCGCCCTTCTTCAGCCCCGCCTCACCTTCATAGATCGCGCGCAGCTCGTCGGCCGTCTTGAACGTGCCGTCGGGATTCGCCGCACGCGCCCACGGAACGCTCTTCGCCCCCGGGATGTGTCCGCCGCGCAGCACGCCCTCCTGCGGGTACTCCGGCATGTGCGTCTTCTTGCCGCTGAACTCGTCGGGCGAGCGTACGTCGATCAGCGGCTTCTTCGCCGTGCTGTGCGCGAGCGCATCGTCCTTGAAGGCGCGGATCTTCGAGTCGTCGCGCTCCTTGGCCACGTACTGCGTCGCGGCGTACGTCGGCACGTCGGTCGAGAGCTCCCGGCCCTCGGACTCCCACTTCGCGCGCCCGCCATCGATGATCTTCGCATTCGTGAAGCCGAACAGCTGGAACACCCAGAACGCGTACGCGGCCCACCAGTTGTTCTTGTCGCCGTAGAACACCACCGTCGTCGAGTCGTCGATGCCGAGCCGGCGCAACAGCGCCTGGAACTGCTCCTTCGACACGTAGTCGCGGACGACCGGATCGTTCAGGTCCTGGTGCCAATCGATCTTCTGCGCCCCCGGGATGTGCCCGAGGTCGTAGAGCAGCACGTCTTCGTTGCTCTCGAGGATGCGCACCTTCGGGTCGTTCAGGTGCTGCGCCACCCATTCGGTGGTGACCAGCACATCGGGCTTCACGTAGCCCTTCTCGGCGGCGGTCGGGGAGTTGGGTGCGGTGGTCGTGCTCATGGTGATGCCTCGGTGGAGGGTCGTCGAGCGGTGATCGCTGCTCGTCGAGGCTGCTGTAAAAAACGGCCGCCTCGAACTGAGCGGCCGGGTGGTCCCGTGGGTCTGCGAGTGGTCTGTGGTCAGTCCCGCTGCTCGCTGCCCGGCCGCGCCGCCGTTCCAGGACGACAGCCCTGGATCCGGCCGATGCACATGCACATGCGCATGCATCCGGTGGCTAGCCCCCCGATTCGCTTCCCGCCGGGTACGCCCGCGCGCGTACCCATGCGGGCGCGGCAGCGGGTCGTGCTGGAGGGTGAGGCACCGAGCATCGGAGATGCGAGCGCGAGTGGAAATGGTGGATAACAAAAAAGCCGGGCGTGCAGCGCCGCCAGGCGAGTCGCTTTTTAGCTCTTTGTTTAACGTGGCGGCAAGAGGCGGCAAATCACCACGAGTTTCGATTGTCTTCTGAGTGTATGCCGGGCCCGGGAATCCGTCAAGGGCCGCGGGCCGGCGCGCTCACTCGCGCCAGCGGTGGGACCCGACGTGGGACCCGACGTGGGACCCGACGTGGGACCACCCGGCCGAAACGGCGAAGGGCCCGGGAGTCGCCCCGGGCCCTTCGTCACACCAGCGAACCACTCAGAAGCTGTACCGTAGCGACAGCTGCATCTGATAGTTCGACCCGGCGAAATCCGAGGTGAACAGCTTGTACTTCTGATCGAAGGTGTACACGCCAATGACCTCCTGGCTCGCCGTCAGTGTCCCGGGAAGTTTGTTGCCCGTCTGCGTCAGCGCGACCGTCGCACTGCAGATCTGGCCGCAGGTCGCGTTCTGGTCCGAGTACGACGTCTTGCCCCAATTCTTGTTCAGGAGGTTGCCGAAGTTGATGATGTCGAGGCGGACCTGGAGGTTCTGATACCGTAGCGCGCGCAGCGACTGGGCCAACGACACGTCGACCTGGTTGATCCATGGGTTGCGGCAGGAGTTGCGCTCCATGATCCGGCCGCGCTGCGAGTTGAGGCAGGGCGTGTTGGAGATGAAGGTCTCGAACGCCTGCGCCTGCGCCGCGGCCGCGGCCTGCTGCGCCGCCGTGCCGCTGTAGCCCGTGAACAGGATCTCGGTCGGGTCGGTCGCGCTGCGCGGCACGTACATCAGATCGTTCTGCGTCTGACCGTCGGCGTTCGCGTCGCCGGTCGTGCCCCCCGTCGTGCCGTACACGAAATCGATCGGCGCGCCCGAGTTGCCCGTATAGATGAACGACACGTCGGTGAGCGTCGGGAACCGGTACGTGCCCGTCGCCACGATGCGGTGCGGCTGGTCGTACTTCGACCGCGAGACCGAGCGGTCGTCGAGCCGGCCGCTCGTGCTGCGCTGGTAGCGGTAGTTCGAGTTCGCCGTGCTGCTCGTCGTCGACGTCACGTCGCGCGCCTGCTGGTACGTGTAGGCGACGGAGCCCTCGTAGTTCGTCGTGAACGACTTGTGGAGCTGGAACGTCGTGCTCCACGTGTAGTCCCCCGACGAGTTGGTCGCGTCGAGCACCTCGGTGCGACTCCCCTTCGTGGTCGGGGTTGCGGCGGACGACGTGGGGTTGCCGGTGCCGAAGATCCCGTAGATCACCCGGCCGCGCGAATCCGTGCCCTGTGGGCCGACGAGCGCCAGGTTCTGGTAGAACACGTTCTGCTGGGAGCGCGTGTAGAGTCCCTCAACCGTGCCGGTCACGCCCTCGAGCAGCCCGCTCGAGAATCGGTGATCGAAGCCCAGCGAGGCCTTGAGGTACTTGGGGAACTTGAAGTCCGGGTCGATCGTGTTGATGCGCGCGCCGAGCGCGCCGGTGAGCCCCGGCTTCGTCACGCCCGCGACCGTCGCCGGGGCGCAGGCCGTGGGCGGCGTGGCGATGTTCTGCTGGTTGAACGCCGGCACCGCGCGCGACGTCGTGCCCGCGGTGTTGCCGTCACACGTCAGCGTCGTGAACCCGCTCAGCCCCGAGTTGCCGAACGCGTTCGAGAGGTACACGAACGGTGGCGGACCGGTGAACGATCCGATGCCGCCGCGCACCTGATTGACCTGGTCCCCCGTCACGTCCCAGTTGAAGCCGAGGCGCGGCGAGATCTGCGCGTTCTGCGGCAGCACGTTCGTTGCGCGGCCGTACTCGGTGAGCACCGTCTGGTTCAGCGGCGGGAAGTTCTTGAACGTCGGCTTGTCCCACCGCACGCCCGCCGTCACCGAGAGCTGCGGCGTGACCGCCCACGCGTCCTGCACGTAGAAGCTGTTGCTGCGCGCCTTGATCCGGGCGAGCCCCTGATTGGGGTCCGTCGGCGCAGGTGTCGCGATCGCGTAGCGGTTCGCGACCCCGTTGTTGAGCGCGTCGAGGTTCGCGAACTCCCACACGCCATAGGCGTTGGACGCGAACAGGTTCACCGCGCTGTAGAACACGTTCTTCGTCCCGAGCGTGATCGCGTGGGAGCCGATCGGGATCGTGAAGTTGTCCGTGATCTCGACCGTGTGCTGATCGAGTGAGTTCCCCTGCGAGGGGCCGTCCGTCCCTACCACCAGGTTGACCGAGCCCGCTGCCCCATCCGAGCGCGGGACGCCGCGGATCGTCAGCTGCGGAAACTTCACCGGCACCGTGCGGAAGTCGTTGGTCGTCGAGTTGTTGATCAGCAGCTCGTTGTAGAGCCCGTTCGACAGGTTCGTGATGAACTCCGCCACCGAGCTGTTCGTCTCGCTGCTGAACTTGTAGCTGTTCGACGTCAGTTTGAACTCGGGCGTCGCCGAGGTCGCCGCGCCGCGGCTGAACGTGATGTTGTCGGCGTACGCGTAGTTGTGGCGCAGCACCAGGCGTGTGTTCAGCGGCAGGTAGGCGTCGACGCGGCCGAAGATGTTCCGCAGCGGATTGTCGCGCTGAACTTGCTCGCCCGTTCCTCCCTCCGTGAAGTTGTACTTGGTCGAGAGGATCTGGTTCAGCTGGTCGATCGAGCTCTGCGCGAGTGGCGCGTCCTGCGAGCCGATGAAGGGCCCTGTCGCTGGGAGCCGGCGCTGCTGGAACTCACCGGTCGCGAAGAAGAACAGCCGGTCCTTGAGGATCGGGCCACCCAGGCTACCGCCGAACTGCGACTGCTTGTAGTCCTGCAGATACGGCTGCTTGCGCGTCAGCGACTGGTTGCGGGTGTAGAAGAACCCGCCGCCGTGGAACTCGTTCGTGCCGCTCTTCGTCACCGCGTTGATGAGCAGACCGCCGAAGCTCCCCTGGCGCACGTCGAACGGCGACAGCAGCACCTGATACTCCTTCACCGCGTCGAGCGGGATCGACTTCGCATTCGCGCTCGCTCCCGGTTGCCCGGTCGTTCCGATGCCGAACAGATCGCCCGACTGCGCACCGTCGATCTGGATCGAGTTCTGGCGCAGGTTGACGCCGCCGCCCGACAAGTACCCCGTCGTCGTGGCCACCTGCGGCACGAGCGAGACGAAGTCCGAGAAATTACGGTTGAGCGTCGGCAGTCGCGTCAGGGCCGAGTCCGAGATCGTCGTGCTCGCCCCCGTCTTGGACGCGTTGATCACCGCGTCCGCGGTCGCCACGACATCCACGGCCGTCAGCGTGGTGGCCTCGCGCGTCAGCCGGAAATCCTCACGGCGGATCTGGCCGAGGGCGATCGTGAGGCCCTGCCGCCGCAGCGGCGCGAACCCGATGCGCCGGACCATGATCTCGTAGTTGGGGTTCGGGAGCACCCCCTGGATGGTGTATTGGCCGGTCGCCCGCGTGACGGTGCCGACGTTGTAGCCGGTCTGGGTGTTCCGCAGCTGGACCTGGGCGCCCTCGACCGGCTGCCCATTCTCATCGCTGACGTTCCCGGTGATACCGCCCGTCGTCACGCCCTGAGCGCTGGCGGGTTGGGCAGAAAAGCTTAGAACTGCAATAACTGCAAGGACGCCGATGAACGGACGTTTACGCATCATGAAAAGCTCTCTCGAGGAGGAAGAGGAGGGTCGTCAAAGCTAGGCCGCCACGAGGAGGTCCAGCAAGGGAAGACCCGTCACTGATCGGTCACACACGCGACGCGGCGCGACGGGTGCGGACTCGGGCGAGGGGGTGCGGAGCAATACGGGGACGACCCCCTCGCGGGCTCAGGTCGTCACTCTGGTGTCCGGCTGCCGACCCGGGCGGTGATCACGCTCTTGATCCCACCCCGGATGTTGAAGTCCCCGACCACTTCCATCCACGTGGGCTTCACCGCCGCCACGAGATCGTCGAGGATCCGGTTGACCGCCCGCTCGTAGAAGATCCCGTCGTTCCGGAAGCTCCACAAATAGAGCTTGAGGCTCTTGAGCTCGACACAGAGTTCGCCCGGCACGTACGTGATGTACATCGTCGCGAAATCGGGGGCGCCTCCCTCGAGCTGCCGCAGCTCCACCGCGTCCGACTCGATCCCGCCGAGCGGACAGAGCGAGGTGAACTCCGGGCATTCCATGGCGATCTCGTACGTACGCCCCGGATACGGGTTCGCGAACGTCTCCAGCAGCTCGGGTCTCGGCATGCGTGGAAGATCGCCGGATGGGTCGAGGAAGAGAAAGGGGAGCCGAACAGTGAGCTTTGAGCGATGAGCTAACAGCGACGACCTCCGGACGCAGGAGCTTCCCGAGGCCGTCCTCATCACTCACTGCTCATAGCTCACTGCTCGATGCCACCTCGTGACTCTAGCGCCGCGGGGGGCGTCAACCATATGTTGTGGCGTGCCGGTCCCCTCTGGGCCGGCCGTTGCCGCCGGGAGAACGGCCTGGCGGTACTGCCCCCCGGCAAGTCCGGGGGGCTCTTTCTTTAGGGCCCCTCGTCGCCGCGCAGGCGCTTGGCCATGTCGTCAAGCACCGCGCGCTCGGCTGGCGTCAGGCTCTCGAATCCCTCGAGCGAGATCTTGTCGAGGACGCGGTCGAGCTCGGCGACGCGTTCCTCGCGCGGCGCCGCAGGCGCCACGATCGCCCGCGTCATCGGCCGCGGCTGCTGCGCGGCCACTGCCTTGCTCTTCGCCACGATCTCGTCCACGTCGTCGCGCTGTGTGCTCGTACGTGTGCGCGGCAGCGTCCGCGGAATGGCGCGCGGCGTCTCGTCCTGCGGGTAGTCCGGCGCCGGCGAGATGCGCTGCCGGAACCGCTCGATGCTCGCTGCCGGCGGCGTGCGCATGTACAGCCACGCGAACGCGATCCCGCCCACGTGCGCCAGGTAGGCGATCCGCTCGCCGCCCGCGATCGGCGCACCGGCGCCGAGCGCGCCCGACACGAGGATCGCGCCGCTCAGAAGCATCAGCACCGTCCACGGGCGCATCGGGATCACGCCGAACAGCGACAGCTCCTCCTCGGGCCACTGCTGCCAGTAGGCGAACATCACGCCGAGCACGCCCGCCGAGGCGCCGACCAGCAGTCCCGTGCGCACGAACAGCATGTGCGCCACCGCGCCTCCCAGCCCACACCACAGATAGTAGAGCGTGAAGGCGCGCGTCCCCATCGTCGCCTCGAGGCGCGGGCCGAACGCAAGCAGCACGTACATGTTCAGCGCGAGATGCCACACGCTGTAGTGCACGAACATGTACGTCAGCGCGCTCCACAGGGTCCGCTGCAGGCTGCCCGCCTGGAACCCCAGCACCGCGAACGCGTCGGCGTCGCTCACGACGGTCCACTGCAGGAACAGCATCACGACGTTGATCGCGAGCAATGCCTGCACTGACCGCGTCAGGCGCAGTCGGTCGTGCGGTTCGAATGGAGTCGGAGTCGCCATCGGACGGACCTGCTCGAGATGCTGCGTGTCGGGCGACGCGTGTCGCGGTGGCCACCCTGTTCTATCAACGTACTAACCGCCGGCGGTGTTGCGGGTTCCGGCAGTACGACCTCGTCCTCACCACATGCCGGTCGGCTCGGGCAGACGCGGCAGCAATCGCACGTCGGCGTGCACGGCCGATGCGCGCTCGAGCCACGTCAGCCAGCGGCGATCGCCGCTCAGGCTTTCGATCGTCGGGTGCACGACGATCGACGTTTCGGTGCTCGCCGTCTTCGCTTGCTCGACGATCCTCAGAAGTCGGCCGTCACTCGGGTCCGCTTCCGGCACGAGCGCGAGCGCATGCGCCACGTGTTTCTGCGCGGCGTGGCGTATCGTCGCCATGGCACGGGCCAATGCGGCATCGTCCTCCGTGCCCGACAACGTCACCTGCACCAGGGCGAGGCAGCCGATCACGCGGTCGAGTGCCTCGGGACGCTGGCCATCGTGGTCGAGCATGACGCCGAGTGGCGCGCCCCCCTCGAACGCCGTGGCCAGGAAACCCGCCTCGCCCAGCGGATCTCCGCCCGAGATGGAGATCGAGTGATACACCGAGCGCTGGACGAGGCGGGCCACCTCGGTGCGCAGCGCATCGGCCGTGTACATCGTCGCCGTCTCGGCGATCCCTGCAAAGCGCACGAACAGCTGCCGTCGTCCGGCCCACGGCCCGGTCGCGCGAATACCCGACGGGATCCCCGCCAGCGCGGCCCCCAGCGGCATCGGCGTGTCGGGCGGCGTCATGGTACGACGCCCGCCGCGACCGACGCCTCGGTGGCCAGTCGCGCGATTCGCTCGCACAGCTCCGGGAACGGGATCCCCGCCGCCGCCGCGGCTTGCGGGATGAGACTGGTCGCCGTCATCCCCGGCAGCGTATTTGCCTCGAGACAGTAGAACTCGCCCGCAGTCGTCATGCGGAAGTCGATCCGCGCACATCCACCGAGCTTGAGCGCGCCGAAAGCGCGCCGCGCTTGCTCCTGCACGGCGGCGGTCTGCTCCTTCGTCAACGGCGCGGGAAAGATCTCCTCGGCCATCCCCGCGGTGTACTTGCACTCGTAGTCGTAGATCTCGTGCTTGGGGATGATCTCGCCCACCGGCAGCGCCTCACCACCCAGAATCCCGACCGTGAGCTCGCGGCCGGCGATGAACTGCTCGATCATCACCTCGTCGTCGTGCTCGAAGGCTTCCGCGATCGCCGCCGTCAGCTCGGACGACTGCTTCACGATCGAGAGGCCGACGGTCGAGCCCTGCTTCGACGGCTTCACGATCACCGGCCAACCGAGCACGCGCTCCACGCTCGCGGTGCTCGGCGGCGCCGACGGATCCGTGGCCATCAGCCAGTTCGCCGTCCCGACGTCGTGTGCTCGGAACAGATGCTTCGAGAGATCCTTGTCCATCGCCAGCGCGCTGGGCAGGTGGCCGCTGCCGGTATACGGAACCCCGGCAAGATCGAGCAGCGCCTGGATCGTCCCGTCCTCGCCACGCCCACCATGCAGCGCGAGGAAGGCCACGTCGCACTCCCCGCGCTTCGGCAACCGTGCCGCCGTGTCGGCGAGCGACTCGGCGTTCATCCGTGCCAGCTCGCTGGGACTCGGGGGAAGCGCCTTCACGACCCCTTCCGAGAGGAGACGCTGCTCGTCCGGGCGCGACAGCTCCCCTTTCGCCGTGTCGATCGCGCGAACGCCGTGCCCCCGTGACCGCAGCGCTTCGGCGATCCGCAGCCCCGACGCGAGTGAGACATCGCGCTCCGACGAGGTGCCGCCCATCAATACCGTGATTCGCACTGGTCAGTCAATGCAGAGGTTCGTCGCCGCGAGCGCGTGCGCGCTCATCTCGACATCAAATACGCGAGCATGTCGCTCCGCGTCACGATCCCTTCGATCGTCCCGGCACGGCGTACGAGGACGGCAGGGGTCGCCTTCGAGAGCAGCTTTTGGACCGACTCCACGTGCTGCGCGGCATCCACCACCGGAAACGCTTCGTCCATCACCTCGCCGACCACGGCGTCGAGGAACCGGGAGCTCTCGAGTCCCCGTTGGGTGAGGGCGTACTCCGTCACGCTGCCCACGCATTCCCCGCTCTCCAACACCGGGAGCTGCGAGACGTCGTGCAGTCGCATCAGCCCAAGCGCCTGTCGCACGAGCTGTCCCGGCGCGGCGCTCACGAGCGATATGGGCGCCGCGTCTCCCTTATGGTCCAGCAGATCGCCGAGCGTGACGCGATCGGGCTCGAGGAGCTGATTCTCCCGCATCCATTCGTCGTTGAACACCTTCGAGAGATAGCGCTCGCCGGTGTCACAGAGGAACGTCACGACGAGAGCGTCGGGGTCGTTGATCTCGCGTGCCACCTGCAGCGCGACGTGCGTGATGAGTCCCGCTGACCCGCCGACGAACAACCCCTCCTCGCGCGTGAGCCGGCGCGCCATCGCGAACGCGTCGCGATCGCTCACCGTGCGATAGTCGTCCACGAGCGCCAGGTCGAGGGTGCCGGGCAGCTTGTCCTGCCCGATTCCTTCGACCTTGTACGGCGCGCCGTCCGGCCGGTGCGTGCCCTTGCTGCGCCACAGCTCGGCCAGGATGGAGCCCTGCGGGTCGCCCGCGATGACCTTGATGCTCGGATTGCGCTCCTTGAGGTACCGGCCCACGCCAGTGATCGTCCCGCCCGTCCCTGCGGCGGCGACGAAATGCGTGATGCGCCCTTCCGTCTGCTCCCACAGCTCGGGACCCGTGGTCGCATAGTGCGCGTCGGGATTCGTCTGGTTGTAGAACTGGTCGGCCAGGATCGCGTTCGGCGTCTCGGCCGCGATGCGCTTGGCCATCATCACGTAGTTGTCCGGATGATCCGCCGCCACGGCCGTCGGCGTGATGATCACCTCCGCGCCGAATGCCTTGAGCAGCCGCACTTTTTCCTGCGACATCTTGTCCGGCATCGTGAAGATGCACTTGTAGCCCTTGAGCGCCGCCGCGATCGCGAGTCCGACCCCCGTGTTGCCACTCGTGCCCTCGACGATCGTCCCCCCTGGCCGGAGCCGGCCTTCGCGCTCCGCCTGCTCGATGATCGGCAAGCCGATCCGATCCTTCACCGAGCCACCCGGGTTGAAGAAATCGGCCTTGCCGTAGACGGGAGTACGGACACCCCGCGTGACGCGCGTCAGGCGGATGAGTGGCGTCCACCCGATCGTCTCGAGGACGCTCTCGTACGGCTTCGTGTTGCGCACAGGCATGTGCGTACCGGCTGGTGTCGCCGACGTCGTGGACAGGCTCATCGTTCCTTCGGAGTGGCGGCGGGCGTCATCCGTCGCAGGATGGTGTCGCCGGGCAATGCGTGCGCGTCGGGATGACGGAAATAGACCGGGAAGAGGATCGAGACGCCAAGCGGCTCGCCACGCAGCTTCGCCGGCGTGAACCGCAGATCCTGCGAGCCCTGCACTGCGGCCGAGTCCAGGCCGGCGTAGCCGCTCGACTCCTCGATCCGCGTCGAGTCCGGCGTCACCTGACCCACGTGGTCGACGAAGAGCCGCAGTGTGACGTTGCCTTGTACCCTCCGCGCGAAGAGCGCCGGCGGATAGTGAAAGGGCAGCTCGTCGTTCACCATCCTCGGCTTCTCGTCAGGAGTAGCACGGCCCGCCTGGAAGACCTGCGCCACCTTCTTGGGCGTGTCCCGGTCCATACACCCGAGCACCGCCGGCAGCGCAAGCCATGGAAGCCGTGTGCGCCAGCGCACGAAGTTCGCCATGTTCGCAATGTACTGCTCGGTGCGAGGACGCTCGCGACGAGGCGATGGGTCAGACACGGCGGGCACGCTCGGCGAGCTCGGCCAGCAGTTGCAGCGCGGCAATCGGTGTGAGGGTGTTCACGTCGGTGCGGCGCAGTTGCTCCACCACGGGATGCGGCACGGTCGGCGCGAACAGGCCGAGTTGGTCCGTCGGCGCCGTGGCCACGCCCGGACGGCGTCCGCCACGGGGCGCAATCGTGCCCGACGCCAGGGTCGGTACCATGCGCTCCGCTTCCCCCTCGAGCAGCCGAAGGACCTCGCGCGCGCGCGCGATCACCGGCTCCGGCAGTCCGGCCAGCTTCCCCACCTCGATGCCGTACGAGCGGTCCGCGCCGCCGGGCTGGAGCCGGTGCAGAAACAGCACCTGATCGCCGACCTCTCGCACGCCGACGTTATAGTTCCGTACTGCTACTAATTCGTCCGCCAGCTGCACGAGCTCGTGGTAGTGCGTGGCGAAGATCGTCTTGCACTCGACGGCGTTGTGCAGGTGCTCGCTCACGGCCCATGCGATCGACACGCCGTCGTACGTGCTGGTCCCGCGACCGATCTCGTCGAGCAGCACGAGGCTGCGGCCTGTCGCGGTGTGGAGGATCGCACTCGTCTCCGCCATCTCCACCATGAACGTCGATTGGCCGCGCACCAGGTTGTCGCTCGCGCCGACGCGTGTGAACACGCGGTCGCACAGCCCGATCGTCGCCGCTGACGCCGGAACGAAGCTCCCCACCTGCGCGAGCACGACGATCAGCCCGACCTGCCGGAGGATCGTGCTCTTCCCCGCCATGTTGGGCCCCGTGAGGATGACGAGCCGTGCACCCTCCGTGAGCCGGACATCGTTGGGGATGAATTTGTCGCGCGGCATCATGCGCTCGACGACGGGGTGTCGGCCCGCGACGATCTCGAGCCCGAAGTCGTCCGTGATTGTCGGGCGCGTGTACCCCTCGCGCGCCGCGACGTCGGCGAGCGCGGCGAGCACGTCGAGTTCAGCGACGATTCGCGCCGCGCACTGGATGCGAGGAATCTCCCGGCCTACCGCGCTCCGCAGCGCCTCGAACAGCTCGCGCTCGCGCGTCTCGATGCGCTCGGCCGCCGTGAGGATCTTCTCCTCGTATTCCTTGAGCGCGGGCGTCACGTACCGCTCGCCGCCGGTCAGTGTCTGCCGCCGTTGATAGTCGGCGGGTACGAGGTGACGGTTCGCGTTGCTGATCTCGATGAAGTACCCGAACACCTTGTTGTAGCCGACCTTGAGCGACGCGATCCCGGTGCGCGCGCGCTCTTCGGCCTGGATGCGCGCGATCGCGTCTTTGCCGCCGTCGCGCAGCGCCCGCAACTCGTCCAGCTCCGGATCGACCCCGGGGGCGATCGTCGCGTCGTCGCCGAGTTGCAGGGGGGGCCGTTCGACGAGCGTGTCCAGCACCTGTGTCGCCATCTCGGCGCAGCCGTCCCAGCGCGCCATCAAGGGCGCGACGGCGCCCGCCGCGGTGAGCGTACGCGTCGCGCGCTCCACCTCGGGCAGCCGCGCGAGCGATGCGCCGAGCGCCGCGAGCTCGCGTGGCGTCGCCCGTCCGGCGGCGGCCTTGCCACCGAGCCGCTCGACGTCGCGCACGCCATCCAGCGCCGTGCGCAGCGCGTCGCGCGCGCTCGCTTCGCGCACGAGCGCGGCGACCGCGTCGAGGCGGGCCTCGATCGCCGCGCGGTCGACGAGCGGGGCAAGCAGCCATTGACGCAGCAACCGCGCGCCCATCGGTGTCATCGTCCGATCGAGCACGGCGAGCAGCGTTCCCTCTCCCGTCCCGCCGCGGAGCGACTCCACGAGCTCGAGGTTGCGACGCGTCATCTCGTCGAGCGGCATCGCGCCACCGGCGCGCTCGATCTGTGGACGCGTGAGATGCGGCACGCCGCCGGGCTGCAGCTCCTTCAGGTAGCGCAGCAGTGCGCCGGCGGCTCCGATGGCCGGCTCGTCGCGCGCCTCGAAGCCGAGACCGTCGAGGCTGCGCACGCCGAACTGGCGCGCGAGATCGTCTCGCGCCATTGCGTCGTCGAACTCCCAGGCGTCACGCTCGGTCACGAGCGCGCCATCGAGCGCCCCCGTGCGCGGGAGCGCGTCGCCACCGCGCGGCACCAGGAGCTCGCGCGGCGCGATGCGCGCCAGCATCGCGTCGAGCGCCTCCAGTGGTACGATCGAGAGTCGGAGCTCGCCCGTTGAGACGTCGGCCGCGGCGAGCCCAGCGAGTGGCCGGCCGTCGTCGCCTCGCGCCACGCGCCCGATCGCCGCGATGAAGTTGTTGCGTGCGCCGTCGAGCAGCTCGTCGGCGAACGCCACGCCGGGTGACACCGTCTCCACCACCTCGCGGCGCACGATCCCCTTCGCGACCTTGGGATCCTCCACCTGCTCGCAGATGGCGACGCGATAGCCCTGCTGTACGAGGCGGCGCAGGTACTCCTGCCCCGCGCGCACCGGGACGCCGGCGAGCGGAACCTCGGCCGCCCCGCCATTGTTGCGCGACGTGAGCGTGAGCCCGAGCACTCGGGCTGCCGTCTCGGCGTCCTCATAGAACATCTCGTAGAAATCACCCATCCGGAAGAACAGGATCGCGCTCTGGTGCCGCGCCTTGATCTCCCGGTACTGTTGCATCAGCGGCGTCACGACCGCACCGCTCACGGACGCATCGCTCCCGTCGGTCTCGGCTCGTCGGTGACGAAGCCGACGATGCCGCGCTCCTTGAGCGCGGCGACCTGCGCCGCGGCTTCCTGGCGGGTCTGATAGTAGTCGAGCCTCACCCGGAACGGTCTCGCGTCTCCGCTGATGCGCGCCTTGACGCCGCGCGTGGCGAGCCTGCGCACCAACGCCTCGGCATCCGGGCGCGTGTTGTACGCGGCGAGCTGGATGGTCCAGATGCCGCGCGGCGCCGCTGCCGGCGCGGGAGGCTCGGGTCTCGCGGCGACGGACGTCGTCCTCGGCGCGCCGGTGTCCGGCCGTGGCGCCATCGGTGTCGGCGAGGCACTCGGCGGCGGCGCGCTCGTGGTCGTCGTCGTCGTCGTCGAGCGCGCGCCAGGTGGCGTCGCCGGACCCGGCGTGGGCGCCGCGGTCGTCGTCGCCCCGGATGTCCTCACGCTCGACGCACCCGTGCTCGGAGTCGCCGGTGCGGGCGCTGGCACGGCCGCCGCGGTCGCGGGACACCGGGAGCCGTGATAGTCGATCTGATTGCGCAGCTCCACGTCGCTTCCTGCCGAGAGGCGCGCGTCGGCGATCATGGCGCAGCCGCGCGTGAGGTCGCGTTGTTCGAAGGCGAGCCGCGCCGCCGCGAGACCTGCGCGCGCACGCGCGGGCCCGAGCGGATGCTCACGCACGAAGCGCTGGAGATGCTGAAAGGCCGAGGTCCGATCGCCGCGCGCTTGTTCGAGCTCCGCGAGCGAGAGCAGCGCATCGTCGGCGTATGGCGAGACCGGGTATTCCACGATGACGCGCCGGTAGTCACGCTCGGCATCGGCGGCCGTCTCGGCGAGCGCCCCGCGCCAGAACAGCGCATTACCGTAGGCCAGCGTGCCCTCCGTGGCGACGCGGAGCATCGAGTCGACGATCGCGCGCCCCGCCGCGCCGTCGCCTTCGCTCACGAGCCGGCGGGCGCGCTTGAAGATCGAATCGGTCGCCGGCAGCGGGGAGTCACTCGAGGGCGCGGCACCCTGCGCCGCACTTGAGCCGGCGAGAGCGGTCGCGGCGACGAGGAGGAAGACGGTCGTTCTGACGGGACGGCGCATCGGATGAGGTAGGGATAGCACGCGTGCTCACGCCGCGCGGCGCGCCGCGCGGTCGCAGAGCGCGAGAACGAGGGTGGCGAGCAGTTGTTCCGGTGAGGAGAGGCGGGTTTCCTTGAGCGCCACGTCGGTGGCGAGGAGGGCGTGAAGTGCGGCGTCGAGGTCGGCGGCGGTCCAGCGCGCGGCGTTCCTGGTCCACGCGTTCACTGCCTCGCTCCACGGTCGGTGCGGGAAGGCGCCCGTGTCCTTGAGTAGCGCCATCAGCTCGTTGAACAGCGCCCGCTGCGACGTTCCCGCGGCGAGCGTCGCCTCGGCATGGCCGAGGGCGAGCGTCTGGACCGTCAACGCCATCACGACCGACACCGCCGTGGTTTTGGGCAGCTGCAGGACGATCGGGACGAGTGCCAGAGCGGTACTCGCGTCCTTCGCCGCGACGGCGTCGAGCAGGTCGCCGATCGATTCCCCCCGGCGCACGCCGACCACGTCGGCCACCGCACGCTCGTCGATCGTCTCCGTGGTGTAGCTCGCGAGCTTCTCCAGCTCGACGGCGATCTGCGCCAGGTCACCCCCCACGGCTTCCACGAGCAGCGTGACCGCTTCCGGGGTGATGGTGCGTCCGAGCTCGTGCTGCGCGTGATATGCCACCCACCGCGGCAACCGATCGCCGGCGAGCGGCACGTATTCCACTGCGGTCGCGCGCTCGCTCAGCGTCTTGTCGGCCTTCGCCCCGCTCGGTGCCACCAGCACCAGCACCGTGTCGTGGGCAGGTCGCGCAAGGTAGCGGTCGAGCAACGCACGCGCGGCCTTCTTCATCTTGTCGACGTCGCGCAGCACGACCACGCGCCGCTCGGCCAGCATCGGCGGAGTGCTCAGCAGCGCGTCCAGCGCTTCTGGATCGAGCTCGCTCGCGCGGCGCTGCTCGAGATTGAAGTCGCGCGTCGCGGGATCGACCGCCGCGTCGATGAGCTCCCGAGTCTGCTGCTCCTTCAGGAAGTCGTCTTCGCCAAACAGGTAGTACACCGGATCGAAGACGCGCTTCTTGAGGGCCGCGTGAAGCGCTTTCTCCCCTGCGGATGCCATGGGGGAAATATAGGATGGATCGTGCGCGTGGCGACCGCGGCGATCCGGACCTCGTCAGCGTGGCGCGTCAGCGCCCCGTAACGTCGCTCGCGAGATGCCAGGGTGCGCGCTGCGCGACGTACACGGCGGGCCAGATCGGCATCCCGGCCGGCAGCGACGCGACCATCGCCGGCGTCGCGAGCAGCGAGGGCTCCGGCTCTGGTGCGGTGGCGACCACGGGAGCCAGCCGGATCGGCTGCTCGGCCTCGTTCGCCAGCATCACGCTCATCGTCAACCCGGCCGCCATCGCCACCCCTGCGGCGAGCGCCACGTAAGTCCCTGTCGAGAAGGGGCTCCGGTGGCGCGTCATCAATCCCATCATCGTGCTGGCGTCGTCGTGCTGCCGTGCGGCCTTGAGCACTCGCTCGTGCGCGAGACGCATCTGGAGGCGCTCGCTGAAGGCGGCCGACGGCTGGATCGCCGGCAGGTTGTGCACGAGCAGCAGTGAGCGCCGGATACGGGTGTCGAGCGCGGCACACTGGGCACACAAGCGACGATGCCGCCCCATCGCCTCCATCTCGACTCCACTCAACGTGTCGTCGACATAGGCGTCGTGCTTGCGTCGAAACTCCCGACAGTTCATGCGGCGCGGTGGGTGGGGTGAGAGGCCATGATGATGTGCCCTCGGTACCCGCGGGACCAGGGGCTGTTCCCGACGGACCCGGCCTTCCCCCGAACGTGAGCCGAGGGGCCCCCGCGCCTGGAAGCCCCTCAGCCAACGAACCAGCAGTCCAACTCACCAACTCACCGGTTTCTAGTCCACCCAGGGCTCGATGATCTCGGCGAATGCGTTCCGCGCGCGGTTCAGGCGCGACTTGACCGTGCCAAGGTTGCAGTCCGTGATCTCCGCGATCTCCTCGTACGACTTCCCTTCGAGCTCGCGCAGCACGAACACCTCCCGGTGGTGGGCCGGCAGCTTCGCCACCGTCTCGGCCACCAGCTCGCGCAGGTGCCGCTTGCGGTAGAGATCGTCCGGCCGCGCCGTCGTATCCTCGAACTGGAGGGGTCGATCCTCGTCCTCCCAGTTCCCCTTCATCGTTTGGAAGAGCACGAGCGGATTCCGCGAACGGTTGCGTAGCTCGTTCTTCGCCAGGTTCGACGCGATCGTGTATGCCCAGGTCGAGAACTTCTTGGACCGGTCGAAGCGGTGAAGGTGCCGGTAGACCCGGATGAACACCTCTTGGACCAGATCCTCTGCCTTCTCGCGGTCGCCGATCGTGCGGTAGATGAAGTTGAGGAGGCGCGTCTGGTAGCGCTCCACCAGCTCCTGAAACGCACGCTCTTCCCCGTCCAGGAACGATGCGACGACGTCGGCGTCGTCCATCGCCTTCAGCTGCTCACGGATCGTCGGCCCACGTTGGGCGACCCGCTTCATTGCGATGTCAGCCATTTCTCTATCCCCCAAGCCCTTCGACAGGGTTGCGCTCCGACGACCAAACTCGAGTTCTCGATGAGCGATGCTTCGTGCCCCGTACTAAGGCAGGGGCCATGCCCACCACCTCTCACTACGTACCATCGCTTAAGACGTTGCAGGTCAACGCTTTATTCCACCACTAGCCCCGACCGCCTGCGGATTGGGGGTCTCCGAGCGTCCTCTTTTCGGTACACAACGCGAGAATGCCCCGATCGAGTGTCCACTTTTGACACTCGATAGGGGCGTGCGGTTGTCGGTCAATTTTCTCGTGATGCGAATGGGGCCGCGTAGGCGGAATGGATCAGCCCGTCTTGAACCCCGCCGCGTAGAGGATGCCGAGCGCCGTCTTTCCGTCGATGATCTCGCCCTGTTGGATGAGCTCGAGCGCCTCGGACAGGCGCATCACCACGACGTCGGCGAACTCGTCCGCCTCGCGTGCCGCTTCACCGTGCGTGATGTCGGTCGCCATGAAGAGATGGATGCGCTCGTCCGTGAAGCCAGGCGTTGTCACCATGGTGATCAGTGGTTCGATCCGGCTCGCCAGGCAACCGGTCTCTTCCTTCAGCTCGCGTGCGGCGCAGTCCGCTGGTGCTTCACCAGGGTCGAGCCGGCCGGCGGGGATCTCATAGAGGTATCCACCGGCCGCATATCGATATTGCCGGAGCAGCAGGATCTGCGGGTCCTCCCCCTCCGGATCCGTCAGAAAGGGAACGACCGCCGAGGCCCCGGGATGGCGCACGATGTCCACCTCGGCCTCGCTGCCATCCGGATAGCGAATGCGGTCCTGGTCCAGCTTGATGATCTTGCCGGTGTGGATGCGCTCGCTGCCCAGCTGTGCCTCGGACTTCGTACCGGGTGGTGTCGCGTCGAGCTGGGCGGCGGTGACGACCGTCGGTGTCTTCTTTCGCTTCGGCGTCACGCCGCCACCTCGGCACCTTCCGGAGTCACGACTTCCACGGGCGCGCCGTGGATCTCGGCCAGCGGCCGCGCGACCACGGCGGGGTCGCCCACCACGACGATGCGCAGCTGGTCGGGGTGCAGATGCTGCTGCGCCGCACGCAGCACGCCCTCCGTCGTGACGCTGCGAACTCGCATGCGATACTCGTCGTAGAAGTGCTCGGGAAGTTCGTGGATCACGAGGTTCGAGAGCGCCGTAGCGATCGCCGCCGTGGTCTCGTAGCGGATCGGAAATACGCCGTCGAGATAGCTCGTCGCCAGAGTCAGCTCGTCCGTGCCGATCTCCTCGCTGCGCATGCGCTCGATCTCGTGCAGGATCTCGCGCACCGCGGCGCCCGTCACGTCGCTCTTCACGGCGGTCTGAATCGTGAATGGACCTGCGCCCCGTCGCCACTCGAAGGCGGAGAATGCACCGTACGTGTAGCCGTGCGCTTCCCGCAGATTCAAGTTGATGCGCGACGAGAACAGACCGCCCAGCACGGCGTTCATGACCGTTGCGTCGAAATAGTCTGGGTGTCGGCGCGGAAGTCCGACGTGACCGACTCGCACCTCCGACTGCGGCGCATCGGTCTTGGCGACGACACGCGCGAGCCGCGTGGGTGGGGAGGCGTCGACGGCACGCGGGTTCGGAGACATCGGCTCGCCGCGCCAGTCATCGAACAGTTCGATCACGAGCCCGGCTGCACGCTCCACGCTCACGTCGCCGGCGAACACGAGCGTCGTCGTCGCCGGCCGATAGCGCTGAGCATAGAAGCGCCGCACCAGCTCGCCGGTCAGCGTCCGAACGCTTGCCGCGTCGCCGCCAGCCGGCGCCGCGTACCGCGCGGAGGGCGCGTACACGGCGCGGGAGAAGTGCTCGTCCGCCAGCGCTCGCGGCTCGGCGCGAAGCTGCAGCAGCTCGGCTAGCCGCTCGTCCTTCAGTCGTGCCACCTCGCGCTCGGGGAACTCGGGAGCCCGGAGAAGGTCGCGCACGAGGCTGAGCGCCTCGGGAAGGCGTTCCCCCAGCACCGTGAGCGAGACCGTCGCCGCATCCCAGTCCGCGTGTGCGTCCGCCGAGGTGCCGATTCGCTCGAATCGCTCGGTGAGCGCCGCGCCGTCCAGTCCGGCGGCCCCTTCGAGGAGCAGCTGCGCGGTGAGGGCGGCAACGCCGTTCTGCCCTTCACCCTCGGTGGATGCGCCGGCATCGACGACGGCCGTGACCGATACGAGCGGAAGCTTGGAGACCGGAGCGACGACGAGCCGCAGGCCGTTCGGCAGCGTCATCCGCTCGAAGTGCGGGAATCGATAGGTGCGCGGCGCGGTGGGGCTGGGCCGCGGCGCCGGTACGTTCTCACGCTTGGCCGTCTCGGTCATCGTGCGCCCGCCTCAGCGAGCTCCCGCGACGTCGACGCATTCACTGTCTCGCGTGGGACGTACAGCAGGCTCGCGCGATTGTCCGCGCCGAGCCGCGCGCGCGCGAACGCATTGACACGCTCGGCCGTGACCGCACGGTAGCGCGCGCCCTGCACGTTCACGAGCGACGCATCACCGAAGTACGTCGCGAACAGAGAGAGCTTGTCGGCCCGATCGCCCGCCGACTGCAGCGCGACGATCAGCTCGGTCTCGACCAGCGTCACGGCGCGTGCCACCTCCTCCGCCGTGACTCCATCGTCGCGCAAGCGGTCGACCTCCTCGTGCACCGCGCGCTCCAGCTCCTCGGACGACGTTTCCGGACGGGCCGTGACATCGAGCACCAGCAGGTCGCTTCCTTTCGTGAGATCGTACGTGAACGCCTGCGCCTCGGCGGCGAGCTGTCTCTCCCGGACAAGCCGCCGATGCAGGCGGCTTCCCTTCTTGAGGCCGAGGATCGCCCCGCACACGCTCGCCGCGTAGTACTCCTCGCTCCCGAAGACCGGGGATCGGAACGCGAGGAACAGGCGCGGCAGCACGACGTCGTCCGGCACCACCTCACGCAGTGGACCGCCTAGCGAGAGCGGCAGTGTCATGTCCGGCAGCGGAGGCTTCCCCTTGCCGCGCGGGATCGGGCCGAAGTGGCGCTCGACGAGCCGCTTGGCCTCGTCGCGGTCGAAGTCCCCGGCGATCGAGAGCACCGCGTTGTCGGGCGTGTAGTACGTGGTGAAGAACTGCTCGATGTCTTCCAGGCTCGCCGCGTCGAGATCGCTCATCGAGCCGATCAGCGAGTGGTGGAACGGATGGCTTGGCGGGAAGCAGAGTGCCGGCAACCGCTCCCACCAGGAGCCGTATGGCTGGTTGTCCATCGACCAGCGCCGTTCGTTCTGCACGACGTCACGCTGCGTGTCGAGCTTCTGCTGCGTCATCGCCGGTAGCAGGTAGCCCATGCGGTTCGCCTCGAGCCAGAGGGCGAGCTCGAGCTGGTTCGACGGAACCGTCTCGTAGTAGTTGGTGCGGTCGAGCCACGTGGAGCCATTGAGCGTGCCGCCCGCGCGCTGCACGAGCTCGAAGTGCTCGTTCGCGCCGACGCTCGCCGAGCCCTGAAACAACATGTGCTCGAACAGGTGAGCGAACCCCGTGCGACCTGGTCGCTCGTTCGCCGATCCGACGTGGTACCAGAGGTTCACGGCCACGAGCGGCGCCGTATGATCCTCCGAGAGGACGACCAACAATCCGTTGTCGAGCTCGTAGGTCTCGATGGGTATCTGCATTGACGTAAGCTGCATCCGTGAGCCGGTATGGGGTACCGGGCAGGCGCGCGAAGCTCCGCACCTCTCGCGCCAGACGCACGAACGGGGCGCACCGGATGGCACGCCCCGTTCGACTTCCTCGGAGGCCGATGTCAGGGCGTGGGGGGCGCCCCGAGCACGTCCCGGACGTCGCGCGTGATGATCTCGCCCGGATTGAGCGCACGGATGCCCGGTTCGATCACCTTCCGATCCCCGACGACGACGATCGTCAACCGGTCGGGGTCTACGTACTGCCGAGCCACGCGCTGGACGTCGGCCTGCGTGACTGCGCCGTAGCGCTGTACGGCCGACGCGTGGAAGTCGAGTGGGATTCCGTAGGCGATCAGCGGCAGGAACTCTTGGGCGATCCCCTGCGTCGTCTCGAAGCTGCTGGGCAGCCCGAGCTGCAGGTATCGCTTCGCCTTTGCCAATTCGTCAGCTGGCACCGTGTCGCGGATCGCGCGGAGCTCTTTGACGAACTCGATCATGGCCGAGTCCGTCTTCGCCGTGACGACTTCCGCGCTGGCGATGAATGGCCCCGCCGAGCGACGCAGCCCGAAGCCCGAGCCCGCGCCGTACGTGTAGCCGCGCGTCTCGCGCAGGTTGGCGTTGAGCCGGCTCGTGTACGAGCCGCCGAGGATCGTGTTCATCACCTGCAGCGGGAAGTAATCGCTCGTCGAGCGCGGCGCACCGATGCCACCGAGCCGGAACGACGTCTGTGCCGCACCTGGCTTGTCGACGATCACGACGCGCGTGCCCCTCGCGGCGTTCGGCGTGGTCGCCGGCGGCGGCGGCACGGTACCACGCGCCCAGGAGCCGAACAGCTCTCTCGCGCGGCGCTCCACGTCGTCCGGCCGGACGTCGCCCACGACGAGCAGGGTGGCATTGTTCGGCCGATAGTATGTCGTGTAGAAGCGCTGAACGTCATCGCGGGTAATCGAGGCGAGCGAGCCTTCCGTGCCCGCGAGCGGGCGACCGTAGGGGTGCTGATCGCCGAAGACGGCGTGCGCGAACGCGCGGTCGGCGATCGCCGGGGCGCGATCGCGCAACTGCTGCAGCGCCGTCAGGCGCACCTTGCGCACGCGCTCGAGGTCGGCCGCCGGAAAGCTCGGCCGCAGCGCCACGTCGCCGAACAGTGCCAGTGCGCTGTCGAGCTGCGCGGTCGGCGCGTGGAGCGAGACCGTGCTCTGCTCCCACCCGCTCGAGGCGTTGAGCTGGATCCCCAGAAATGCCGCCTGATCGGCGATCTGCAGCGCCGTGCGATTCGTCGTGCCCTCGGATAGCATCGCGGCGACGAGGGCGGCCATCCCAGTCTTGCCCGCCGGATCGCTCTCGCCGCCCGAGCGGACCTGCAACATGACGTCGACGAGCGGCAGCTCGTGTTGCTCGAGGACGACGATCTTGAGCCCATTCGGGAGCTCGCGCGTGGTGATCTGGGGCGGCGTCAGCGACGGTGGCGCACCGAGCGTCGGCGGCTTCGTGAGATCGATCGTCGCCGCCGCGCTTGGTCTCGTCGTGCTCACGGGCACGGGCGGGGGTGTCGTGACGACGTGTGGTCCCGCGCACGCCGCCAGGAGCGTGACGATGCCCGTCGCCGTCGCGGCACGAAGGGTCGTGACATGAAGGATGCGGCTCACTTCGCACCTCCCGTGACCATCAGCTGTCGTCTGCCTTCGGGAACCACGGTGAGCACCACTCTCGGCTGGTTGAGGTACTTGGCCGCGACACGCTGGACGTCGGCCGCCGTCACGCGCTCGTAGCGCGCGAAATCCTGCTGCGCGTAGTCGGGCGTCCCCGCGTTGTAATCGTAGGAGGCGAGACGATCCGCCTTGTTGAGTACCGACGCGAGCTGATCGAGGAACGACGCGCGCCGGCTGTTGAGCGAGCGGGCGAGCTCGCGTGGGGTGACCCCATCGCGGACGACCTTGCCGAGCTCCTCGGCGACGAGTTGCGCCATTTGCGTCGGCGTCTGGCCGGGCTTGGGTGTGACGATGATCTGGAAGTAGCCGTCGAGGCGACCGCTGAACTGGTACGCATTGACATCCTGCGCGACCTGCATGTCGAATACGAGGCGCTTGTAGAGGCGCGAGTTCTTGTCACCCGCCAACACGTCCGCGAGGACGTCGAGCACGGCGTCGTCCTCGTGGAAGAGCTTCACCGTGTGCCACGTCTGGTAGAGCCGTGGCAGCGTCACCTTGTCCTCCTGTACGAGGAAGGTGTCACGCGGGATCGAGAACGCCGGTACCGTGGGGCGCACCGGTGCTTGCGGGTTGCGCGGGATGCTCCCGAAGTAGCGGTTCACCCAGGTGACGGCCGAATCGCGATTGAAGTCGCCCGCGATCACGAGCGTGGCATTGTTCGGCGCGTAGTACGTGCGGAAGAATGCCTTCACGTCGTCGAGCGACGCCGCGCTGAGGTCCGCCATCGAGCCGATGGGAGGCCAGTGATAGGGGTGCGTCGCGGGAAAGAGCGTCGCCCAGATCGTCTCGTTCGCCCGCCCGTATGGCACGTTGTCGTAGCGTTGCCGACGCTCGTTCTTCACCACGTCGCGCTGCAGGTCGAGCTTGGCCTGCGTCATCACGGGCAGCAGGTTGCCCATGCGGTCGGCGTCGAGCCAGAGCGCGAGCGGCAACGCGTTCGACGGAAGCTGCTCGTAATAGGTCGTTCGATCGAAGTCCGTGGTGCCGTTGTTGTCAGCGCCGACTTCCTCGAGCCATTTGTCGAACTGGCCTTGGGGCACGTTCTGCGATCCCAGGAACATGAGGTGCTCGAACAGGTGCGCGAACCCGGTGCGTCCTGGCTTCTCGTCGCCCGAGCCGACGCGGTACCACGTGTTCGCGACGACGATCGGCGTCGAGTGGTCCTCGTGCAGGATCACCTGGAGCCCATTCGGCAGCGTGAGCTTCTCGAACTGCAGCTTCGGCACGCTCTGCGCACGCGCCGTGGGTCCCGGCACGGCGGCGGCTATTAATGCGCAGAATGCTACGCAATGACGCGAGATCACCGGTCGTTCCTCTCCAGGATGAAGGCCAACGGCGCTTTCACCGATTCGCTCAACGCGTACTTCCATCGCTCGGTCGGGCTCGCGGCAATCGGGCTGGTCGGCGTCGGCGAGGCGTACGGTACCAGCCCGTGACGTCGCGCCAGAATCGTGAGGCGCAGCATGTGAAAGGGGTCGCTCACCAGCAATACGTCGCGACGGCTCTGGCTGTTCATGAGCGCGGAGACCCCCGCCATCGATTCGCTGGTGGTTCGCCCCTCCGTCTCGAGGAGGACCGCCTGTTCGGGAACTCCGTGCTGCACGACGTAGCGCTGGCTCACCGCGGCTTCGCTCGTAGTGTCCCCCGTCCCGGTTCCGCCGGTCACGATCATGATGGGTGCCAGTCCCCGACGCCACAGTGCGATCGCGTGGTCGAGCCGCGCCCGGAGTACGGGCGACGGTCGGCCGACGTACTGCGCCGCACCGAGCACCACGATCGCGCCGACCGGGCGCGATTGGTCGTGTCGCTCCCACGCCAGGACGGCGCCGAGCGATGCCATCCAGACGACGAGCAGCAGACCCAGCCCCGCGAGCGCGAGGCGCACGACGGGTGGGCGCGACGAACGCATTCAGTGCAAGCTAGCCGTGCCTCGCGCGCCGGCGATAGGTAAGATCTTGCTCATTCGGTCAGGCCGAGGAGCGCGAGCCAGAAGATGTCGTAGCTGACCCGCGGCTCGCGGGTCGAGCCACTGGCCACGTCCAGTGCGAGCCCGTCGATGAATGCGACGGCGGCGTCGGCCAGCAGCGGCGCGGGAACCCGGGGGGTGAGATCCAACTCGGCGAACAGCCGCTCGATCGTGCGCGCGGCGCTCCGGCGCCGGTCGCTCGCCGCCGCGCGCGTCGCTCGGCGGACGGGCCCCTCGCGGACCAGTGCGAGCTCCGCGAGCGCGGCCAGCTCGCCTCGGCGTAGCTCCCCCTCCAGCCATCGCCAGAGTGCATCGAGCCCCCCAGCGGTGCTCTCGTCGACGGCGGCGCGTTCCCGCTCGATCGTGCCCCCGCTGATCCGCTCCACGATCTCGGCGAGAAGCGTCGCGCGATCATGATAATGGTAGTGCAGCAGCGCCTTGCTCACCCCGGCTTCGAGGGCGATCGCCGCCATACTGGCTCCGGCCACCCCCTCGCGTGCGATGCAGCGAACCCCGGCGTTGACGATGCGCCCCCGCGCTCCGGCCTGCGCTCCGGTGCCGGCGCGCTCGATCACAGGGCGATCTTCCTGTGCGGAATCGGTGCTTCCACGGAAGGGTAGCCCGCAGCGCGCAGCTGGCCGGCAAAGGCGTCCTGCGCCTCTGGCTCGCCGTGTACCAGGTACACGTCGGGCGCCGTCCCGCGCCGGTGAGTGCCCGTTGGCGCGCCGCCGTCGCGGACGCTGTCCAACCATCGTTGGAGCTCGTGGCGGTCTCCGTGCGCGCTGTACCCAGCGAGCACCTCGACCTGGGCGCGCAGCGGGACCTCGTCGCCGAAGACGCGCAGCATCGGCGCCCGCTCGACGATCCGCCGGCCAAGGGTGTGCTCCGCCTGGAAGCCGACGATGAGGATCGTGTTCCGCGGATCCGCGGCGCCATGTGCGAGATGGTGCAGGATGCGTCCGGCCTCCGCCATCCCCGACGCGGCGATGATCACCATCGGCCCGTGCTGCGAGTTCAGCTGCTTCGACTCGGTAGCATCGCGTGTGTAGCGCACCAGTGGGAACCGGAACAGGTCCTGGACCTTCTGGACCAGGTCTTCGGTCTGGTCGAAGATCTCGGGATGCATCGCGAACACGGTCGTCGCGTCGATCGCCAGCGGGCTATCGATGTAGATCGGCACCTCGGGGATCTTCCCCGCCCGCGCCAGGACGTGCAGGTCGTAGACGAGCTCCTGGGTGCGACCGACCGAGAACGCCGGCACGAGCACCCGCCCGCCGCGTGCGGCTGTTTCGGCCACCACGCGCGCGAGCTGGTCGCGCGCGCCCTCGACCGGTGGGTGATCGCGATTGCCGTAGGTCGACTCGAGGAGCACGACGTCGGCGCCTCCTTCGGGGGGCTTGGGATTGCGAATGATCGGCAACCCGTTCCGGCCGATGTCGCCCGAGAAGACGATCCGCTTGCGCGTGCCCCCCTCGATGCACTCCAGGGTGACCGACGCGGAGCCGAGGATGTGTCCGGCATCGGTGAACGTCGCGCGCATCCCGGGGACCACGTCGAACCACGTGTCGTACGGCAGGCCGACCATCCGGTCCACCGCCGTAGTGGCGTCACGCATTCCGTAGAGCGGCGGTACGACCTCGCGGTTCCGTCGGGCGAGGAATTCCGCGTCCTTCTCCTGGATGTGGGCCGAATCGGCGAGCATCACGGCGGAGAGGTCGCGCGTCGCAGCGGTGCAGTAGATCGGGCTCGCATAGCCATGCGCGGTGAGGAGCGGTAACCGGCCCGCGTGGTCGATGTGCGCGTGCGAGAGGACCACGGCGTCGATTTCGCGAACCGCGAGCGGGAGTGCCGCGTTCCGCGCCCGGGTCTCGCGCCGTCTGCCCTGGAACATGCCGAAGTCGAGCAGGACGGTCCTGCCGTTGAGGCGGACGATGTGGCACGAACCGGTCACCTCGCGCGCTGCGCCGGCGAACTCGATCTCCATCGGGTTGTGGGGTTCGGGTCAGCTCTCGCCGTCGCCGGGACGCTCGAAGACCAGCGTCACCCGATGCTCGTCCTGCGACATGAGGGCGGGTCGCCACCCGCTGCGGCTTCGCTCGTTCAGGAGATCGGTGAGGGCGTCCTCGTCGTCGCGCGCGTGGCGTGTGAGACGAAGCATCACCGCTTGGTATTCTTTCATGGGCGCGAACTTACTAGCTTCTGCCCCATGGACACCACCCCTGCGTTCCCCACGCTGCGCATCGTCTCGCACCCGCTCGTGCAGCACAAGGTGTCACTGCTTCGGGCACGCACGACGCCGACGAAGATCTTCAAGGAGCTGGTCGACGAGATCGCGACGCTCATCGCGTACGAAGCCACCAGCGAGCTGCCGCTCGAGCCGGCGCCCGTCGAGACGCCGCTCGAACGCACCACCGGCATGCGGGTGAGCGGCAAGAAGCTCACGCTCGTCCCGATCCTGCGCGCTGGGCTGGGGATGGTCGAGGGAGTCGCGCGGCTCGTCCCCTCCGCACGAGTGGGACACATCGGCCTCTATCGCGACCACGATACGCTCGAGCCAGTCGACTACTACTTCAAGGTGCCCGGAGACGCGGCGGAACGCGACTTCTTCCTCCTCGACCCGATGCTGGCCACCGGCGGCAGCGCCGCGGCGGCCGTCGCGTCGCTGAAACGAGCCGGCGCGACGCGCATCCGTTTCCTCTGTCTGGTCGCTGCTCCCGAGGGCGTGCGTCGACTCGCCGACGTGCATCCCGATGTGGTCGTCTACTGCGCGGCGCTCGATCGGGAGCTCAACGCCCAGGGATATATCCTCCCCGGGCTCGGCGACGCCGGCGATCGGTTGTTCGGCACCCGGTAGCGACCGCCCCCGCCGGATGCACGAAGGGTGCGCTCGCAGCCAGCGAGCGCACCCTTCGGTCGGTCGGAGCGCCGCGCTAGCCGCGCAACGTCATCCGAACCACTCGCGTGGGCAGTCGCGCTGCTGCCGCGCGGCGTCCAGCACCCACTGCTGCGTGCCGAGATCCGTGATCTCGGCCGGGACCCGGTTGAACCAGGCCGCCGCCTGCTTCGTGTCCCCGACTCGTCGCCAGAGCTCGCCGACCAGGTAGGTGAGCACCGCCCGCTCCTCGCGCGCCACGCCGTCGAAGCTCGACAGCGCTTCCTCGAACTTCCACGCCGCCTTTCGCCGGAAGAATCGCTCGGCTTCGGTATCGGACTCGTCGACACAGCACCAAGCCGCGCGCAGCAGCAGGTCAGCGATGTGACGGGCGTCGAGCGCCTGCCATTCCGCGACCTTCGCCGCCGCTTCGTATTTCTCGGAGCCGAGGGCAGCGCCCGTCGAGATCTGCGGCGCGAGCTCGTTCCACACGTGCTCGCGCAGACCGGCGCTCACGTCGGCTTCCTCGGTGAAGTCGCGTTCCGCCCCAGAGTACCCGCAGCGGTTGCACATGTGAATCAGGAAAGGCAGCGGCTGCGTGCCGGCGGCGCGCTCATGGAAGTCGGTGCGCTTCCCGCCGAACGAGTTCGTCGAGATCACCTGCTGCGACTTGAAGCGCGTATCGCAGATCGGGCAGCGCAGTTCGATCTGTTGAAGCGTCGTCATGACTCCGTATCCCCCAGCGACTTCGTGCGACGTTCTCCTTCACCGGTGGCAAAGGAAATTTTCGTGCCATCCGCGCGCGTGCCGCGCGACGGTAACCCGAGAGCGGTGCGCGCTGAC
>DASTSX010000072.1:0-5246 GCA_035760455.1 Gemmatimonadaceae bacterium | reverse complement strand
GGCCCGACGATCACCTCGGGCAACATGGCGCTCATCGCGCGCATGCCGCAGGTGCCGGTGCCGAACCGTGCGTTCCGGAACGCCGGCGGCCTCCGATTTACCGACGTGACCGGTGGTTGGGGACTCGACCAGGCTGGTTTCTCCAACGGTGCCGTCTACGTGGACCTGAACGGCACCGGCGCGCTGGACCTCGTCGTCAACATGATCAACGCGCCGGCGGCGATCTACCGGAATCGAGCGCGCGAGATCTCCGGGAACGGCTCGCTCACGGTGACGCTCCGCGGCGCCGCGCCGAACACGACGGGCATCGGGGCAAAGCTTCTCGTGCGCATCGGCGACACGACCCAGCTCGTCGAGCAGATGCCGACGCGGGGCTTCCAGTCGTCGGTGGACCCCCGGCTGCACGTGGGACTTGGCCGCGCCGCGTCGATCGACTCGCTCACGATCGTCTGGCCGGACCGAACCTTCCAGGTGCTGACGCACGTGCCGGCGAACCGACCGCTCGTCCTCTCGCAGTCCGAGGCGCGGGGACGCTACACGCCGGGGAGATCTTCTTCGCCGCCACTCTTTCGCGACGTCACGGACGCGCTGAGAGTGAAGGTCCGGCACGTCGAGAACGCGTCCAACGACTTCGTTCGCGAGCCGTTGATGCCGCGACTTCTCTCGACCGAAGGGCCCGCACTGGCGTCGGGCGACGTGAACGGCGACGGACTCGACGACCTCTTCGTCGGGGGCGCGATGTGGCAGCCGGGTACGCTGCTCGTGCAGCAGCCCGACGGCACGTTTCGTCCGAGCTCGCAGCCTGCGCTCGCGGCGGACAGCGTCTCGGAGGACGTCGACGCGACCTTCTTCGACGCCAACGGCGACGACCACCTCGATCTCTATGTCGTCAGCGGAGGCAACGCGTTCACGATCCCCGCACAGCCGATGCGCGGGCGCCTCTACGTCAACGATGGGCGCGGCGGCTACAGCCGGAAGATCGACGCGCTCCCGGAGCTGTACGACAACGGCAGCTGCGTCGCGGCGGCCGACTTCGATGGCGACGGGCACGTGGACCTCTTCCTCGGCAGTCGATCGGTGCCCGGTGCGTACGGGACGTCGCCCCGGAGCCGGCTGCTCCGCAACGACGGCACGGGGCATTTCACCGACGTGACGATGGAGCGCGCGCCCGGGCTGTCGGAGGCGGGGATGATCACCTCCGCCGCCTGGATCGACTACGATGCGGACGGACGGCTCGATCTCGTGGCCGTGGGCGAATGGACGCCGGTGCTGCTCTTCCACCAGGAGCAGGGCCGGTTCGTGGAGCGCGGCGCACGCGCTGGCCTCGGCGGCACCGAGGGATGGTGGAACAGCGTGTCCGTCGCCGACGTGAACGGCGATCGGCGGCCCGACCTCGTGCTCGGCAATCTCGGCCTCAACTCGTACGTCACCGCGTCGCGCACCGAGCCGGCCCGCCTGTACGTGCACGACTTCGGTCGCGACGGCACGGTGGAGCCGATCCTCACGGTCTACAAGCACGGCGTCAGCTATCCGATCGCCGGTCGCGACGAGCTGGTTCGCGCCGTGCCCGCGCTCCGGGGCCGCTACCCGTCCCACGCGGCGTTCGGCGCGAGCACGATCGATCAGATATTTCCGGCCGCCGACGTCGCGGCGGCCAGGGTCCTGAAGGCGCACACGTTCGCCAGCGTCGTGGCGCGCAACGACGGGAAGGGTCGCTTCACGATCGAAGCGCTACCGGTGGAAGCGCAGCTCGCGCCGATCCACGCGACCGTCGCCGACGACTTCGACGGCGACGGCCGGATCGATCTGCTGGTCGCGGGCAACTTCCACGGAGTGCCGCCGATCCAGGGGCGCTACGACGCGAGCTACGGACTGCTGCTGCGCGGAGCGGGCAGCGGACGCTTCGCGGCGGTCGAGATGGCGCGCAGCGGTGTGGAGCTCGTGGGCCAGGTGCGGCGGATGCGAACCGTGCGCACGGCGAAGGGTCGGCTCGTCGCGGTCGCGCGCAACGACGATCGACTCGTCCTGCTGCAGCCAGCGGTCGGCGGGGCGGCCGCCAGGCCGCTCGCAGCCGCACCGCCGTCGCGGAATGCCGCCCTGCCTCGGGGCATCGCGCCGTGACGCGGACACGACGCGGCAATTCCTCACTCACTTTCCGGAATCCTCACATGCGGTCCACCCTCTCGATGCCCCGACGTCTCGCGAACCACGTCGCGTGGCTTGGCCTCGTCGCGCTCGCGGTCGGATGCCGCACCGCTGCTCCCGTCGCGTCCGTGCCCGCGACGCCATCGCGGATCTACGACGCCTCGCGCGACCTCGGGCCGCTGTTCCACGACGTTCAGATGGCAAGCGTCTTCCCCGACTCGAAGACCTTCGTGGACGCGCGGCCTCGCTCGTCGCCGGAAACGATCGTGGCGCGCTACGCCGCTGAGCGAACCCGTACGGGGTTCGACCTGCGCGCCTTCGTGACCGAGCACTTCGAGGCGCCGCGCGCCGCGGGGGAAGGGGCCCGATCCGACACGACGCAATCGATGGAAGCGCACATCCGCGCGCTGTGGCCCGCGCTCACTCGGCCGGCCGACGCACCCGATCCGCGCTCGTCGCTCGTGCCGCTGCCTGGCCCGTACGTCGTTCCGGGCGGCCGCTTCCGGGAGGTCTACTACTGGGATTCGTACTTCACGATGCTCGGACTCGTCGAGGACGGCCGGCTCGATCTCGTGAAGAACATGCTCGACGGGTTCGCCGCGCTCGTCCGGTCGGTGGGGCACGTGCCGAACGGCAACCGGAGCTACTACCTGAGCCGCAGCCAGCCACCGTTCCTCGCCGCGATGGTCGGTCTCTACGCGACGGCGACGGACACCGCGCGCGCGCTCGCGTACCTCGGCACGCTCGAGGCGGAGCACGCCTTCTGGATGGCCGGCGCCGATTCGGTCGCGCCGGGCACGGCTGCACGCCGCGTGATTCGCCTCCGCGACGGCAGCCTGCTGAACCGGTACTGGGACGACCGTCCCGAGCCGAGGCCCGAGTCGTACCGGGAGGACTTCTCGCTCGCCCAGCGCGTGCCCGAAGCCGAGCGTGTCGCCCTTTACCGCAACATCCGCGCGGCCGCCGAGAGCGGATGGGACTTCTCGAGCCGGTGGATGCGCGATCCGGCGGATCTGCGCTCGCTCGAGACGACCGATCTCGCGCCCGTGGACCTCAACAGCCTGCTGTATCACGCCGAGCGCACGATCGCCGCCCTCCGGCGGGCGCGCGGCGGCGTGGGCGACGCGGCGGTGGCCGCGCGGTTCGCGGCGGCGGCGGAGGCGCGCCGGCGCGCGCTGCTCGCCGCCTCGTACGATTCGTCGGGCGGGTTCTTCTACGACGTGCGGTGGCGGACGGGCGAGCGCGTCACCGACCGCCCCACGATGGCTGCCGCCGTGCCGCTGTACTTCGGGCTGGCCACGCCGGAGCAAGGGCGCGCGGTCGCCGCGCGCCTGGGCCGCGACTTCCTCGCGCCCGGCGGCTTCGTGACGACGCTCGTGCGATCGGGGCAGCAGTGGGATGCGCCGAACGGCTGGCCGCCGCTGCAGTGGATGGGGGTGCAGGGCGTGCGCGCCTACGGCCGCGAGGACATCGCGGCCGACGCGCGGACGCGGTGGTTGGCGCTGAACCGCCGGACCTACCTCGTCACGGGGAAGATGACGGAGAAGTACGACGTCACCGATCTCAGCAAGCGAGCGGGGGGCGGCGAGTACCCCGCGCAGGACGGCTTCGGCTGGACGAACGGCGTCGCCCGCGCGATGGCGGGGCAGGCCGCGGCTCGAGCGACGCCCGCGCCCGCGCGCCCGTGACGCGCATGCGTCTCGCGGGCGCGCAGGCGCGAGTCGGGTCAGGGCGCGGTCCGCATGAGCTCGAGCACGTACGTCCGGCGCGGGGCGAGCGTGGCCACCGGGGCGTGCGCGCGCAACCGCCCGTCCGCGGCGACGACGAGCGTCGTTCCGGCGCCGGCGCCGAGCAGGTCGCGCGTCGCGTACCGCGCGGCGCGGAGCGCGCCGTCGCCCGACGAGACGGTCACCCCGGTGCGCGCCGTGGTCGCGAGATTCGCCACGACGAGCACGGCGCGCGAGCCGTCGCGCCGGAGGAAGGCGGCAACGGCGGGATCGCTCGACTCGAGCGGCAGGAGATCGCCCGCACCGAGCGCGCGGTTCGATGCACGCAGATGGATGAGCCGGCGGTAGTGGTTCAACAGCGAGCCCGGGTCCGCGTGCTGGACCGCGACGTTCGCCGTGGCGGAATCGGGCTGCAGCGGCTCCCAGGCCGCCCCGGTCGTGAACCCGGCGGCGCGCCCCGCGGTCCAGTGCATGGGCGTGCGGAGGCGAGGATCCGGCTTGTCTCCCGTCATGCCCAGCTCCTCGCCGTAGTACACGAAGGGAACGCCCGGCAAGGTGAAGAGCAGCTCCGCGGACAGGCGCGCCGCGCCCAGATCGCCGCCGAGCGCCGTCACGGTCCGCGTCTGGTCGTGATTGCGCTGGAAGGGGCTCCACCGGGTCGCGGGCATCGCCGCCTGCATGCGCGCGTAGGCGGCCATCAGCCGCTGGGCCGTCGAGGTGCGTACCGCGTCGAGCAGCGCGTCGGACAGCTCGAACGCGAAGTACGCGTCGAGCTGGTCGGGATAGTACCGCAGGACGGTGCCGGTGGTGTCCCAGACCTCGCCGATGGTGAAGGCGCCGGGCGCCGCCCGGCGCACCGAGGCGGCGAACTCGCGAAGCTGCGTGTGGGTGCCCGTGGTGTGGGCGAGCGCGCCGCCCTCCTCGACGAGGTACGGCACGGCGTCGAGCCGGAAGCCGTCCACGCCCATCTCCGTGAGCCAGAAGCGCCCGACGCGCTCCGCCTCCTCGCGCACGGCGCGGGTCGCGTAGTTGAGGTCGGGCATCTCGGCCGTGAAGATCCCATAGTAGTACTCGTCGCGAACGGGCGACTTGTGCCAGAGGACCTGTCCCCAGGGGCCACGCTCCGCCGACGGCGACTGGGAGAACCGGAACCACGAACGGTACTGCGACCGGGGATCGCGCAGCGCCTCCTTGAAGTACGGGTGCTCGCTCGACGCGTGGTTGAGCACCAGATCGACCAGCACGCGGATGCCGCGGCGGTGTGCCTCGGCCACCAGCCGCTTGAAGTCCGCCGCGGAGCCGTACTCGGGATTGACGCGATAGTAGTTCTTGACGTCGTATCCGTGGTAGCTTGGCGACGCGGCGATCGGCATC
>DASTSX010000071.1:0-3115 GCA_035760455.1 Gemmatimonadaceae bacterium | reverse complement strand
GGGCCTCGGTGTGGGAGAGCGAGCGGCTCGTCGGGACGACGTACACGTCGCAGGCGGCGAGCGCCGCGGCGATCGGCGGCGGCGGCTCGGTGCCGTCGTTCGCGCGCGCGTCCATGAGGGCGAGGACGGCGTCGGCGCCGTAGCGCGCGGCGGTGTCGCGCAGCGCCTCCGCGAGCCGGCGCGACTCCGGCTCGTAGTCGCCGATCACGAGCACGCGCTCGCCGCCCCTGACGTCGAGACAGCGCCCGATCACGGTCTCGAGCGCGCGCTCCAGCTGCTCCTGCGGCGGCGTCGCGGCGACGGTCATCGCGGGAGACCGTACCGCTTCGGGGGCGATCCGCGGCAGCGCGACCGAAGCACCGGGCCGGACGGGGTCCGGATACACTCTCGGTCCCCCGCCGGAGTAGCTCAGTCGGTTAGAGCAGCGGAATCATAATCCGCGTGTCGGGGGTTCGAGTCCCTCCTCCGGCATCGCAGCTTTCGCGAGCTACTCGCGGCTTTTCGTCAGCCTCCACGGCGTCCCCGGTCGTTCGGATGCTGTGCCGTGCCACCACAGGGCCGAAAGCTGTCCGGCATCGCCTTCGCCTTCGTCGCGATGTCGAAGCCGTCCGGATCGTGTCCGCATGGCTCCCTCCGACTCGAGCCTGGTGTTGAGGCGCTTCGCGATTGCCGGAGGATCGCACAGCGCCCAACAGGTGTACTCGACCCAGGGCAGGTCGGGAGGTGCTCCCACCGAGCGGCGTCCGCCGCTTGCGCCCCGAAGACATCGAGCAGCTGCGCGAGCAGATGTTCACGGGCTTCCCCCCGCTGCGCGAGGACGACGACATCGCACCGGTCCGCGCGCGCCGAATCGACTGACCCGCGCCAGCCGCGCTCCGCCTACCAGTCGGCAGCCGACTCGATCGTGCGGCGGATGTCGGAGACCTTGCGGAACAGGCGCAGCGGGTCCTCGGGCGACGAGATGAAGCCGCGCTCGCGGTAGAAGCCGGCCGCGTGGTCGTCGATCGCGTCGACGACGACCACGCGGGCCGCGGCCGCGTCGCTGGCGGCGACCGCGCGACGCAGCGCCTCGGCAAGCAGCCGCGTCCCGAGCTGCCGACGCTGGAAGCGGCGATCGACAGCGAGACGCGCCACGAGGATCGTCGGGATGCGATGGCGCGGCATGCCGCGCGCGAAGCGCGTGGGCACTTCGTCATGACGAGCGGAGCCCGTCGTGAGGCTCACGTAGCCCGCCACCGTCTTCCCGTCCAACAGGACGAACGTCCGCGCGATGTCGGCACGGTGGCTGGCGAGCGCGTGCCGGATGAGCCACGCGTTGAGCTGCTCGCTGCCGCAGTCGAAGCCGCTGACGTCGTGCTCGCCCGTCAGCAGAGTGAACCGAGAACGGCTCACGCCTCCGGGATGCGCGGCAGACGGAACATCTCGACCATCTCCGGCACCACCTCAGCCGGCGCGTCGAGGGCCTCCGCGAAGCGCTCGAACGCGGCCTTGCTCATCACGAGGTCCCGGCGTTCGTCGAACACCTCGCGCGCGCTCTCTTCCGCAGCGTCGAGCAGAAAGCCGGTCACGGTCTTGCCCGCGAGCGCAGCCGCCTCGCGGATCATCGCGTCCTGCTGCTCGCTCACGCGGACATCGATGCGGTGGGCACGACGATCGGCAGCCATGTCCGGACAGTGTACACACCGCCGAACCACTCGACCTCGGCGGCGAGGGTGCCGAACGTGTGGCGGAGGTCGTGGAAGCGCAGCGACCGGCGCGTTGAAACAGCCCGCCCAGCGGCGTGCGTCAGGTGCCACGGGCGTATGGCACGATCTGCTGCATGCCGGAGCAAAGGGCGGCGAACTCGGAGGCGGCGCTGCTGGCCGAGTACGGGTTCCTGTGCGAGGCGATCCGGCAGAGCCAGCGGGAGCGGGTCGGCTTCCTCGGCTTCGCGCTCGCCGCGAGCGGGCTGATCCTCGGGCTGCTGATGAAGGCGGCGCCGGCACGCACGCCGGCGCAGGCGTGCTTCCTCGTCGCGCTGGCGGCGATGGTGACGATCGTCGCGGAGCGGCTGACGATCCGCGCTTCGAACGGCGTCGCGAGCAGCGCCACGTACGTGCGGCTGTTCCTCGAGCCTGCCCTCCCGGGCCTGAGATACCAGCAGCGCCACGACGCCTACAAGCGCCAGCCTGAACGCTCCGTCGGGGCTGCGCGCGGCTTCGGCATCGCGTACGTCGCGCTCACTGCCGCGTTCGCCGCAGCCTGGGTCGCGGCGCCCACGCACGGAGGCCGCGCGTGGTGGCAGACGCTTGCCGTCGTCGCGCTCGGGGTGCTGAGCGTCGCGCAGGCGGCGGTGCTGCTGCGCGCCCGCGCCGACCGGGTGGTCGCCGCCTGGGAGCGTGTCCGGGCCGCCGAACAGGCCGGAGCGGCAGTGACGGCCGCAGCCTCCGAGGAGACACCCGCTCGCGAAGAAGCGGAGCACGCGCCCGTCACGCTCCGCGATGGCGCGACACCGGGTCCGGCATAGCGTCGTCTGGGTATCCGGTCGGTGGAGGCCATCACCAGCGGCGAAGGGAGCCCGGCATGCCCGAGACGATGAAGGCGGCGATCTTCGAGGGGCGCGAGCGGATCGTGCTGGGAGAGCGGCCGGTCCCCGCGTGCGGCCCCAACGACGCGATCGTGAAGGTCACGCTCACGACGATCTGCGGGACCGACGTGCACATCTGGCGCGAGGAGTATCCGGTCGAGCAGGGCCGGATCGTCGGGCACGAGCCGGTCGGCGTGATCCACCAGCTCGGCGACGCGGTGTCCGGCTATGAGATCGGCGACCGCGTCCTCGTCGGCGCGATCACGCCGTGCGGCACCTGCTTCTACTGCCAGAACCACGTCGAGGCGCAGTGCTCAGGCCACGAGGACGACTGGCGGATGATCGGCGCGTGGCGGCTCGGGAACGCGATCGACGGCGTGCAGGCCGAGTACTTCCGCGTCCCCTACGCGCAGGCGAACCTCGCGAAGATCCCCGACGACCTGTCCGACGAGCAGTGCGTGCTGCTGGCCGACATCGCCTCGACCGGCATCTCCGCCGCCGAGACGGCCGAGGTCGGCATCGGGCAGACGGTCGCCGTCTTCGCGCAGG
>DASTSX010000070.1:0-15669 GCA_035760455.1 Gemmatimonadaceae bacterium | reverse complement strand
GCGATCATCGTCGGGCATCCGTACGGCGGGGTGAAGGAGCAGACCTCCGGCCTCTACGCGCAGACGATGGCCGAGCGCGGCTTCGTCACGCTCGCCTTCGATGCGTCGTACAACGGCGAGAGCGGTGGCCAGCCCCATTTCATCGCGTCGCACGAAGCGTTCGTCGAGGATTTCAGCGCCGCCGTGGACTACCTCGGCACCAGCCCGCTCGTGGACCGCGAGCGGATCGGCGTCATCGGCGTGTGCGGCAGCGGCGGCTTCTCGCTCGCGGCGGCCGAGGTGGACCCTCGGATCAAGGCGGTCGCGACGGTCGCGATGTACGACATCGGCCAGGCGCACCGTCAGGGGCTCGCCGAGCGGCTCGACACCGCAGCGCTCCGGGCCAACCTGCGCGCCGTCGCCGCGCAACGCTGGGCCGAGGTCGACGGGGCGGAGCGGGCGATGGCCATCGGCACGCCGCAGGCGATCACCGAGGAGTCGTCCGAGATCGACCGCGAGTTCTTCGCCTACTACCGCACGCCGCGTGGGCACCACCCGCGCTCGACGACCGCGATGTCGCGCACGAGCGCGGCGCAGATGACCCTCTTCTCCGCGTTCGAGCGCCTGAGCTGGATCTCCCCGCGCCCCGTGCTGTTCGTCTCCGGCGACAAGTCGCACTCGCGGATCTTCAGCGAGCACGCCTACGCCAGGGCGTCCGAGCCGAAGGAGCTCTACCTCGTGCGCGGCGCGGGCCACGTGGACCTCTACGACCGCGTGCACCTCATCCCGTGGGACAAGCTCACCACGTTCTTCACGCAGCACCTCAACGGTACCTGACATGCAGACGCTCGCCAGCGTCGTCGCGACCCTCGTCGCGTTCGCACTCGGTTCACTGCCGGCCACGGCACAGAGACCCGGAGGCAGCACGGTGAACATCACTCGCGCGGGGACCCAGCCCTCGCAGAAGGGGCCGGCCGAATGGTTCACCGGTACTGTGCGGATCGATCCCCTCTTCACCGCGCCCACGCCGGCGCGCGCGGCCGGCGCGGTCGTGACCTTCGAGCCGGGCGCGCGCACGGCGTGGCACACACACCCCCTCGGGCAGACCCTGGCCGTGCTCTCCGGGCTCGGCCTCGTGCAGCGCGAGGGGGGACCGGTGGAGGAGATCCGCCCGGGCGACGTCGTCTCGATCCCGCCGAGCGTGAAGCACTGGCACGGCGCGTCGCCGAACACGGCGATGACGCACATCGCGATTCAGGAGGCGCTCGACGGCAAGGCGGTCGAGTGGCTCGAGCACGTTACGGACGAGCAGTACATGCGCGAGAGGCGCGGCTGAGATGAAGGGAGCAGTTCTCCACGGTCCTGGCGACGTCCGCTTCGAGGAGCGGCCCGACCCGACGATCATCGAGCCGACGGATGCGATCCTCCGGCTCTCCGCGACGTGCGTCTGCGGCTCCGACCTGTGGCCGTACCGCGGCGTGGACGCGCCGACACAGCCGACGCCGATGGGCCACGAGTACTGCGGCATCGTGGAGGACGTCGGGCGCGACGTGCGGCACATCAGGAAGGGGCAGTTCGTCGTCGGCTCGTTCTGGTCGTCGGACAACAGCTGCGCCATCTGCCAGGCTGGCTATCAGAGTCGCTGCGTGCACACCGAGTACGTCGGCGCGGGGGGCGCGCAGGCGCCGCTGCTTCGCGTGGCACTCGCGGACGGCACGCTCGTCGCCACGCCCGAGGTTCCGTCCCCGGAGATGATCCCGAGCCTCCTGGCGACGTCCGACGTCCTCGGCACCGGCTGGTTCGGCGCAGCCGCCGCCGAGGCGGGTCCGCGCAAGACCGTCGTCATCGTCGGCGACGGCGCGGTGGGGCTGTCCGCGGTGATCGCGGCGAAACAAATGGGCGCCGAGCGTATCGTCGTGATGAGCCGGCACGAATCGCGGCAGCGGTTGGCACGCGAGTTCGGCGCGACCGACATCGTGACCGAGCGGGGCGACGAAGGTGTGGCCCGAATCAAGGACATGACGGACGGCCTCGGCGCGCACTCGGTCGTCGAGGCCGTCGGGACGCGGGACGCGATGATGCAGGCCATCCACTCCACGCGCGCCGGCGGGCACGCCGGCTTCGTCGGGGTTCCGCACGGGATGCAACTGCCGGCCATGGATCTCTTCTTCTCCGCAGTGCACCTGCATGGCGGTCCGGCACCCGTGCGCCAGTATCTCCCCACGATGATCGACCTCGTGCTGCGCGAGCACATCCACCCAGGCAAGGTGTTCGACCTGACGCTGCCGCTCGAGCGCGTGGCCGAAGGCTATCGCGCGATGGACGAGCGCCGCGCGATCAAGACACTGCTCACGGTGTGAGGCGCCGATGCGTGTACACCTGCGGCGGTCGTTCGCGGCCGCCGTCTTCGGGGCGGCGACGGTCGCGTGCCCCGGTGGGGCCGCGCCCGAAGCGTCGCCAGTGAAACGCACGAGCGATCATGGAGCGCGTGTCATGAAGATTCGCATCGAGACCGACGGAAGCGCGATCACCGCCACGCTGAATGACTCCGAAGCGGCGCGCGACTTCGCGTCGCTGTTGCCACTGTCGGTCACGCTCGAGGACTACGCGTCGACCGAGAAGATCGCGACGCTCCCGCGCAGGCTGTCCACGACGGGCGCCCCAGCGGGGAGCGACCCCGATGCCGGCGACATCGCGTACTACGCCCCGTGGGGCAACCTGGCCATCTACTACCGTGACTTCCGCTACTCCGATGGGCTCGTGAAGCTCGGGCGACTCGACGGCGGCGTCGATGTCCTGCGGCGGGCGAATGGACGCGCGACCATCGTCCGGGCCGATCCGTGATGTGAGGTGACGCCCGTGCCCGTACAGGGCCCGGACAGTCGACGATCGCGGGCATTCGGCGCACGGACGACGGGACGCTCGGCACGGTCGCACCCGGCGCGCGTCGTCCACGCGTCGAGACCGGCTAGCGACGTACGGAGCCGAGGTGCCGGTCCAGCCACTCCAGCGTCTCGCGAATGACGAGCGGACGCGGGATGAAGTGGCCACCGATGGCGATCACGTGCCGCTTCCGGCTCGGAGGCGTGCCGAGCAGGGCGAAGTATCGCTCCGAGTTCTCGCGCGGCACCATCGGATCGAACTCGCCGCTGAACAGGAGGGTCGGCACCCGTACACGCGGCAGCGAGTTCACCGGATCGACTTCCGGTGTCGCCGCCATCGGTGGGAGCAGACCGATCTGGATGACCGCCGCGCGCATGCGCGGCTCCTGCGCGAGCACGACCGGCCCGTTCACGCCGCCCCAGCTGTACCCGAAGTACGCGATGGCGTCGTGCGCGATGTCGGAGCGCGTCTCGAGGTAGTCGATGGTGCGGCGCAGATCCTTGACGGTGTAGATCGTGTTGTCGCGGTATTCGGCGCTGCCGAACGCCGGCCGGGCGCGGACGCTGCCGACGGTGCGGCCGAACGTGCCGCGATAGATCGGGAACGCCACGGCGCGCCCGCTCTTCACGGCGAAGTCGAGCTGCTTCGCGAAGTACTCGTCCACGTCGTCGAGCGCGAACGTGTCCCATCCGGGCCAGTAGACGACGGTCTGGTAGGGCGACCGGACATGCCTCGGCACGTAGAGGTGCAGCTGCACGCGCTCGCTGCCGTATCCCGCCGCGAACGAGACGCGCTCGCGGATCCAGACGCGTGTGGTGTCGACGGCATCGACGGTCGCATCCAGCGGCTGCCGATCGTAGTCGAACACCCGGCTGTACGCGGCGAAGACCGCGTCGGCGACGGGTTCCCGCACGACCGGCGCCGCCGTCGTCCGCGTGCGCATCGGCGCCCGTAGCCGCGATGCCAGGCGCGGCTCGTCGTGCGTCAGGGCGAGCCGGATCCCGTTGCCCGGGGAGCGGTCGGTGAGCGGCGCCGAGGTGTCCTCGGTGCCCGCGATGTAATACGGGTCGTCCCAGCTGCCGCCGAGGATGATCCGCTCGTCGCCGATGGCGGTCGACGTCCATTCGCGCACGTTGCCGACCATGTCGTACGCGCCGACGTGCGACATCGCACGACTCTCCGTCACCCGCCTCGGTCCGGCGCCGCCGAAATTGCTCGCCGGCAGGAGCCACGGGAACATCGCGTTCGCGAGCGCGTGCTGCCAATGATACGCCGTCGGCAGCTCGCGACCGGCGAAGCGCGCGTACGCCGCCGCCTCGTACCAGCTCACCCCCGACACCGGGAGCTGATCGTCGCCCTGCCGGTAATCGCCGCCCTCCCACGTGCTCGGGCCGGGTCGGCCGGTGCGATCGACGAAGCGCTGCATTGCCACACGCCAGGGGAGCGCGACTCCGTTCACGACGACCGTGTCCCACAGCTCCGGACGCTGGTAACCGCCCGCGACCACGAAGGCACGGTAGTCGGCGTTCGTCACCTCGTAGCGGCCAAGAAAGAAGTCGCCGATCTTGATGCGTTCGCCATCGAGCCTGATGCGCCCGCCCGGGACCCTGATCATGTCTGACGGCAACGACGTCTCGGTGTCGAGGCGGAACGAATCCGGCCCGACGAGCAGCATGTCCGGATCGACCGGCTTCAGCTCCTGCCAGTTGATGTGGGCGCCACCGAGCGCTCGGAGGAGCGGCCGATGGCCAGGCAGCTCGAAGCGGAGGCGCGACAGCCCGTAAGGGATGCGGATGTCCTGCAGCGGCGTCCGTCCCAGTGTCTCCCACTCGTCCTTCGGCGCGAGGTAGGCCTGTCGATAGACCGTGGCCCCCGCCGGTTCGGAGGCGATGGTGACGCGCCACGACACACGCGGCCACAGCTCGGCGATCTCGGGACTGTTGGGCACGCGTCGCTCCGCCTCGCGCACCAACCGGAACGCGGGTTCCCAATCGGCGGCCGACAGGAAGTCCTCGATGCGCGGCAGCGCCACGCGCAGCAGCCAGTGGGCATCGTCGTTCCGGCTGGCGAGCCAGAAGGCGGACGCGCCCAACGTGACCACGGCGAGCGCGCCGAACGCGGTGCGGCCGCGCCCGAGTCCCCGAAACCGAGCGCGCGCGGGTAGTGGTGACGATAACGATGGCGGTGCCGGTCGCTCGGGCGTGCTCGGCGCCTCGCTCGCGACGGGCGACACCGGCGTCGCCGCCGCCGGAGGACTGCTCACCGGTATCAGCGGCGGCGCGGCTGCGCGCAGACGCCGCGGAAACGCCAGCAGCTCCGGGGGTGGGGCGATGCCCAACTCGTCCTGCAGCAAACGCCCGTGCGCGACGGCGTGCTGTAGCGCGCCCGCGCGATTGCCGCCGGCCTCGAGTGCCTGCATCAGCCGGAGCGCGACGCGCGAATCGTAGGGATCGTGCGCCGCCCGGGCCTGCCACGCGTCCACCGCGCCGCTGTAATCACCCCTCGCCTCCGCCGCCTCGGCCACCCGCTCGAGCGCCTGTCCGTAGAGGGTCGCGAGGCGCTGTCGCTCACGCTCTATCCGCTGCTCGAGCTCCGCGCTGTCGCGCTGGAAGAAGCCGTCGAGGAACGGCCCCCGGTAGATCGCAGCGGCGCGCGCGGCGTCCCCCTCTGCGAGCGCACGCTCGAACTCGGCGAGATCGACCTGCAGCACGGCCGCGTTGAGCCGTAGCTCGTCGCCGGTGGACAGGATCGCGTCCTCGCCGAGCGCCTTCCGGAGCTGGTAGACGGCCTGATTCAGGAGCTGGCGCGCGTGCTCGGCGTCGCTCTCAGGCCAGAGGAGGCCCATCAGCCGGTCGCGCGTCGACCCGCGCTCGCCGGACAACGCGAGGAGCGCGAGGAGCGCGAGGCGGTGACGCTGAACGGGGCGCCCGGTGACCTGGATGCCGTCCGCACCGACCACGCACGGCGTACCTAACAGCGTGATGCTGAAGGACTTCGCGGAGTTCACTGCGCGTTGACTGCGGCGAAACGTCTGGTTGAGCGGTGGCGGCCAACATACGGGTGCGCTTCCGGTCCGAGCAAGGCGCGAAGGCTCGTGGCCCCGGAGCGCGCCATGTCTCACTCTCACTGATGGAGTCTCATATGCGCGTCAACTCACTGCTCGTGCTGGCCGCGGTCTCGGCGTCCCTGTCCGCGTGCGAACGGCTCGGCGAGCCGGCAACCGAACGCCAACCCACCGCACCCAGCTTCCAGGCGCTGCCGAGCGACGACTGGGGCCCCGCAGTCCGTCTCGCCTCGCCGTGGCCGAACACCGCCGCGCTCGAGGGGTGTCCTCACGAATCGACGAATGGGCGCTCGCTCTATTTCGCGTCGAACCGCAACGGCAACAACGACATCTTCGTCGCAGAGCGCGACCCGGACGGCGAGTGGGGTGAGCCCGTGGCGGTCGCCGCCGTGAACTCCTCCGCCAACGACTACTGCCCCACTCCGCTCCCGGACGGCGGGCTGCTCTTCGTCAGCGAGCGCAATGATGGCCGGAACTGCGGCGCGCCGAGAGCCGACATCTATCACAGCCGCCGTGACCCGTCCGGCGTGCTGCTCCCCCCCGAGCACCTCGGTTGCGTCGTGAACAGCCCGGGCCACGAGTGGTCGCCGTCGTACGTGCCCGCAGGCGGCGGGATGCTGTTCTTCTCGAGCAGCCGGACGGGGAAACAGCGGATCTACGTCAGCTTCCGCGGCCCGGACGGGAGCTGGCAGGCACCGCAGGACGTGGCGGGCCTCAACGACAACCTCGCGAACTCGCAGCGGCCCAACGTCAGCGCCGATGGCCGCGAGATCGTGTTCGACTCCGATCGGAGCGGCTCGCGCGGCGTCGACATCTGGTACTCGTACCGTGCCACGCCGCGGTCGGACTGGGCGCCGCCGATCCGGTTGGAGAACGAGACCATCAACTCGACGGCGACGGAGGCCAGACCGTCGATGTCGCGCGACGGCAAGCGGCTCTACTTCGGGTCGAATCGCGGCGGCAACTTCGACATCTTCGTCGCCGAGCGAAGGTAAGCGCAGCCACGTCGCGCGCGACTGTGGCCTCCCTTGCCGGGCGCGGGTGTGTGGGCGAGCGTACCGTCGGCCCGCTCCCTTCCTCTCCGCGCCCGGTCTTCCCGCCATGCTCGTCCTCGCGCTCTCCGTTCTCGCGCTCCTGCAGGAACCCGTGAGTGGCCCCGCCGATGCGGACACGCGTGCGTGGTGGCAGCGGACGACGGTGCTCTCCGCCGACTCCATGGAGGGGCGCGACACCGGGTCGCGCGGGCACGAGCACGCCGCGCGTCACGTCGCCCAGTGGCTCGCGGCGGCGGGACTGAAGCCGCTCGGCGACGGCGGGTCGTGGTACCAATGGGTGCCGATGGAGGAGGTCGCGGTCACCAGCCAGCGCCTCGACGTCGGGGGCCGGTCCCTCCGGTTCCTGCACGACGTCACCCCCCGCGCGGAGACTGCGCCGACGACGCTGGAGGCCGCCCTCGCCTACCGCGGCTACTGCGCGGCTGATGTCCTCGGCGACGTGAAGGAGAAGCTCGTGATCTGCCACGCGACGCGGCGGCCGGGGCTGCCGAGCGCCGGCCAGCGGAGTGCCGCGCTGCGACGGGCGGGGGCCGCCGGGATGATCGCCATCGCCGATCCGGGCTTCACGGTCGAGCCGCCGCGCTGGCCGGCGGCGTACGCGCGCACCGTGACGCTGCTCGGCGAGACGCTGACGCCCGCTGGGCAGTCGACACGCGCGCCGACGGACTCGGGATTCGTCACCCTCTCGCTCCGCGCGGAGGCGCTCCGGACGGTGCTCGCCGGGAGCGGGCACGACGCCGACGCGCTCGTCGCTGCTGGAAGCGCCGGGCGGCCGCTGCCCGCCTTCGACCTGCACGATCGCCTGCGCGCGACGTTCACCACGGCGCGACGGACTCTGCGCTCGCCGAACGTCGTCGGACTCCTCCCGGGGACGGACCCGACGAAGGCGAACGAAGCGATCGTCCTCACCGCGCACCTCGACGGCTACGGCTACGGGACGGCGGTGGACGGCGACTCGCTCTACAACGGCACGCTCGACGACGCGGCGTACGTCGCTCTGATCGTCCGTCTCCTCGAACGCCGACATGGCAAAGGATTTCGACGCCCGATCATCGTCGCGGTCGTCACCGGCGAGGAGAAGGGGCTCCACGGCTCCCGGTGGCTCGTCGCCCACCTCCCCGTGCCGCGCGCTCGGATCGCGGGGGCCATCAACCTCGATCAGCTTCGCCCGCTCTTCCCGCTGGACCTGCTCACCGTGCACGCGCTGGACGACACGAGCCTGGGCGACGACGCGCGTGCGGTGGCGGAGTCACTGGGCATCGCCGTGCAGCGCGACCCCGAGCCCGAGCGAGCGCTCCTCCAGCGCTCGGACCACTGGTCGTTTCTCCAGGCGGGAATCCCGGCGACCAACTTCGTCTTCGGCTATCGCCCGGGCTCGGAGAGCGAGCGCATCTACCGGCAGTGGTACCGCGAGGGATACCACACGCCGAAGGACGACCTGCGCCAGCGAATCGACTGGAAGGCGGCGGCGGACTTCAACCGGTTCTACTACGCGCTCGTGGCGCGCGTCGCGGGGCAGGACGCGGCGCCCGCGTGGAAGGCGGGGAGCCCCTTGCGCCGCTGAGGCCTGGCGGCGCGGGACTCAGCACACCTCCATGAAGTGCGAAGCGCGCAGGATCGTGGACGCCATGCCGCTGTAACAGGCGGAGCGGCGTGTCGCCGCTTGGCGAGCGCGCCGGCCAGGCACCGCGCATTGTAGCTGCGCTCGTTGCCGTACGGCGGGTCGTTCAGGGTGAGTAGGGTGCGCGTCGCCATTCGGTGCGTCGACCGCCGAGGGGTCGCCGGCCGCGATCACGGCCGAGCGCCGAGCGTTTCGGGCATCCGAAGCGCCACCACGATTCCGGAGACTGCCGTGACGCCGGCGACTGCACCGATGGCCGTCGACATGCCGAAGGCATCTGCGAGCGCCCCGGCCATGATCGCCCCGACCGCGTAGCCGAGGTCGCGCCAGAGACGGTAGACGCCCACGGCGGAGCCGCGCCACGATGGGTGCGCGACGTCCCCAATCGCTGCCAGCAGTGTCGGGTAGACCATCGCGGTACCGACACCGAGCGCGACGCCCGCTGCAGCCCACGGGGCAAGGCCGCGCCAGACGACCATGGCTGCGAGCGCGGAAGCTTGCAGCAGCATGCCGCCGACGATCAACCACTTACGCCCCCAGCGGTCGGAAAGCGCGCCGGTCGCGAGCTGGGTAACGCCCCAGGTGGCAGGGTAGATGAATGCGAGCAGGCCGATCTGTCCGACCGACAACCCAGCTGCGGCGAAGAAGAGCGGGAAGAGCCCCCACGCCAGCCCGTCGTTGAGGTTGTTCACCAGCCCCGCCTGGCTCGCGTTGGCGAGTGCCGGATCACGCCAGGTGCCTCGCACGAACAGCTCGCGGAAGGATGGCGCGCGCGCTCCGGCGCCCGTCGTCTCGGTCCGCGCGTCGGTCGCTAGCTCGGTGCGAACGTGAGCGGTCGTGTCGCGCACCAGGAGCACACTGAGTGCGAGGCCGGCGGCGGCGAAGGCGATCCCCAGGTAGAAGGGCTCGGGCCGAAGGCCGTAGCGGCTCGCGATGATACCGGTCGCGAGCGCGGAGAGCGCGACCGCGAGGTATCCCGAAAATTCGTTGAGCCCCATCGCCAATCCACGCTGCCGCGGCCCGACGAGGTCGATCTTCATGATGACGGCCGTCGACCAGGTCAGGCCCTGGTTGATGCCGAGGAGCACGTTCGCGGCGACGATCCAGCCCCACGTCGGCGCCCAGATGATAAGGAGGGGGACGGGCAGCGCGAACAGCCAGCCGAGGACGAGCACGTGCTTGCGGCCGTACCGGTCGCCCAGGCGCCCAGCGAACAAGTTGGTCAGCGCCTTCACGACGCCGAACGTCGCAACGAAGGAGAGCGCGGCGCTTCGGGACGCGAGGCCGAACTCCCGCTCGCCAAGCAGTGGCAGGACGGTGCGCTCGAGGCCGACCATCGCGCCGACGAACGCGTTGACCAGCACGAGCAGCGCGAACTGCCGCCAGTTCTCACGCAGCCCGAGCATCGGGCCCGATGCGGCGGCGCGTCCGATCCTCGACTCGGAGCGAGACTTCGGGGCGAGTGTGCTGGCACTCATGCGGCCGCGCCTTCGAGCGAGTCTGCCATCCCCATGTTGACGGCGCGGATTTCCGCGGCGCGGGGTGGACGAGGTGGGATGTCGCCGACCATCAGGGCGACGAGGGCCTCCGCGTCGGTCAGACTGAACGCGCGGTTGAACCGCCGCTCGAAGCCGACGGTCGAGAACGGATTTCCGCTCAACCCTCGGCCGCAGACGGACCCGGAGAACGCGCCCGGCATCACCAGCACGTGGTCCGGGAGAGTGCGGAGACGCTCCGCGCTCGCCGCGAGCGCGCGGGCGCCCGCCTCGGCAGAGGTGGCGAGCTCCGTGCGCCCCAGGTCACCCACCATGAGCGTGTGCCCGGTGAAGACGAGCCAGGGCTCCTCCGCGCGAGTTCGGTCGGCCACGACGAGCGCGAGATGCTCGGGCGTGTGCCCCGGCACGTGCCAGACGGTCGCCGTCACGTTGCCGAGTGCGAGCTGGTCGCCATCGCGTACGGCGCGGAAGGGGTACTCCGCCGCGGCGCTCTCGTGCAGGACGTACTCTGCGCCTGCGGCCGCGGCGAGCGCCCGGCCGGTCGATACGTGGTCGGCATGGACGTGCGTATCGACGACGTAGCGGATCACGACCCCGAGCGCCTCGGCCTCGCGCAGATAGAAAGCAGGTTCCGCAACCGGATCGACTACCGCAGCGGCGGCCTTGCCGCCGCAGCCGAAGAGATAGGAGATCGCGACGGCCGGATCGGTGTGCAGATAGTGGCGGACGATCATGAGGCTGCCCTCCGGCGAGACGACGTGAGTGGACGGCGCCGTGCCGCCGTCCGACTGACTTCGGGACCAACCGCGACGGGGTGCCCGGCGAGTCGCCAGTCGGGGAGCCCGTCGGTGAGCCGGCGCGCGTCTATGCCACGAGCCCGCAGTCGCTCGACCGCCTCGACGGCGTAGACGCAGTACGGCCCGCGGCAGTACGCCACCACGGGGCGGCCGCTCGGGAGGTCGCCCACACGCGCGTCGAGCGTCTCGAGTGGCACCGACAGCGCGCCGGCGATGTGAGCGGCCTCGTACTCCAGCGCGGGGCGCACGTCGATCACCGTCACCTCGCCTGCCTTCATTCGGCGCCGCAGCTCGGCCGCGTCGACCGGCTCGAGCGGGTCGCGCCCGTCGAGATACGTGCGCGCGAGGTGGTCCACCTCGTGGAGCCGGCGTCGTGCGAGCGCCTGGACGTCGCGCAGCAGCGCGACCACGGCGTCGTCCGCGAGACGGTAGAACACGAACTGCGCCGCCTTCCGCGTCTCGACCAGCCGGGCGGCCTTGAGGACGCTCAGGTGCGAGCTCGTGTTGTTGATCGTTAGGCCCGTCTCGCGGGCGAGCGCCTCGACGGTGCGCTCGCCCTGCGCCACGAGGTCGAGCAGCTCCACGCGCTTCGGGCTGGCCAGGGCTTTGGCGATGTCCGCCCACGCGGCATACAGCGCGTCTTTCACGGTTCGGTGATCCACGGGCGCTCCTGTATTCCAGTAATCTCTGGAATACTGTAGCGCCACACGGCGGTGCTGCGCAAGCACTGCGGCGCCGGCGGCGGCCGTGGTCGCCCATTCGAGCGCCGCCGCCGCCCTGACGCTCGCCGATCCGCTGCGACTGCGCACCACCAACAGCTCCGGGCGCGTGCTCCCCGACGTGTCCGGGTCCCGACCTCCCCCCGTCGTCGCCATGGGAATGCGGGAGGCGCGGCTCGCCGTCACGGCCGCGCCCAGTGCCGTCGTGACGAAGGTGCCGCGCGCGCACGGCCCACGAGCACGAAGACTGCCGCCCTGATTCTCGCTAGAGGTCGTCGCCCGCCGGAAGCCGCGTGGGTGCCCACGCCACATGCGCGCGCACGAGCGGTTCCTCCGCATCGCGCGCGCGCATGAGAAGGTCGAGGTCTTCGACGGTGGCGACGTTGCCCAACGCTACCGCTGCGTTGCGCTTCAGTCCCCGCAGCTTGGCGCGCTTCATCGGTGAGTTCCTGAACGCCGAGGAGAACTCGTCCTGCGTCATGGCGAGCAGCGCGTGTGCGAACGCTCGTGCGTCCTTGCCCGCGAGCGCCTCACGCGCCGCGAACGGCGACCCCGCAGGCAGCGTCCGCGCGAATCGCTGATTCCACGGGCACACCTCCTGACACACGTCGCACCCATAGATGCGATCCCCGACCCCCTCGCGCAGCTCGACCGGGATCTCCTCCCGGAGCTCGATGGTGAGGTACGAGATGCACTGCCGCGCATCGAGCGCCCGCGGCGCCGTGATCGCCTGCGTCGGACACGCCTCGATGCACCGCGTGCACGTGCCGCACCGGTCCGCTTCGAACGGCGCGTCCGTCTCCAGCTCGAGGTCGAGCATCAGCGCGCCGAGAAAGAAGAACGACCCGCGCTCCGGATGGATCAGGTTCGTGTTCTTGCCGAACCAGCCGAGCCCCGCCCGGCGCGCCAGATCGCGCTCGAGCAGCGGCCCCGTGTCCACGTACGGCTTGCCGAGCACCTCGCGTCCCGCGTCGTGCGCGACGCGCCGGTGCAGGTCGCGCAGCATCGCGTCCATCACGTCGTGGTAGTCGTCGCCCCGCGCGTAGCGCGCCACCGGTCCGGACGGCTCGCGCCCGCCGTAGTCGAGCCCCACGACGATCGCGTGCGTCGTTCCCGGCAGCGGCAGCCGCGTGTCGCGCCGCTTCGCCGCGCCGCGCTCGAGATACTGCATCGTCCCGGCGCGCCCTTGGGCCAGCCACGCCTCGAACTCGGGCGACGTCTCGGCGGGACCCAGCGCCGCGATGCCGACGAGGTCGAACCCTATGGCGTACGCGTGCGCCTTCGCCAGCCGCGCGAGCTCGGCGACGTCCACCGCCGCCGCGGGCGCAACCGCCGGCTCACCGCTCACGGCTCACGGCTCGCTCACCGCCCACCGGGCGAAGCGCACGACGTCCTCCGCAGGCGGCACGGCGTCGTAGTCGCCGTACGCAGTGTGCATGCGCCACCGCAGGTAGTCGCGCGCGGGGAGGGGCAGGAAGGGGAAGCGATGCCACCACCCGCGCCGGCGGAACCGCCACGCCACGCGCACGAGCGCGCTCGCGGTGTGCGGATCGCGCAGCGCGCGCAGTGCGAGGAAGAGCGTGAGGCGTGGCCATCCCATTAACGAAAGGTCGCCGAGCGCGTCGACCCCATCAACCTCGCCGGATCGCTCCCCTCACCGGAACGCGCCGGCGGGGAGGTCCCGCCGTGGTCTTCCCTTCGATCCCCCGACGGGCCAGACTGTTGTCTGCGTTGCACTTGGATGGAGGGCACCGTCGTGCCGTGATGGGCGTCACTCGTGACGCCGTGCCCTGTCGCTGTATGCACTCGTCGTTTTGTTCGACGCGAAGCACCGGCCCACCTCCACGATGAGCGTCACATGAAGCCCGAGCCCCCGCCGTCCTCGCGCCGCACCTTCTTCCTTTTCGGCGCGCTCGCCGCCGTCGGGCTGCGCCCGTCGCGCGCGCAGGCGCAGAGCCGCAAGCGCCCGGCGGCGCCACAGCGCCGCTTCCACACCGTCGCCCAGAGCGAGGTGCCCGGCGCGCCCGCCGCGTGGACCGACCGGCACGGCCGCCTGCTGCGGCGCGCGACCTACGGCCCGACCCAGGCCGACTTCGCGCTCGTCAGGAGCATCGGCTACCAGGCGTGGCTCCAGCGCCAGCTCAAGCACACGCGCATCCCGAACACCGACGTCGATACACTCGTCGCGCTCCGCTACCCGGATCTCTCCAAGAGCGGCGAGGAGCTGTACGCGATGAGCGCTACCACCCTGCAGGCGGAGCTGCAGCAGGCGACGATCTTCCGCGCCGCGTACTCGCCTCGCCAGCTATACGAGCGCATGGTCGAGTTCTGGAGCGACCACTTCAACATCGACTACACGAAGGTCGGCTACCTCAAGCTGCTCGACGACCGCGACGTCATCCGGAAGCACGCCCTCGGCCGGTTCGGCGATCTCGTGAAGGCGAGTGCCAAGAGTCCGGCCATGCTCGCCTATCTCGATCAGACCCTGAGCCGCGTCGGACGCCCGAACGAGAACTACGCCCGCGAGCTGATGGAGCTCCACACCCTCGGCGTGGACGGCGGCTACACCCAGACCGACGTCGCCGAGCTCTCGCGCGTGCTCACCGGCTGGACGATCGCGGGCCGCGGCGTGTTCAGCTTCAACCCCGCGCTGCACGACTGGGGCGCCAAGACGGTCATGGGGCTCACGATTCCCGCCGGCAACTCGTCGCAGGGACAGGACGGGGTGAAGGAAGGGGAGCGCGTCATCGACATGCTCCTCGCGCACCCCAACACGGCCCGCTTCATCGCGTCGAAGATGATTCGCTGGCTGGTCAACAGCGAGCCGACCGAGACGCAGATCCGCACGGTCTCGGCCGTCTACCGCAGTACCGGGGGCGACATCGCGGCGATGGTGCGCGCGACGCTCAATGAGCAGTGGATCACCAACGCCCCGGCGCGCTACAAGCGGCCGTTCCATTTCCTCGTGTCGTCGCTCCGCGCGATGAACCCGACCCTGCTCTCGACCGATCCGGTCAATCGCCAGCTCGCCGTGCTCGGCCAGACGCTGTTCGAGTGGGACACCCCCGACGGCTATCCCGACCGCATCGAGTACTGGGCGGGCAACATCACGACGCGCTGGCAGTTCGCCAACACGCTGGCCAACTACAAGACCGCGGCGACGATCACGGTCGACCACGCGCCGTATCTCGCCGCCGGCGCCGACGGGGCGATCGAGCTGCTCGACAAGAACGTCTTCGGTGGCGAGATGTCGCCGAGCACGCGTACCGCGCTGCGCACCTACATCGGCGCGGGCACGCTCAACGAGACGCGCGTGCGCGAGACGATCGGACTCGCCATCGCGTCGTCCGACTTCCAGTGGTACTGACCGGGAGCCACCGATGATCGACAGGAACGACGAGACCCACGAGGGCTGCGACACCGGCTGCACCGAGTACCAGGCGCTGTCCCGCCGGCAGTTCGTCGGCGCGGCCGCGGCCACCGGCGCGACGGCCTTCTTCCCCAGCTGGCTCCCGAAGGTCGTCCTCGCCCAATCGTCGGCGTCCACGCGCGACATCATCGTGTCGATCTTCATGCGCGGCGGCACCGACGGCCTCTCGCTCTGCGTGCCCTTCGCCGACGCGAACTACTACGCCTCGCGCTCGACGATCGCCATCCCGCGCCCCGACTCCACCGCGGCGAACAAGGGAATCGCGCTCGACAATTTCTTCGCCTTCCCCCAGGCGATGAGCGGCCTCATGCCGGCGTACACGGCGCAGGACCTCCTCGTCGTGCACGCCACCGGCTCGCTCAACAACTCGCGCTCGCACTTCGACGCGCAGCGCTACATGGAAGTCGGGAAGCCCGCCGATCCGGCGCTCGTCACGGGCTGGCTCGGCCGTCACCTCGCCAGCATGCCGCCGGTGCGTACCGCGGCGCCGCTGCGCGCCCTCGGGATCGCGAACGGGCTGCAGAAGACCCTCGTCGGGGGCCCGCGCACGCTGCCCATCGCCGACCCGACCAACTCCACGATCGGCGGCAGCTCCACGACACTCGCGTCGCGGCTCGCGTTGCTT
>DASTSX010000069.1:0-12518 GCA_035760455.1 Gemmatimonadaceae bacterium | reverse complement strand
TCGGGGCAGGGGCGCCCCGCTCGCTCGGGGCAGGGGCGCCCCGCTCGCTCGGGGCAGGGGCGCCCCGCTCGCTCGGGGCAGGGGCGCCCCGCTCGCTCGGGGCAGGGGCGCCCCGCTCGCCCGGGCCGGCATTCGCGTCATCGGTCATTCCGAGCGAGGGCGCAGCCCGAGTCGAGGAATCCGCACCCCGGGCGCGCGCACACTCGTCGGGACGCTTGTCGTCGCGCAGGCGGAGAAACGACGAATGCCGGAGCAGCCCGTCGGGGGTGATCTCGCGATACTGCACCTCGCAGACGTATCGCGGCTCCACCCAGGTCGTGGTCGCCGTCTCCGGGATCCCCTCGCTCGGCAGCGGCTCGGCGCCCGGCGTGACGGCCATCCCGTGGCACGGGGCGTCGCGCCGAATGTCCGGCGAGAGCAGCGTGATCAGCTCGCGGAGCATCGCGTCGTCCATCCCGGTGCCCACGCGGCCGACGTAGCAGAGCCGGCCCTCGACGAACTCCGCGAGCTGCAGCGCCCCGATGAACGCGCGCGCGCCCTTGGGCTGCGTGTAGCCGACGATCACGAAGTCGCCGGTGCGATCCGCCTTGATCTTCAGCCAGCTCGACGAGCGCCGCGCCGAGTTCGTGCTGTCGGCTCGCTTCGCGATCACGCCCTCGAGGCCGAGCTTCGTCACCTCGCGGAACATCAGCTCCCCCTCGCGCGGGATGTAGTCGAGCCCCCGCACCGCGCCGAGCTTGGGCACCACCTCCCGGAGCAGCCCACGACGCTCGACGAGCGGCACGCCCCGTAGATCGTAGTCGTCGAACGCCACGAGGTCGAAGGCGAAGAACGTCGCCGGCAGCTCGACCGCGGCCTGGCCGATCTCGAGCGAGTTGGTGAGCCGCCCGCGCCGTTGCAGCCGCGCGAAGCTCGGCTTGCCCTGCTCATCCATCACGACGACTTCGCCGTCGAGGATGCAGGCGTCGTGCGGCAGCGCCTTCACCGCGCGCGCGATCTCGGGAAAGACGTCCGTGTAATCGAGGCCGTTGCGGGTGAGGAGCAGCACGTCGTGACCACGCTTGGCCGCGAGCAGGCGATAGCCGTCGAGCTTGAGCTCGAACAGCCAGCCGTCGTGGGTGAACGCGCCATCGCGCGACTCGGCGAGCATCGGCTTGACCGTGCGCGGATCCACCCGCGCCGTCACCGCACCCGCCGCTTCCACCGCGGCGCGCAGCCTGGAGCCCGGACGCTCCCCGGCCTTGACCTGCTCCACGGTGAGTCCCGAGAGCACCGACGTCTCGTCGAACTGGTCGCCGGGCGATTTCACATAAGCGTCGCGCTCCTTGAGCAGCAGCCACTCCTTCTCGCTGCGCTTCGTCTTCACCAGCGCCCACTTGCCGCGCAGCTTGTAGCCCTTCAACTCGAAGGCGAGCTTCCCCTGCTCGAGCCCCTCGCGCCAATCCTCGAGCGGCACCCATTCGCCGCGGTCCCACACGATGATCCCGCCGGCGCCGTAGTTGCCCTTCGGGATGATCCCCTCGAAGTCCCCGTATTCCATCGGATGATCCTCGACGCGCACGGCCAGGCGCTTGTCGGCCATGTCGTACGAGGGGCCTTTTGGCACCGCCCACGACTTGAGCACGCCGTCCATCTCCATGCGCAGATCGAAGTGGAGATGACTGGCCGCGTGCTTGTGCACGACGAAGAGCCGCCCGGGGATGACCGAGACGGTGCCGACCGGCTCCGGCGACGAATCGGGAGACCGCTTCGCGCGATATCTCGCGAGGCTGTCCGTCCCCTGAGCCGGTGTTTCTTCGGGTCGCGGACGGTCACGTCGGTGTGGCATTTTCGTCTGTCAGTCGCATGTTGAGGGGCGCAGTCCTCGACTCGCGAATCCTGCCTTGAGCGTGGTCGATGCGCTCGCTCGGTACGCCCTCCCTCCCCGCCCGGTCGCCGCCATGCCTCCACGCTCGATCGCCAACGCCACCATCTCGTTCGGCCTCGTCTCGGTGCCGGTCAACCTCTATTCGTCCGCCGAGTCCAAGACGAGCGTCTCGTTCAACATGTTGCACAAGAAGTGCGGCGGCCGATTGAAGCAGCAGTACATCTGCCCCAAGGACAACAACGAAGTGGTCGGCCGCGACGAGACGGTCAAGGGCTACGAGTTCGCGAAGGACCAGTACGTGGTCTTCTCCGCCGAGGAGATCAAGGCGGTGGAGGAGAAGGCGACGAACATGATCGACGTGATCGAGTTCATCCCGCTCGCACAGGTCCAGCGCGAGTACCTGGAGAAAGTCTACTACCTCGGTCCGGACAAGGGGGGCGACCGCGCCTATCGCCTCCTCTGCGAGGCGCTCATGCAGACGGGGCGCGCCGCGCTCGGCCAGTACGCGGCGCGCGGCAAGCAGAACCTGATCCTCATCCGCCCGGTGAACGGCATTCTCGCGATGGAATGCCTGCACTACGCCGACGAAGTACGCTCCACGAACGAGGTGCCGGTTCCGGATGGCGAGGTGAAGCCGATGGAGCTGGCGCTCGCGAAGCAGCTCATCGAGGCCGCCTCCAACGACGCCTTCGAGCCGAGCAAGTACCGCGATACGGTGCGCGATCGTGTCATGGAGACGATCCAGCGCAAGGTGGACGGGCAGGACATCACCACCGACGTCGCCGTCGAAGGCGGCAGCAAGGTGCTGGACCTGATGGAGGCGCTGAAGGCCAGCCTGGCCGGCGTGCAGCAGAGCGCCGAGTCGAAGGTCAAAGTCTCGTGAGGCTGCTCGCGGGGACGAGCGGGTACGCGTTCAAGGAGTGGAAAGGCACCTTCTATCCCGCCGACCTGAAGGACGACGGGATGCTCGGCTACTACGCCGGCAAGTTCCCGACGGTCGAGATCAACAACACGTTCTACCGTCTGCCCAAGCCGAACGTGTTGGAGGACTGGGCGTCGCGAGTGCCCGAGCCGTTCACCTTCGCGATCAAGGCGAGTCAGCGCATCACGCACCACGCGCGGCTCAAGCCCGAATGCGTCGGCGCGGTGGAATTCCTGATGAAGAACATCGGCACGCTCGGGAGCCGATTGGGGCCGGTGCTGTTCCAGCTGCCGCCGAATCTCCGGAAGAACCTCGACCTCCTGCGCGTGTTCCTCGACACGCTGCCGCTCGACCGGCGGTTCACGATCGAGTTCCGGCATGCGAGCTGGTTCGAGGACGACGTGTTCGACGTCCTGCGCGCGCGCGACATCGCGCTCTGCATCACCGAGCAGCCGGAGTTCGCGTCGCCGGTGGTGGCCACGGCGTCATGGGGCTATGCGCGGCTCCACAAGGCCGACTACGACGAGGCCGGCCTCGTGTCGTGGGCGGAGACGCTCAAGACGCAGCCGTGGACGGATGCCTACGTGTTCTTTAAGCACGACGAGGGGGAGGGGTCCGGTCCCCCCGCCGTGGGAACGTTCGCGCGCGCCTGCGGCCCCGCCGACGGCAGCTCGGTCGGGTAGCGTCGCAGAACCGCGTGGGAGTCGAGCGCGCCGCTATCGCGCGAACCGCGTCCGATTGCCGGCGATCTGTCGCAGCTCCGCCTCGGTGAGCGGCACCTTCTCGCGGAAGATCTCCCAGCCGCGACGGATGCTCCCGCCGGGTGGACTGAGATCGGAGCCGTAGACCACGCGCGCCGCACCGACCTGCCGGATGCGCTTCGCGACGAGGGCCGCCCCGGCCGGCGTGGTCTCGGCGGTGACGTTCGTGGCGACGTCGAAGTAGACGTTGCGCAGGGCGGGGTCGTTGCGCTCCGCCGCGTCGCCGAACGCGGCCATCACGTCGTCCGCATCCGGATAGCCGGGACCAGCGTAGCCGAGATGCGCGACGACGACCTCGACGTCGGGCGCCTGTGGCACCACGCGGGAGAGAAACAGGCGGGCATCCTCGCCGCCGTAGTTCGCGCCGCCACGGGCGCGCATGTGCACGAGCACCGGAGCGCGCCGGCGTTGCGCGAGCGCGAACACCTCCTGCATGCGGCGAAGATGCGCGGTGTCGCGCAGCGTGACGCCGCCGTTGCCCAGGTGCTGCTTGATGCCGACCATGCCCGGCAGCCCCAGGCAGCGCTCGAGTTCACGCAGCGCCTCGGCGCGCAGCGGATTGGCGCCGCAGAAGCCGATCAGGCGACCGCCGCTCTTCGCCACCTCGGCGGACGTCCAGTCGTTCTCGGCGCGGGTGAGGGCGTCGGGATCGGGGAGCGCCTTGCGCTCGTCGGCGAAGGTGTAGCCGACCGAGAGCACGACGGCCCGGTCGATGCCGGCGGCGTCGAGCTCACGGAGCAGGGCTGCACCATTCCGCTCGGGGAGCCTGGCGATGGGCGCGAACGCGGCGCTGACGAGGTGCTGGTGATAGTCCACGCGTGGGACGATCGGTTGGGCGGGCCTCGCGGCGTGCGCGCAGGCGGACAGCAGGGCCGCCGAAGGCAGCAGGAGACGTCTCATGCGTGCATTCTACAGTTGTAGAATGCCCCACGCAACGGGTCGTCGGACGAGCGTTCGTCGGCGGTCAGGTCACTGCGGCAGGACGAAGTGCACGGTGGTGAGACGATCCATCACGATGCGGCTGTCGTTCACGCGGCGCGCGTCGCGCCACACGTCGATCGAGACGCGCGTGTTGAGCGGAACCTGACACCACTGGAACAACCCCTCCGCATCCACCCGACCGTCCTCCACGAGCGCGGTCCCGAACTGATCCCGGATCGCCCACCGCGCGTCCTTCACCGGACGGCCGTCCTGCGTGACCACGCGGCCCAGGATCCAGGCACGGCTCGCCGACGGCGAATCCTGTGCACAGCGGCGGCGGACGACGTCCTCCGCCGTCTCGATCTGCAGCAGCGATTCCTTCGTCGAGTCGCGCTCCGCGGTGAAGCGCACCGACGTCCCGGACGGGATGCCGAGCGCCACGAGCCGCGGGTCGCGCACGCTCGCCGTGTACGGGCCGGGCAGCAGATCGCTCAGCACCAAGGTCGCCGACGCGTCCATCGCGACGTGGTAGTCCGTGTCGACGAGCTGCACGGACGTGGCGGTGGCGGGGCGGCCGCCTTTGTCCACGACGTGGAGCCGGAACGTGCCCAGGGGCGCCTGCCAGTTGGAGCCGTCGGGCCACGTGGCGCGCGCGATCTCCCCACCGATCTCCGGAGTCGCCCCGTCGATGCGCGCTCGATCGCCCGCCAGTCGAAGCGACCACTGATCGATGATGACGACGCCGTTCGGCAGCTCCCGGAAGGTGAGCCGCCCTTCCGGGACGAGCGCGCTCGTCTGGCGATCGAGTCCGACGTAGCGGAAGGTGAGATCCTGCAGGACGCGCGACAGCGTGTCCACCCACACCGTACCGACCATGTCGATGCGGCCGTCCTCACGATCCACCGGCTCGAAGCCCAGCCCGACGTGATCCGGCCGAGTGCGATCGGGCGGCGTGATACGGACGCAGTAGCGCTGCGCGAACGCGTCGTCGATCAGGGTCTCGGCATCGGGCCCCAGATAGCGGTGACCGCCGCTGCTGTCGCGCTCGAACCCCTCGCGGCCGAACAGCGACGCGCTTCGGGCGGCGGTGAACGGTTCCCGCGTCGCACTGGTGGTTCTGCGACGCACGCTCTGGCTGACGATCCGACCCGTGCCGCGATCGATGCGCCGATCGTAGAGCAGGCGCGTCATCGTCGCGCTGCTCTGGGACCGCGCGAGCACCGTGGTATAGAGGGCCAGGCGAACCTGCTGCAGCAGCTTCAGCGCGGCCGCGCGGTCGGCCCGCTTCGGACAGCTCGCTGCCATCACCTGGACCTCCTCGAGCACGATCGGGAACGAGGAGAGGGAGATGTCCACCGGCCCGCTCGCCGCCGAACGCGCGAGAGGCAACTCGCGCGGACGGAAGCCCATGCGCACGACGCGCAGGCGCAGCGAGGCGGCGCGCGCGGCGCGACCCGTCCACGGGGAAAGGCGATAGCGGCCCTGCTGGTCGGTCGTGCTCTGCGCCGTGGCGCGGCCGGTCGGATCGAGAACGAGGACCCTCGTGTTGGGCAGCGGGAGCTGGCTCGCGCTGTCGCGGACGGTCCCGGATACGACCTGCGCGGCGAGCGCCGGTGCCTGAGCGAGGATGCCGACGAGGATGAGGGCGACGGCCCAACGGGAGCGTCGTACGGCCTCGATCGCCTGCGTCGGCGTACCCGTCCAGGCGGACGCCGCGCTACGGAGCATGCGAAGGGGGATCATCCCGGGGAATCTTCGGGTGGGGACATCTGGGGAGCAACGGTCACCGATTCGATCCGTGCTTCACGGGACCCGAGATCGAATCACATCCCGGACGAGCGGCGGAACGCCTCGGCACAGGGCTCTCAAACGATAGAAGCCCCGGGAGAGTCTCCCGGGGCGTCCATCGCATGCATTCCGGTGGAGCTTACGACCGGTGATACAGGTTCGTGGCGTCACCCGACTCCTGGGCGCCACCGCCGAGCGTGAGCTCGCGTAGCGACCCGAAGCGCTTCACCAACGGCTTCTCGTACGTCATGAGACCTCTCCTACATGGGGTGCACACGATGTCGTTCACCCAGCGGTGTGCTACCGAACCCGGGCACCCACGACTTTGCTAGACTTGTGCCGCGAGATCGCAGGGATGATGCCTTCCGCGCGCGCTCGAGCCCGCGGGGGGGCTGCAAGCCTGCCGTACGGCGTGGAAGGGGTATGGTGGTGGCGCTACAGACGGCCTGAATCATCCGCCGCAACCCCCGCTGGGGGAGCTGGAAGCCGCTCGGTGGTGAGCGTCGGCGCGGGAGGCAGTCCCGTCACCTCCAGGATGTCCTGCTCGTCAAGGGTCTCGCGGGCGAGCAGCGCCTCCGCGAGCGCGTCGAGCGCCCCGCGGTGGTGGGTGAGCAGTCGCCGCGCCTCGACGTGGCATTCGTCGATGATGCGGTGCACCTCGGCGTCGATCGCGCGCGCGGTCTCCTCGCTGAACGGACGCGACTCGCCGAACCCCTCGAATCCGGACGGACCCGCCAGGTAGGGATTCGCCTTCGGGGCGAGCTGCACCATGCCCAGCCGCTCGCTCATCCCCCAGCGGGTCACCATGTTGCGCGCGAGGCTGGTGGCCTGCTCGATGTCGTTCTCGGCGCCGGTCGTCCTGGTGCCGTAGACGATCTCCTCGGCGGCGCGGCCGCCGAGGATGCCGACGATGCGCGCGCGGAGATACTCCTCCGGGTAGTTGTAGCGATCCGCGTCGGGACGCTGGTAGGTGACGCCCAGCGCCTGGCCGCGCGGCACGATGGTGACCCGATGCACGGGGTCGGCGCCCGCGACGACGAGACCGAGGATCGCGTGTCCTCCCTCGTGATAGGCGATGCGCTCGCGGTCGTGCGGGCTCATGAGCAGCGGGCGCTCCGGGCCGAGCACGATCTTCTCCAGCGCGTCCAGAAAGTCCTTCTGGTGCACCGCCGACTGCTCGCGCCGCGCGGCGAGCAGCGCCGCCTCGTTGACGAGGTTCCGGAGGTCCGCGCCGGCCAGTCCGGGCGTCGAGGCCGCGAGCTCGGTCAGGTCGACGTCGGTGCCGAGCGGGACGTGGCGCGTGTGCACCTTGAGGATCGCCTCGCGACCGGTGCGGTCGGGCAAGTTCACGACGACGCGGCGGTCGAACCGCCCTGGACGGAGCAGGGCGCGATCGAGCACGTCGGGCTGGTTGGTCGCGGCGAGCACGATCACCCCCTCGCGGCTCGAGAAGCCGTCCATCTCCGTGAGAATCTGGTTGAGCGTCTGCTCCTGCTCGCTCGAGCCGCCGAGCGCCAGCTGACCGCGCGCGCGGCCGATGGAGTCGAGCTCATCGATGAAGATGATCGCCGGCGCGTGTTCGCGAGCCACCTTGAACAGGTCGCGAACGCGCGCGGCGCCCACGCCGACGATCATCTCGACGAACTCCGCGGCGCTCATCGAGAAGAACGGGACGCCGGCTTCGCCCGCGACGGCGCGCGCGAGCAGCGTCTTTCCCGTGCCGGGCGCGCCGACGAGCAGCACGCCCTTCGGCGCGGTGCCACCCAGCCGCGTGTATTTCTCCGGATCGCGCAGAAAGTCCACGATCTCGACGAGCTCGTTCTCGGCCTCGTCGATGCCGGCGACGTCCTCGAAGGTGACCTTGCCGGTCGTCTCCTGATCGAAGCGCCGGGCGGTGCTCCGGCCGAGCCCTCCCGTGAGCGCGCCGCCGAGGCCTCCGCCGAGCTTGGCCGCGCGGCGGTACATCCAGACGTACAGGCCGATGAGGAGCAGCGCTGGCGCGAAGCTGTACAGGAGGTTGAGCCACGTGCTCTGCTGGATCGGCTCCGCGCTGATCTCGACGCCGTTGCCGATGAGCAGCGCCTCGAGACCGGGATCGGCGAACGCGGGAAGCTCGGTGGCGAAATCGGTGACGGGGCGCGGCTTGACGCGCGGTCTCCCCTTGATCCGGTTCGCCGCCGTCGTGTCGCGCGGATAGGTGACCGGGGACGCGAAACGTCCGGTGATGCTCGCACCGCGACTGTAGATGGCGGCGACGTTCTTCCTGGCGACTTCCTCGCGGAACAGCGTGTAGGGCACCTTCGACGGCTGCGCGCTGGGAAAGAGCAGTCGCACGAGCAGGAAGTTGGCGATCACGACGAGCAGGAACGTCGCCCAGGTGCGTCGCGGCGGCAGCGCCGCCTTCGTCGACTCGGCGTCGGGCGCGCCCGTGCCGTCCGCGGACGGACGCTGACGTGGGGGCGCGGGCACCGGGGTGCGCGCGCCGTCCTCTCTCCGTGCAGCAGGCATGTCGCCTCTCGAGATGTGGGCCCTGGTGCCGGGCCCACGCGTGATCGCCGAAAGTGTGCCGATGCCCCCGCGACCGTCGGGCCGGCCGCGCTGGGTGCGCCAGCCGTTACGGCGCGTTCGGTTGCGGCAGCGCCGGGGGCTCGGGCGCGGTGTCCGGTTCCGCGCCGGAGAGCGAATCGTTCAGGTCCATGAGGTCCTGCGCATCCAGGCGCCCGCTGGGCACGCGCCGCGCCGTCGGCGTCCGACGGATGGTCGTATCGGACCGGAGCAGCCCAGCGTCGCGCAGCGCCTGCGTCGCGCGACGCACCGAGTCGCGCCGAGCGCGCGCCTGCACCGAATCGGGACCCACCGGCGGGGCGACGAGGCCGCCCTCGGTCGTGTACGTCGCGGCGTTCGTTACCGAATCCGGCGTGGCGACGGCGGGCGGCGCCGCCACCGGCACTGGTGCCGTTCGTGACGGCTCCGGCGTGCGCTGCGTGCGCGGCGCGGTGCGGATCGTATCCGCGAACCCGGACGAGCGGCTCTCGATCACCACCGCCGCGCCGGCGGTGATGAGGATGGCCGCGGCGATGCCGCCGCGCACGCCCCAGCGACGCCACGGGATCTTCCTGCGCCGGGGCGCTCGCAGCTTCTGGACGACCTTCACCACCGACCACGGCTCGGCCGGTAGCGTCGGCTCGTCGATCGGGTGCGTCTCCCTGAGATGCTCGTCGCGGTGGAAGACGATCTCGGGGAAGGGCGCGAGCTTCGGCGTGATGAGCCGCGGCGTGGCGTACCTGCCCGTGTCGAGCTTGATCTCCGAATCGTCGAGATCCTCGAGCGCCGCGGCGCGCTTCCGCTCGAGCTCCATTTCTCCGGCCTTCTGGATCTTCACGCGCAGCGCCTCGATCGACGCGCGGTCGTCGGCCGCCGCGCGCTCGATCTCCGCGACGCGCGAGTCGAGCTCCCGCAGGAGGGCCGTGCGCTTCGCGACGAGCGCCGCGCGCTCGCCGGCGATGATGCGCTGCATCTCGGCGCGCTCCGCGGCGAGCAGGCGCTGCGCCGCCGCGAACTCGCGCTCGAGCTGCGACTTCTCCTGCGCGAACGCCGCGCGCAGCTCCTCCCCCTCGTCGGCGAGCTTGCGGCGCTCCTCGGCGATGACGCGGTCGAGATCGGCCCGCTCACGCGCGAGCTTCTCGCGCTCGACCCGCTGCTCCTCGAGGATCTCGGCGCGGATGCGGTCGCGCTCCGTCTCCCCCTCGGCGACCGGGTCGGCCATCCCGATGAGCGCGAGGTAGAGCGTCAGGTCCGCGTCGGTGGACGGCTCGGTCAGCAGGCGCTCGGTCTCGTCGAACAGTCGGGCCGGCAGATCCGGACGCAGGTCGGCGAAGGTGCGGCCTTCCTCGTTCTCGGGCTGCACGCCACCCGTGAGCATCGTGACCGCCAGTCGAACGACGGTGACGACGTCCTCGGTGGTCGGATCGGCGGTGCGCACACGCTGGAGCGGACCCGCCCCGAAGGTGACGCGAACCCGATCGCTGGTCGGTTCCAGGAACAGCCGGTCGCAGCCGACGTGTCGATGGACGATGTCCTGCTGGCGCGCCCACTGGAGCACGCCGTGCACCTCGCGCAGGATCGCCGCGATGCGCGTGTTGGTGAATGCGTCTCCGCGCGCGAGGAGGTCGGCCACGCTCGGATCGTCCACGTACTCGCGAACGACGGCGAACGCATCGTCGCCGAGCCACCGGCCCTCGTAGTAGCTCACGAGGCGGCGGTGCCGCAGCCCGCTCAGGAGCTTGGTGTCGGACGCGAGGTGGTCGAGCGCATGCGACTCGTCACCCTCGGGGGGGCGGACGACTTCGATGAGGACGCGGCCCTGGTCGTCCCGTCGCTTGCCCGTCCCCTGCTTCCGAATGGCGATCAGGTACTGCGACCTCGGCTTGCCGGCGAGCTCGCCGACGATGTCGAAATCGGAAGCCAGCGCGGTGAGATCGGGTTCGCTTGGACGGGTCGAGTCAGGCATAGCTGGCTCCAGGGCCTTCGAAAGGGGTGCCAGACAGGACTGCTATGCGCGAATGATGCCGCAAGTTCCCGGGCCGGGCGACGGGCTGGGCCATGTCCCCGCGCGACGCCTCTCGCTGCGCGTCGGAGCCGCGCGCCAACGCGCCGACCCGCCGCAACGCCTCCCGGACGCTCGCGTACGCCAGGAATGTACATCGCGCCGGCCCGAACCGGCTCCGCGTCAAGCCTCCCGCCCGTCGAGGTCCCGTGCCGGGCGGCACGCCGCCCTGCCGATCACGTGTGACGCTGGACGTCCAGCTCGGCCCACGTCTTCGGTCCGACGATCCCGTCGGGGACCATTCCGCGCGCGCGCTGGAACGCGCGCACCGCCGCCTCGGTCTTCGGTCCGAAGACGGCCGGCCCATCGGGCATGCCAAGGCGCTGCTGGAGCTCGGTGACGAGCTCCCCCGCGTCGCCGCGGCGCAGCGTGCGACGTGACCGCCCACCCGTCTCCATCATGGGGATCAGCACCGGCGGCGGCGCGGCGCCGCCGAGGATCGCCGCGACGTGCTGCCGGAAGTCGTCCATCTCGAAGTTCGGATCGGTCTTCCGGCCGCTGGGGCGCGCGTACTCGCGGTGCCCGCAGCACGACGCCGCCGTGCGGCCCACCTCGCGCAGGATGGCCGCCACGCCGCGATGGTAGGCGTCGAGCTGCACGGCGGGCCAGGGGTCGTCACGCCGCCCGGAGTTCTCGGCCTCGATGCCGATCAGGTTCGTGTTCCCCGCGGTGATGCCGTTCCACTCGCCGCGGCCGGCGTGGTTGGCGCGCCCGGACGCGAGCACGTAGTAGGTGCCGTCGCGCCCGAGGCCGAGCTGCGAGAGCGGCCCGGGAAGGTCGCTGCGCCCGCGCACCAGCAGATCGAGCGTCGGCATGTTCCGCCGAGTGTCGGGAGTCGCGGTGTAGTGACAGATGACGCCGAGGATGCGCCCCAGGCTGTCCTGGCCGCGCGTCTCCCAGCCGTCGACGAGCGAAACCTTCAGACCAGCTCCCGAGAGGACGTCGGGAAGCCACATGAGGCGAGGCGACATGCTACGCGACTCCTCCGCGCGCGGCGGGCAGCTCGTCGTCCTGGGTCAGCGGCGTGGCGTCGTCCACCTTCACGTCGCACGCATCGATCTCCAGCTCCGCGTCCTGCGGCGTCGCGTCCGCCACGGCCGTCGCCACCTCGCCGGCGCGAGGCGTGGCCGCTGCCGCTGCCGCCCCGGGGGCGGGTGTCAGCGGCAAGCCGGAGGCGCCGGGATCCACCAGCACGGTGCGCCGCGGCTTCGGCTGGCGGTCCTCCGACCCTTCCTCCGGACTCTTCTCGTGCGGCTTCACCGTGGAGCGCACGACCATCACCTTGTTCAGGAGATCGAACCAGAACGCGGCGCCGAGCATCGCGGCGAGCGCGGTGAGCAGCCAGCCGACGATCGGCTCGACGACGCGTCGCCAGAGGCGGAGCTCGCGCACCTCGCGCACGGCTCCCGTCGCATCGCGCACGAGGCTCGTCTGCCAGGGGCCGGCGAGCTGCATGTGATCCCAGCCGATCGGGAGCCGAAGGGAATCGAGCGCCGCGCGTGCCCGCGCATACTGCACGTCGCTCGCGCCGCGCACGAACGACGTGTCGCGGGACACCGCCTCCGCGCGCGCGACGAGCGCCGCGCGCTCGACGTCGTGGCGGAAGAGGTAGTGCGCGATGGCGATCGTGTTCACGTTCAGCACGACGGCGAG
>DASTSX010000068.1:0-5843 GCA_035760455.1 Gemmatimonadaceae bacterium | reverse complement strand
GCGTCGGCGAAGTCGGCATCGGGCACGACGCGCGTCGCGAGCCCGATGCGCTCCGCCTCCGCGGCGGCGACGTCGCGCCCCGTGAGCAGGATGTCGCCGGCGCGCGCGAGCCCGACGTGACGCGGCAGCATCCAGCTCACGCCGGCGTCCGGGCTCAGGCCGCGCCGCGCGTAGCCCGCAGTGAGGCGCGCCGAGGCGGCGACCAGTCGCACGTCGCAGGCGAGCGCGAGGCCGAAGCCGGCGCCGGCCGCGACGCCATTCACCGCCGCGACGACCGGCTTCTCGCACGCGACGATCGTGCGCACCCACGTGCCGACCCACGCGTAGGGATCGAGTCGTTCGGCGCGCGTCGCCGACGGGAGCGTCGGCGGCTCGGAGAGATCGAGCCCAGCGCAGAACGCGCGCCCCGCGCCGGTGATCACGACCACCCGAACGCCGTCCGCCGTCGCGGCGTCGGCCACGGCGGCGGAGAGCGACGCGGCGAGCGCGCCGTTCACGGCGTTCAGCTTGTCGGCACGATCGAGCGTCAGCGTGCGAACACCGTCGGCGGTCGTCTCGACGAGGAGGTGCGGGTAGTCGGCCATGCGGAATCATGACAGCACCCGCACCTCCTGTCGAGCGCGATCAGTCGCGCGGGTGCGGCCCCGCGGGCGCCGCGGCGAGCTGGTGCGAGAGCTCGCCGGCCAGCTCGGCGAGCCGGATGAAGTCGGCTCGATACCCGTCGCGATCGTCGCCGCGCGCGCCGCGCGCGAGCTCGACGACCTTCGACCAGCTGAGCGAGCCCGCATGCGGTGAGCCGCGGAGCAGCATCCCGAAGCCCGCGACCGCGCTCGCGAAACGCATCGACTCGGAGGTTGCGCCTCGGCGCGCCGCCACCGGATGCGTCACGAGCCTGCTCACGGCGCCATCGGGATCCTTGTAGCGCATGGCCACGTGCAACAGCTCGTCGGCCGGCGCGCGGACGGCGGGTGGCCGCTGGTAGCGCAGCGCGCTGGTCTCGGGAAGCGGCACGTCGAGCGGCGCGTCGGTGCGCACGATCTCGTACAGCGCGGTGACGGTGTGCCCGGCGCCGATGTCGCCCGCATCCCTGGCGTCGTTCGCGAAGTCTTCGTCGCGCAGCAGGCGATCCTCGTAGCCCAGCAGTCGGTACGCGCGGACGCGCGCCGGGTTGAACTCCACCTGGAGCTTCACGTCCTTCGCCACGGTGACCAGCGTGCCGCCCATCTCCTTCACGAGCATCTTGCGCGCCTCGAGCAGGTCGTCGATGTAGCCGTAGTTGCCGTTCCCGGCATCGGCGAGCTTCTCCATCTTCGCGTCCTTGTAGTTTCCCATCCCGTAGCCGAGGATCGTGAGGAAGGCGCCCTCGGTGCGGCGCTGCTCGATGAGATCGACGAGCGCGCCATCGCTCGACGCGCCGACGTTGAAGTCGCCATCGGTGCACAGGACGACGCGGTTGTTCCCGCCGCGGATGAAGTGCTTGCGCACGACGTCGTACGCGAGGCGGATGCCCGCGCCGCCCGCCGTCGAGCCGCCGGCCTCGAGGCCCTCGAGCGCAGCGAGGATGCGCTGCTTGTCGCTGCCGGACGTGGAAGGCAGTGCGAGCCCGGCGGCACCGGCGTAGACGACGATGGCGACGTGATCCTCCTCGCGCAGCTCGTTGACGAGCAGCGCGAGCGACTGCTTCACGAGCGGGAGACGTCCCGGTCCCCGCATCGAGCCCGACACATCCACGAGGAAGACGAGGTTCGCCGCCGGCGCGCGCCGCATGTCGACCTCGCGTGCACGGAGCGCGATGCGCACGAGATCGTGGCTCGGATTCCAGGGCGCGGCAGCCACCTCGGTCGTGATGCGCAGCGGAACGTCATGCCCGCTCGGTCTGGCGTCACCGTACGGGAAGTAGTTCACCAGCTCCTCGATGCGCACCGCGTCCTTTGGTGGGAGCGTCCCCTGGTTGAGGAAGCGGCGCACGTTCGAGTACGACGCGCGGTCGACGTCGACGGAGAACGTGGAGAGTGGGGCGACGCTCACCGGACGGAACGGATTCTCGTCGATGCGCTCGTACGCCTCCGTGTTCCACGGCTCGCGCGGCCGCCGGATGCCGGGCGGCGCGCTCGGTGCGCTCGGCGGGATCATCCGACGCTGCGCCGTCGCGCTGGGGGCGTTGACGACACCCACGGAGGGTGCAACGGCCGACTGCTCGCGCGCGCGACTCTGCACGTCGGCGCGCACGGCCTCCGGTCGGGCCCGCGCGTCCTTGCCGACGACGACGTCCTCGAGCGGCGTCGCCGCGGCCGCGAACGCGATGTCCACACGCACCGTATCGCCCTGGAGGTCGACGGCGCGCTGCCAGGGCTCGTAGCCGAGGTGGCGCGCGAGCAGGGTGACGCGATCGCGGGAGGCCGCACGCGTCACCGTGAGGGCGTAGCGGCCGTCGCTCGCGCTGTGCGTGGCGATCCGACGTCCCGCGACGCTGATGATCGTCCCGCCAACGGGACGCCCGGCGGCGGTGACGCGACCGACGATCACGGTCGCATCGAGTCGACGGGCGTCGGCGGTGGCGTGATCGAGCAGCAACGATCCGGCGGCGAGCGCCAGCAGCGTGCCGGCGCGGAAGGAGTGACTGGGCATGGCGACCTGGCTCGGTTGGAGGTTGCCAGGGAGACGCCAGGCGTTCGCTGCCTTGCACAGAGCCAGCAGGGCTCGTCGAGCGACTGCCCGAACGCTCGCCGAACGTGCGGGCGGCTTGGACGCGCTGCATCCAGATTCGTATATATTGGCTGTCCATCACCCGACCGCCCATGCCCGCCCGCCGGTCCCCCACCACGAGCCGGACTCCTGCCTCGCCGTTCGCCCGCGGCTCGCGATCGCCCGAGGACTCCGCCGCCGCCGATGCGCCGCACGGCTCGCGGCCGGAGCAGGTGTACCAGCGCCTGCGCGATCTCATCGTGCAGGGCCTCCTGGCGCCGGGCAGCCGCGTCGTGGAGACGGAGGTGGCAGCGAGGCTCGGCGTCAGCCGCACGCCCGTGCGCGAAGCGCTGCAGCGATTGCAGCAGGAGGGATTCGTCGTCGGCGCGCCCGGTGCGCAGCAGGCGCGGCTGACCGTCGCGCCGCTCACGCGTGCCGACGTGCACGAGCTCCTCAACATCGTCGGGGAGCTGGAGGGCCTGGGCGCGCGCTGGGCGGCGGCGCTGGAGCCGGCATCACGCCGCGCGCTCGCGAAGGATCTGCGCGCGCTGAACACGGCGTTCCATCAGATGGGACGTGCCGTCCCCCTCGACCACAGCAGTCTGTACGAGGCCGACGAGCGACTGCACCGCAAGATCGTCGAGGCGAGCTCCGGCCCGCGCTTGCTCGCGCTCCACGACAGCGTGAAGCCCCAGGCGGAGCGGTACATCCGCATGTACATCAGCATGCTCACGAGCGACATCCGTGCATCGGTGGCCGAGCACGACGCGATCATCGAGGCGATCGAGTCCGGGGACGCGGACGAGGCCCAGGTCGCCGTGCAGACGAACTGGCGTCACGCCGCGGAGCGGATCGCGAAGGTGATCGAGGTGGCGGGCGAGAGGGGGAGTTGGTAGAGCGCGGTGCGCGATGCGCGGGTGCGGGATGCGCAACAGCCTCGGGAGGCAGCTGCTTCCCGAGGCCGTTTTCACACCCGCGCGCCCGCGCCCGTCACTCTCCCTCCAACTCCCCCCTCAGCTTCAGAAAGCTCTCGTACCGCGCCGCGCTCACCTCGCCCGCCTCCACCGCGGCGCGCACGGCGCATTCCGGCTCGACGGTGTGGCGGCAGTCGCCGAAGCGACAATGGTCCAGATAGGGGCGCAGCTCCGGGAAGCAGATGTCGAGCGAGTCGGGTGAGAGTCCCCACATGCCGATCTCGCGTAGCCCCGGTGTGTCGGCGACGTAGCCGCCCTCCGCGCCCGGCAGGGGATGGAGATAGGCACCGACCGTAGTGTGCCGACCCTTGTTCACCGACTCGCTCACCTCGCCCACGCGCAGGTCGAGCCCGGGGAACATCGAATTCAGCAGCGATGACTTCCCGACCCCCGACGGGCCGGTGAGCACGCTCACGACGCCCGCGAGCGCTCCGTGCAGCGCATCGATCCCCTCACCGCGCTTGGCGCTGGTGTAGTGCACCGGGTAGCCGGCGCGCTCGTAGTCGATCCAGCGGTCGCGCGCGGCGCCGGGCCCGCCCACCAGCTCCACCTTGTTGATCACGATGCGCGCCGCGAGCTCGTTCGCCTCGGCGATCACGAGAAAGCGGTCGAGCATGCGCGGGTGCGGCTCCGGGTTCGCGGCGGCGAAGACGACGACGACCTGATCGACGTTGGCCGTCACGATGCGCTCGCCCTGTCCCCCTCCGGGCACGCGACGCGCGAGGCGCGAGCGCCGCGGAAGGATCTCTCCGATCGCCCACGCGCCGCTGGCCGGCTCGTGCTCGAGCAGCACGTGATCGCCGACGGCGAGCTTGAGCGTCTCGGCCGCGGACGCGACGGTGTCGCGGCGCAGCGAGCCGTCGGCGCGACGGCCGGCGTTCGACTTCTTCACGCGGCCGCGGAGCGACGCTTCGATCACGGAGCCGTCCTCGCGGCGGACGCGCCAGACGCCTCCGGTTCCGCTCAGCACGATGCCGCGCTCGCGGCGTTCCGGCGACTCCGACTCCGGCCGCGTCATTCCGCGGCGCCCGTCGCGTCGGGGCCGCTACCTTCGTCGCGCATCGCGTCCCACCACCGGCGTATGGGAGCGCCGCCCGCGCGCTCGGTCACCGCCGCGTGCAGCGCGGCGCGTACCTCAGCGAGGGTCATCGCAGCGACGACCGCGCGCGCATCGTCCTCCGAGTCCGCTTCGGCGAGGAAGTCCGTCTCGACGTGACCGCTCGGCGACGTCCCGCCTACTCGGGCCCACTGCACGAAGAGCAGGTAGGCGCCCCATGCCCGCTCGGGATGGCCGGTGGGCGTCGTCACGATCTCGACGCTGTAGGACAGTCCATCCGGCCCCTCGAACGCCGCGGGGCGTCCGTGCACCGCCGCGTAGCCGCCGATGGTGTTGGCGTCGCCACGACTGTGATCGGCGGGAAGGTGCTGGCCAGGCATCGGCGGACGCTCAACGTCCCACGTGCAGGACTTCGCGGATCACGTTGCCCGTGATGAACGCGACGTTCGCCGGACGCTCGGCGAGGCGACGCATCAGGTACGGATACCACTGTGTGCCGAATGGGACGTACACGCGCATGCGGTACCCCTCTTTCACGAGGGACTGCTGGAGGTCGCGCCGGATGCCGTAGAGCATCTGGAACTCGAAGCGGTCCTTGTCGATCCGCTGCTCCTTCGCCCACCGCTTGGCCTCGTTGATCATCGCCGGATCGTGCGTGGCGATGCCCGGGTAGTTGCCCTTGAGCATCAGCTCGCGCATGCACTTCACGTAGTTCGCGTCGACGTCCTTCTACTCCGGATACGCCACCGACGGGGGCTCCTTGTACGCACCCTTGCAGATGCGGACGCGCGCCCGGAGCGCGTTCATGTGCTCGACGTCGGCGAAGGTGCGATAGAGGTAGCTCTGGAGCACCACGCCGACATTGGCCTTGTAGGCCGGATAGAACCGCTCCTCGAACATCTTGAGCGTGACGTCGGTGTAGGCGCTGGCCTCCATGTCGATCCGCACGAAGCTGTCGTACTGCTGGGCGCGCGCCAGGATGTCCTGCATGACGGCGACGCAGAGCTCGTGGTCGATGTCGAGTCCCATCGCCGTGAGCTTGACCGAGACGTTGGCGTCGAGCCGCGCCTCGTGGATCTTGTCGAGCATGCGGATGTACTCGTCACGCGCCGCACGCGCCTCGCGCT
>DASTSX010000067.1:0-6893 GCA_035760455.1 Gemmatimonadaceae bacterium | reverse complement strand
GCGGAGGGTAGGAGCTTTACGCGCCTCGCCCGAGCCGGGGCTTCCTCCCCGCACCCCCGCACCCACATCCCCGCATGATCCAGGGTCCGCTGCTGCTCGTCTACGCCGCCGTGGCGATCGTCGCGCTCGTCGTGCTGATCGCGCGGTTCAAGCTCAATCCGTTCGTCACGCTCGTCGTCGTGTCGCTCGCCCTCGGCATCGCCGTCGGCATGCCGATGGGCGGCATCGTCAAGGCGTTCGAGGCGGGCGTCGGCAACACGCTCGGCCACATCGCGCTCGTCGTCGCGCTCGGGACGATGCTCGGCAAGATGATGGCGGAGAGCGGCGGCGCGGAGCGGATCGCGCACACCGTGATCGCGGCGTTCGGCGAGAAGCGCGTGCACTGGGCGATGGCCGTCATCGCGTTCATCGTCGGCATCCCGGTGTTCTTCGAGGTCGGGTTCGTGCTGCTCGTCCCGATCGCGTTCACCGTGGCAAAGCGCACGGGGACGAACATGGTCCTCGTCGGCATCCCGATGGTCGCGGGGCTGAGCGTCGTGCACGGGCTCGTGCCGCCACACCCGGCGGCGCTCCTCGCCGTGACGGCGTACGGCGCCGACATCGGACGCACGATCGTCTACGCGCTCCTCGTCGGCGTGCCGACGGCGGCGCTGGCCGGTCCGCTGTTCGCGAAGCTCGTGTCGCGCTACGTCGTGCCCGACCCGAACAACCCGCTGATGGAGGAGATGGCGGAGCAGGGCAAGCCGCGCGACCTGCCCGGGTTCGGCATCACGCTGTTCACGATCCTGCTGCCGGTGGCGCTGATGCTGCTCGGGAGCTGGGCCGACCTGTTCGCGCCGCGCACGTCGCTCGCCAACGACCTGCTGCGGCTGGCCGGGAACTCGGTGGTCTCGCTGCTCATCGCGCTGCTCGTGAGCTTCTGGACGCTCGGCGCCGCGCGCGGCTTCGATCGCGCCGCGATCCTCAAGTTCACCAACGAGTGCCTCGGCCCGATCGCGGGGGTGACGCTCGTCGTGGGAGCAGGTGCTGGATTCGGCCGTATCCTGATGGACAGCGGCATCTCCGGCGCGGTGGTGGACGTCGCGATGGGGGCGAGCGTGTCGCCGCTGCTGCTCGGCTGGCTGGTCGCCGCGCTGATCCGCGTCGCGACGGGCTCGGCGACGGTGGCGATGACGACGGCGTGCGGCATCGTCGCGCCGATCGTCGCGAAGGCGGGTGGCGTCTCGCCGGAGCTGATGGTGCTGGCCACGGGCGCGGGCTCGCTCATCCTCTCGCACGTGAACGACGGCGGCTTCTGGCTCGTGCAGGAGTACTTCGGACTCACCGTGCCGCAGACGTTCCGGACGTGGACGGTGTGCGAGACGATCATATCTGTCGTGGCGCTCGGGCTCACGTTCGCGCTGGCGGGGATCGTGTGAGGAACCGACTAACCGCGGAGCGCAGCTCCGCCTGCGTCCACGCCGATCCCTTGATCGCCACCCGGTACCTCAGCGTCAGCGCGCCGTTCGCCGGGATGGAGCGCACCGCCGGGGCGAGGATCGCCGCGCAGATGAAGCGGAAGTCGCGCTTGTTGTCGATGATGTACCAGGGCGCCTGCTCGCGGATGTTCGACGGGTCGCTGAGGATGGCGAAGCCCCCGACGTCGCGACCGTCGAGCGTGAAGTTGCCGGCCACCGCCGCGGCGTTGGGCCGCGCGCGCTCGCCGCGGAACTCGGTGACTGGTCCCTCGGTGCTCATCACCGTCATCGTGGCGGGCGACGCGGCGAGGCGCGCGCTCAGCCCCGCATAGCCGCCGTTGATCACGCCGTTCGGCTCGCCGGGCATCGGCGTGCGGTCGAGCACCGCGCCGTCCTTCCCCGCGGTGAACCGCATGCGCCAGTCGATCGTGTAGCTCCCGTCGGCCGATGGCGCCGACACCTCGAGCACGCGGGACTCGGTGAGATCCACCTCGCCCGTCGGCCGCGCGTAGGTGAGCCGCAGCGCGATGCGCGCGCTCCCGTCGGGCCGCGCGTCGATCGTGGGCGCGCTCCACCGCGTCGCCCCCGCGGCCTGGCCGCTCACGCGGTTCTCCTCCCAGTAGTTCACGCCGTTCACGTACTTCCAGGAGAACCACAGCGCGTAGTGCCAGGGATGGTCCTCCGGCTTGAAGTTCGTGAGGCTCGGCCCGCTCGCGGCCGACACCGGATGGAAGTACGGCTTCCCCGCCTTCGGATCGAAGGAGAAGCGCCAGCGAGTCGAGTCGCCGACCTTCCACGCGAGCGAGTGCTCGGTGCGCTCCCACGTGCCCCGCGCTCCCGCGCCCGAGACGGCCGACCGGGTGCCGGTCGTGCAGCCGAGGAGGACGCCGGCGAGCGACAGCGCAGCGACGAGCGGGCGCTGGCCCACGCGCGCGGTCCGGCCGTTCGGAGCGAGAGGGCAGGTCATCGTTGGACGAGTGACGGGGAGACTACCAGTGCCGCAGGTGCTCGCGGAGGCAGCGGAGCCAGTCACCGGACAACGGCCTCGAGAAGCAGAAGCTTCCCGAGGAAGTCCCGCAGCGCGCATCGCGCACCCGCTATTCCACGTACCGCGCCGCGACCTGCTCCAGCCCCCGCCGGATCTCCTCCGCCGGCACCCACCGCCCGCGCACCATCACGCCCGAGCGCCGCTCGAGGTTGTCGAGGTTCGCCAGCGGATCGCCGTCGAGCAGCACGAGGTCGGCGCGCTGTCCTGGGGCGATCGTGCCGAACCGCGCGTCGCCCTTGAGCCAGCGGTCCACGTACTGCGACACGTTGCGCGTGCCGCTCTCGAGGATCTGCAGCGGCGTGAGCCCGGCGTCGCGCATCGCGCGGATCTCGTGCTGCAGCGCGAAGCCGGGCACGTTCATCATCTGCGGCGAATCGGTGCCCATCAGGATGCGGTTCCCGTTGCGCGCGAGCTCGCGCAGCATCAGCCGCCGTGCCGCGACGAACCGCGCCTTCTCGGCGGCGGTCAGATTCGACGACTGCACCCCATCGCCGAACTGGCGCGCCATGTTCGCCCAGCCGTTCCACATGCTGCGCGGGATGTAGCGCATCTCGGGGAGCCGCTGGAACTCCTCCGCGGTGCGGCCGGAGAAGAAGTTCTCCCACAGGTACTCCGTCGGCACCACCCACGCGTCGGCGTCGCGCGTCGCCACGGCGAGGGCGTGGATCTTCGCGCTGTCGGCCCCGCCGAGCACGCGCGCTGCCGCGCCGCCGGTGCCGACGTTGCCGCTCGCCGCACCCGCCGCGTGCTCGAGGTAGCCGTCGATGTGATCGACGGTGGACTGCTTCGACGCGAGCGCGTGCGTGATGCCGACGTCCGCCGAGACGTGGCCGGCGTAGGTGATGCCGACGTCGCGCGCCGTCGTGGTGATCGCGTCGAACACCGGCCGGCTCAGCCCCGGGTGGAGCTTGAGGAAGTCGTAGCCCGCCGCCTTGTGTGCGCGCACGACGCGCGCGGCGGTCTCCGGATCGGGGGCCGAGTTCGCGTTCAGCGACGGCGCGCCGACGAGGATCGTCGGCCCGAGCAGCTCGCCCGACGCCGTCTGCCGACGGAGGTCGAGCTGGTTCGGCGCGCCGAGCATGCCGCGGATCGTCGTGATGCCGTTGGCGACGTAGAGGAAGAGGATGTCGTTCGCCAGCTGCGCGGGAGCGTTCGCGCCCGGCAGGTGCGCGTGCATCTCGGCGAGTCCGGGGATCAGATACTTGCCGCGGCCCTGGACCACCGTCGCGCCCGCGGGCGGCGTGAGGCTGCCCGCCGTGCCGATCTGCGCGATGCGGCCGTCCCGCACGATCACGGTGCGGTTCGGCAGCACCGGCGCGCCCGAGCCGGTCATCGGGATCACGCTCACGTCCACGAAGGCGACGGTGCCGCGGGCGCCCGCGGCCGGTGTGCCCTGGGCCGCGAGTGCCGCGGGAGCGAGTGGGGCGAGCGCGACCAGCGTGGCGAAAAGTCGGGCGGTCGATCGTGTGAATCGCATCGTCGGTCTCATATCGGAGGGAGAGACGATCACCGCTTCGCGCGCGCTCGCGTCGGCGGGCTGGCGAGCCGCCAGAACTGCCGCTCGTCGATGACCGTCACCTTGTGGCCCTGCGCCGCGAGACGCCGGACCTCGATCAGCTTGGAGCCACCATCGCGGCCGGCGATCTGCAGCGCGTTCGGCCGCCCGCGCACGAGGATGTCGGTCGTCTTCCCCGGTTTGGATTGCACCGTCGCACCCGCCTTCTTGGCCGCCTTCTTCGCGTCGTCGCGCGGCCGCACGAGGAATCCGGTGAACGAGACGCGCTTGCCGGCGAGGCTCGTGACGCGTCCCATGCGCGGCTCCTTCGGTCTGGTGCGCAGCGCCGCGATCAAGTCCTTCGCCGACTCGTAGCGCTTGCCGCGCGAGCCGAGGCAGCAGTGGATCACCTCCTTCAGGTGGTCGCTGCACGGCAGGTTGCGCACGTCCTTGCTCCGCATCGGGCTCTTGATGTCGCCGCGCAGCAGCATCGCGGCGAGCAGGCCGATCTGATAGACGTCGTCGCGCTTCTGCCACCGGCGCACCTTCCCCCAGGCGATCTCGTTCGGCACGTGGAACAGGTTGAACGAGTCGGCCGTGACCCCGCGCGAGTTGATCTGGTGCGTCGCGATCCCGAAGTCGCCGAGCTTGAGCTCGTTGCCGGCGCAGACGAAGACGTTGAACGGGGTGAGGTCGCGGTGCATCGCCTGCCCTCGGTGCAGCGCATCGAGGGCGCCGGCGATCGCCGCCAGCTCGCGCCGGACGAACCGCTCCGTCTGCGCGCCCTCCCGCTCGAGCCACGCGCCGAGGTCACCGTGCTCGGCGTACTCCATGGCGAGGCAGTAGCGCATCTGTCCGTGCGCGACCTCGGGGAAGCGATCGTACACGCGCAGCGCGCGCGGCTCGCGCGCGAGCAGCTCGGCGAAGTACGCCTCGCGCAGCCACCCCGAGAGGCGATCGCTGATCTTCACGCAGACGCGCTCGGGGAAGCCGTTGGCCGGCGACGGGGTGGCGAGGTAGACCTCGCCGAACCCACCCTTGCCGATCAGCCCGTCGAGCCGATAGGTGCGCCCCGTCTCGGTGCTGTGCGCGGTCGGGACGGCCGCGGGGAGTGCGGCGGCGGGCGAGGGCTGGCGATCCGACCGCGGGGAGTACGTGGCGCGCCGCCCGGTGCGCGGCGCCTGCTGGGTGGGGCTCATCCGTGGAGTGTGCAGCGGGCGCCGGTCCCGCGCCAGCGGCCGACGACGCGGACGCGGAAACCGCCGGATCTGAACGGCCGATGACCGGAATCGGGTCCTCTCCGGGGTCGGGACGCTCAGACCGGCGGAGCACTCCGCTCCATCCACGACGCCGAGCCTTGCCGGCTGGGGTGCACGGATCTCTCCACCCGAGACGAACAGATCCGCGTCGTCGGTGTCATCCGGGAGATCCGGGTTCGCGCCGTTGAGACGCCACTCGAACCATCCCGGGCGCGACCCGAGATCCGTCGTTGCGTACATTGTCGCCACCATCACCCAGCCGACACGCCATGCGCTTCCGCAACCCGCTCCTGATCGCTTTCGCCCTCTCGATCGTCGTCGCCCCGCGCGCCGCCGATGCGCAGCGCGCGTCTGCGCCGGTGCGCACGCTCGACATCTACGTCGCCGACACCGAGGGCGGGAAGGCGGCGCTGTACGTGGCGCCGTCGGGCGAGACCGTGCTGATCGACACCGGCAACCCCGGCGCGCGCGACGGCGACCGCATCATGGCGATGCTCGCCGCCGCCGGGGTGAAGCGGATCGACCACCTCATCAGCACGCACTACCACCGCGACCACGTCGGCGGGCTCGCGGCGCTCGCGCAGCGCATCCCGATCGCACACTTCGTCGATCACGGCCCCAACGTCGAGAATCCGGAGCAGGTCACCGGCTTCCGCGCCGCGTACGACTCGCTCCTGGCGAAGGCGAAGCACACCGTCGCGAAGCCGGGCGACCGCATCGCCGTCGCGGGACTCGACTGGCGCATCGTGCAGTCGGCAGGAACGTCGATCGCATCGCCGCTGGCCGGCGCCGGCGCGACGAACGCCGCCACGTGCGCGACGTTCGAGCGCAAGCCGGATCCGGCGCGCCCCGACGACAACTCGCAGTCGGTCGGAAGCGTCATCACCTTCGGCCGCTTCCGCGTCCTCGACCTCGGCGATCTGCTCTGGAACAACGAGCACGACCTCGTCTGCCCGCGGAACATGATCGGGCCGGTCGACCTCTACATGGTCACCCACCACGGGCTCGAGTCGTCGGGCTCGCCCCAGCTCGTCCACTCCGTGCGTCCGCGCGTCGCCGTGATGCAGAACGGCGCGACGAAGGGCGGCGCACCGGTGGCGTTCCAGATTCTCCGCACCTCACCCGGCCTCGAGGACGTCTGGACGCTGCACTGGTCGTACGCCTCGGGCATCGAGCACAACAGCCCGGGTGCGTTCATCGCCAACGTCGACAGCGCGTCGGCGATCGCGGGCGTCCTCACCGCGGCGCCAGGGCAGCGAGGCGGCGGCAACCAGGAGCACGCACCGGCACACTACATCAAGATCTCGGCGCGCGCGGACGGATCGTTCACGGTGACGAACACGAGGAACGGGTTTTCGAAGAAGTATGTGAGGAGGTAGCGCGGGTGCGCGGGTGCGCGGGTGCGTAACGACAACGGCCTCGGGAGGCAGGAGCGTCCCGAGGCCGTTGCGCATCGCGCATCGCGCACCCGCGCACCCGCGCAATCAATACCTGATTCCGATCCCCACCCGCGCGGTCGTGTACTCCGACGAGCCCCCGGCCGACAGCCCATCGCGCCCCACGCCGCCCTCGGCCGCGAGCACGAGCCGGCGCAGCACGTACAGCTTCCCCTCGAGCGACGCCTCCTGGCTGAA